>NZ_JBFTHX010000025.1:0-100106 GCF_056394465.1 Variovorax sp. 10N432
TCGTATTTCACGCTCTTCCACAGCCGCTCGACGAAGACGTTGTCCCGCCAACAGCCCTTGCCGTCCATGCTCTGGCGCGCGCCTATGCGCTTCACCTCGGCGACAAAATCGCAGCTGCTGAACTGGCTACCTTGATCGGTGTTGACGATCTCTGGCGCTCCCCAGCGAGCGGTGGCCTCTTGCAATGCCTCGACGCAGAAGTCCACCTCCATCGTGATCGACACGCGATGGGCCAGAACCCGGCGGCTCGCCCAGTCCAGCACCGCCACCAGGTACACCCAGCCGCGAGCCATCGGGACGTAGGTGATGTCCAGGGCCCAGACCTGGTTGGCCCGCTCAATGGCCAGTTCCCGCAGCAGGTACGGGAACACCGGATGCGATGGGTGCTTCTTGCTCGTGTTGGGCTTGCGGTACAGCGCCTGGATGCCCATGCGCCACATCAGCGTGCCCACGTGCCGCCGTCCCACATCGATGCCCCGCAGGCGCAGCAGATCGCGCAGCATGCGGCTGCCGGCGAACGGGTGCTCAAGATGCAACTCGTCGATGCGGCGCATCAACGCCAGCTCGCTCTCGGAAATCGGCTCGGGGTGGTAGTACACCGTGCCTCGGCTGATGCCCAGCAGCTCGGCCTGGCGCTTGATCGGCAGTTCGTGTTCGCGCTCGATCATCGCTTTGCGCTCAGCAWACCGGCCTTGCTGAGCGCGCCTTCCAAAAAATCATTCTCCAGTGTCAGTTGCCCGATCTTGGCGTGCAGCACCTTCAAGTCCACCGGCGGCGTCTCTGGCGCCGTCGCGCCCCCGAAGACGCCCGCGGCGCGCTCGATCAACTGGCGTCGCCACTCTGTCACCTGATTGGGGTGAACGTCGTGCTTRAGCGCCACCTCGGCGATCGTCTTGCCGTCGGCCAGCGCATCGATCGCCACCTTGGCCTTGAATGCCGCTGAGTGATTGCGGCGGGGTCTTTTGCTCATGTCGTCTGCTCCTGTCATCCGGGCTCTGTCCTCGCCCATGGGAGCAGCCTATCCACTTTGCGGCGTGTTCAGATTTGCGCGGCTCCTCAACGTCGAGGCCGCGGGAAGTCAGGGGGACTCTATGACGAAGGGTTCAAGCTAGACCGAAGTGGCTATTCCTGGGACCCGCAGTTGTCCCTGCCAGGCGTCGACCGGGCCATCGAGGACCTGGACGCGGTGATGGAGCACATCTGCGCGCGTCCGGATGTCAAGCAGGAACATCTGGTGATTGGTGGAACATCGCGTGGCGGGATTCTGGCGATTGCCTATGCGGGCGAGCGACCGTCCGTTTTCAAAGCCGCTATCAACTTCAATGGCGGTTGGCTGGGGAGAGCTTGCCCAACGCACCCGGAGGTGAATAGGAAGACGTTCCTACGCGGCTCGGCGTTCCCTCGGGAGACCCTTTGGCTTCACGGAAGCCACGACCAGTACTATCGCATCGCGCATTGTCGTGAGAACTTCGATGCATTTCGCGCGGCCGGCGGCAGGGGGGCATTCCACGCGCTGCGCGGCGGGCATGCGTTGATTTATCGACCCCAACTTTGGGCCGCCACGATGACCGACTACCTGGACGCAATCGCGTAGTTCAGGTTGCGGCCAAAAGCGGAACTCCGCACTGTTGCCGCAGTACGTACACGCCACCCAAGGAACAGATGTAATGCGCGTGCGAGATTACCTACCCCCACACTTGAAGGTCGTTGCAGCACTTCTGACGCTGCTTGGACTTTCGCTCAATCTGGTTCTTGCCGTCTCTCCACTTTTGGGATGGCCTCGAGCCCTTGGTTGGTGCACATCAATCGTCTCGCTGGCCTTCGTCTGGGATGAGCGGCGTTCTATTCGTGCTGCGCTGAGAGGACGCATGGCTGACCGCTTGTTCGCCTACTACTTGCTCGCTGCGGCCACAGTTGCCATGCTGGCCAACACGGTCGTAGCCATTCGATGAGGCGAACTGCGCAGGCTTCGTGTGGCACAGTTCGGCCACGAGCAGACGGATGAGCCCCTGCATGAACTGCGCCCCTATCCGCGCCCATCAAGACCAACGAATGCGCCTCAGACACTCGGACTTCCCAAAATGAACAATCAGATCCGACAAGGAAGCCGCGTTCGATTGGTTGAGTTGCCCGAGTGGCTGGTTCACGATCTTCCAGGCGACGAACAAGCGGAAACGCGCGCGTTTGTCGGTAAGGTCGCGCTGGTTGATCGGGTTGATCGGGTTGATCGGGTTGATGCTGCAGGCTATGTTTGGATGGGTTTCGGGGCAACCTGTTCTTCAGGTGAAGATGCCCAGTACAGAGGCCATGCGTTTGGCGTGCCGGTCGCTTGTTTGCAACTCGTTTAGACGGCGGCTTTGGAGCAATCTGAAAGCCCGCAATGGGCCCGGACGACCACTTCGGCGACGTGAACAGCGGTCGTTCGATCGGGCTTCGAAATTCGCCTGGTCTGGTGGCCCGAAAGCTGACGCTCGCTGATAGGGGGCGGGACGATCCCTTTACACGACGCGAAGCAAGCCAGCGGTCAGATACTGTTCCATCGACCTCGTGCCGGTCGTTCTGTACCGCGGGCTACGCGCCGACGCTGCCCCGCGACCTCGCCAAACTGTTGCTTGTACCAACGGGAGAAAGCGCTCAGCGCCGAGAAACCCAGGAGTTCGGCCACCTGCGACAGCGGCCGCGTTCCGTCGTCGACGTACTGCGCAGCGAGCTCGCGCCGGATGGTGTTCACCACGTCGGAAAAAGTTGTGCCCTCGCGCAACAAAAGTCGATGAACGGTGCGCTTGTGGACGCCGAGGTGTTGGGCAACTTGCTCGATCGAGCCCTGGCCCGAAGGCAGCAGCACGAGCAGGATGTGACGCACGTTGTCGACCGCGTTCACGCGACCCGAGTCAGCAGCGGCCTCGAGCGTCAATCGCGCATAGCGCGCCATCACAGGGTCGGCCATCGGATTTGGAGCGTCCATGTCCCGTGTGGTGCAGACAAGCCCGTTGAAATCCTGTCCGAACTCGACGGCATAGCCGAAGATACGGTGGTGCACACTCGGATCGCGCGGTGGTGCGTGCACGAAGCAGACCCGCAGTGGGTTCCAAGTTGGCCCGAGGAAGAACTTCAGGCTGCGAAACGTCACGCCGACCAGCAGTTCCGTCGCTTGCCGTGAAGATCCGTGATGGCGAACGAGAAACTCTTCGCGAAGCACAGCAATGCCATTGCTCTCCTCGAGCTTCAGGAACAGTGACTCGTTGAGTACATGGCTGTAGCGCGTCATTGCCCGCACGAATCGCCGAACCGTGGGCTCCTCGCGCGCCATCAGCGCCACGGCGCCCAGATTCGACAGCTGACGCGTTTCGGCCATACGCAGGCCGAAATTGTCCAGTCCGCTGGCGGTCGCCGAGGCCTCGAACAGGGCCCTTACTGCATCACTCGGGATCCGCAGGTCCGGATCATGCAAGCAGGCAGGACTCAGTCCCGCCCCGGCCAGCAGGACCAGCGGATCAAGCCCGGCCGCTCGCGCCACTTCGGGGTAGTTGGTGAGGCTGGCGCTGCGAATGAGGTTCGACATAGGGTTCGCCCTGAGTGTCCTCGTAGGTTAAATGCGTGGCACCGCTGGTCAATCGGCAAATCCCCCAGTCGGAACAATCACTCCTCGAACCAGCCGCAGCTTGCAAGCCCTCTGCAGCACCACCTCAGGAGACACGACCATGGAACACGACAACGCCCGATCCTCTTCATCGACTCCGGTCTGCGACCGCTTGCGCAGCACCGGCAACTGGAATCCCAACTGGGAACCCTTCGCCGAACTTGACCCTGCATGGACCGAGAAATTCATGTCGATGGCCATGGCGCCGATGCTGTCGGGCGTGCTCGACCCGAAGACAGTCGAATTCCTTGCCATCGCCGTCGACGCCTCGTGCACCCATATGTATGGGCCGGGCGTACGGCGCCACGTCCGCAAGGCCCTGGAACTCGGCGCCACCAAGGAAGAGATTACCGCCGTGCTGCAGTGCGTGAGTGTGCTCGGCATCCATTCCATGAGCATTGGTGCCCCCATCCTGCTCGACGAACTGGCGTCAGCTTCGGCGCGCTGAGCCACCCTCCAGCCACTCCATTTTCCGAACCTCAAGGACACACCATGCAATTCCTCGACGACTCTCTGCTCCCCGAAAACCAGCAACCCCTGGTCATCCAGGTCGCACCCTATGGGCCCCAATGGGCCGCAGGCGATTCCGACGACATCGCCATCACGATGGACGATCAGATCCAAAAGGCAGTTGACTGCTGGAACGCCGGCGCCACCGTGCTGCACGTGCACGTGCGTGAAGAAGACGGCAAGGGCAGCAAGCGCCTGTCCAAGTTCAACGAGATGCTGGCGCGCCTGCGGGAAGCAGTGCCGAAGATGATCCTGCAGGTCGGCGGCTCCATTTCCTTCGCCCCCGAGGATGACGGCCAAGCCGCCAAGTGGATGACGGACGACACGCGCCACATGCTCGCCGAACTGAACCCGCGCCCCGACCAGGTCACGATCGCGATCAACACCAACCAGATGAACGTGATGGAGCTGATGACCGAGGCTGACGTCGCCGGCACCTCGCTCAGCAACCCGGCCGTGCAGGCAGCGTACACCGACATGATCGTGCCATCGAATCCGTCGTGGCATGCCGAGCACCTGAAGCGTCTTGCCGCCAGCGGAATCCAGCCGCATTTCATGCTCGGCAACGTGACCCAACTCGAGACGGTGGAGCGACTCATTCGCCGCGGCGCGTACAACGGGCCGCTGATCCTCAACTACGTGGCAATCGGCGGTGGCTTCGCCGGGCTGAATCCGGCGGACATGATCGAGTTCGTGCGCCGCACGCCCGACGGCGCGGTGCTCACGCTCGAGACCCTGAACCGTCACATCTATCCGATGAACACGATGGCCATTGCACTCGGCATGCATGTGCGCGTCGGCATCGAGGACACGTTGTTCGGCCCGCGCGGAGAACGCATGACCTCCGTGCAGCAGATTGAGATGATGGTGCGAGTCGCGCGCGAGCTGAACCGCGATGTCGCTAGCGGGGACGAGGCACGACGCATCTACAAGCTCGGCGAGACCTACCGCAACACTGACGAAACGCTGGCGAAGCTCGGTCTGCCGCCAAACCGCGCGCATGGTCAGCGCGGCGTGCCGTTGCGCGTCGCGGCCTGAAGCTGCGCTCCGGCTGCCGTCCGCTGGCGACGCGCAGCCGACCTGCGGCGCGTCGATCTGATCGGCGCGCCAGCTATTTCCGCGCCGGCGGCATCGGCAAGCACCAGTTGGGCCCGTGACCTCACATCTGGACACTCGCTTTGCGCGGCAAGCAAAAGCTGCAGCCGGCAGCGGTTGCACACCAAAAAGAGACAAGAGACAAACGCCATGAATCCTTCCCTGTCGGTGGGCGCAGCCCCCGCGCCATCGAAAGACCCCGCGAATGCATCGCGCATCCATGCGTGGTCGGTCTTCGCGCTCACTTTCGGCCTGATGTTGTCCGACTACCTGTCGCGGCAGGTCATCGGCGCAGTGATGCCGGCCCTCAAGGCCGAGTGGGGTCTGCTGGACTCGCAGCTCGGCATGCTCGTGAGCGTGGTCTCGCTGGTGGTCGGCCTGTTGGCAGTGCCGATTTCCCTAGCCGCCGATCGCTGGGGTCGCGTCAACAGCATCACGCTGATGGCGTTCGTCTGGTGCCTGGCGACCCTCGCCTGTGGCCTGGCGCAAAGCTACGGTCAGTTGCTCTGGGCGCGGGCCTTCGTGGGTCTTGGCGAGGCAGCGTACGGGGCCGCAGGGGCCGCTCTGCTGGCGCATGTGTTTCCCGCCAGGCAGCGTGCCGCAGTGATGGGCGCCTTCCTGTCCGCGGGCTTGTTCGGTTCGGTGCTGGGCGTGGTCCTCGGGGGCGCTGTCGTCGCCCAATCGGGGTGGCGCACAGCCTTCTTCGTCGTGGGTGCGCCGGGCTTGCTGCTCGCCCTGATCTACCCCTTCGTCGTACGCGACTACAAGACAGTTGCACTGCCGCCTGAGGGCCGGGGTGACGCCGCCCCCGGCCGACTCCAGATCGCACGCATCGCGCGCGAAGTGTTCGCTGCTCGCTCCGGAAACTTCGCCTACCTCGCGAGCGGCCTGCAGATGGCGATGCCCGCGATGCTGATTGCTTGGCTGCCGACCTACTTCGTTCGCTTCCATGGGATGGACGTGAAGAAGGCCGCCCTGATGACTGGGATCGCAGTGCTGGTGTCAGGCCTCGGCATGATCCTCGGCGGTGGCATGGCGGACCGGTTGTGCGCCCATCAACCGCGGCGTCGGGCCCTTGTGCCGGCGCTCTATTCAGTGCTCACGGCCGTGGTCCTTATCGCCGCGTTTGCGCTCCCGACCGGTCCTCTGAGTCTGGGCTTGATCTTCCTGGGCGCCTTGTTCGCGGCCGCGCAGGGCGGCTGCTCCGTCGCCCTTGCCTGCGATGTCACCCATCCTGGCGTGCGTGCGACGGTCACGGCGACGGTGACCCTGGCCAACAACCTGCTCGGCCTGGCACCGGGCCCGATCATCGTCGGGGTGCTTTCCGATCTCTTCGGCCTGAAGATTGCGCTGACGCTGACGCCCATGCTGGCGCTGGCATCGGCTGTTCTCTTCGTTTTGGCCTCGCGCAGCTATGAGCGGGATGTGGCGCGCAATAGCGCAACGAGGACACCTGCATGCTGATTTCAGATCATCGCAGCGCCGCAGACCCATCGCCCTCCGCTGACGGTCGCCCACGGTGGACCGATGTGCTTGGCGACAGTGACCTGGCCGCTGGCGGCCGCTGCTTCGCACGCCACGGCGGGCATGAGATTGCCCTGTTCCGTATCCAGGGCGCCGTGTACGCAATCGCCGACAGCTGCCCGCATGCCGGCGCATCGCTCGCGAGCGGGGAGCTCGAGGGCGCCACGATCAGGTGTCCGGCGCACGGCTTGCGTTTCGACCTCGCTACCGGCTACGCCCGCGGCGGAGGCTTCGCCATGCGCATCTACCCGGTCCGCGTGCACGACGGCCGCGTCGAGGTCGACCTTGGCGTAACTGCTTGCTGACACCTCCCTCAACCTCATCTACCTGGAGCCTCGGATGGCTATTCCTTCCAATCATCGTGTCGACACCTTGCATGACCATGTCGGTCATGACTTCGGCTGTTCGACCCCTGCGCTGCTCAACCAGCAACGCATCGACCACTTCGCCCTATGCACGGGCGACGACCAGTGGATCCACGTCGATGTGGAGCGCGCTCGGGCGCAAGCACCATTCGGCGGCACGATCGCACATGGAATGCTGTTGCTGTCGCTTATCCCCGCCGCCCAGTTCGAGCTCGGCGTATACCCCCATGACGCCGCCAACGTGCTGAACTACGGCTTCGACAAGGTTCGATTCCTGGCGCCAGTGCCGGCGGGCTCGCGCGTTGTCGTGCAAGTCGCGCTGGTCGAAGTCGAGTCGAAGGGCAGGGGCCGCACACTGGTGCGTTGCCGCAATACCGCCTTCGTCGAGGGCACACCCGGGCGACCGGTGCTGCTGGCCGAGTCGATGGGCATGGTGATGGCATGAACAACATCGCCTTCGCCTCCAAGACAACGGACGCCCAAGCGCCGTTGGTCAACGTCGAACTCGGGCGCACGCCCGCGCGGCTGAGCGAATCGCTGCGGGCGATGGTCACTGCGGCGATCATGCAGCCCGCCAAGACCGTTGGTGCCGTCGGCCGCGCGGCCAGCGAACTGGCGCAGGTGGCGTTCGGCCGCTCGTCGGTCGAACCTTCGGCGCGCGACCGCCGCTTCGACGATCCAGCCTGGCGCGACAACGGCTACTACAGGCACCTGATGCAGGGGCATCTCGCGCTCTGCCGCGAGACGCAACGCCTGGTCGGCGAGCTCGGCCTTTCCGCATCCGACGAGGCGCGGGCGAGGATGGTGCTTGGCATGGTGGCAGACACGCTGGCGCCGACCAACACGCTGCTCGGCAATCCAGCCGCGCTCAGGCGTACGCTCGATACCGGGGGCGCCAGCTTGATGCGCGGAGCGGCGCAGCTGCTCGAGGATTGGCGCCACAACGGCGGGCTGCCGGCGTCGGTGGATGTCTCGAAGTTCAAGGTTGGCGAGAACCTGGCGACAACGCCCGGCGACGTCGTGTTCCGCAGCGAACAGCTCGAACTCATCCAGTACCGGCCGCAGACGCGAAATGTGCGCGGCACGCCGCTCTTCATCGTGCCTCCGCAGATCAACAAGTACTACGTCTGGGACCTCGCACCCGGACGCAGTCTGGTCGAGTTCCTCGTGCAGCAGGGTTTCCAGGTCTTCATGGTCAGTTGGCGCAACCCGACCGCCGAGCAGGCCGACTGGGGGCTGCAGTCCTATGTGCTTTCGCTCGAGGATGCGATGCGGGTGACGCGCGACATCGCGCGGTCGCCACAGGTGCACTTGCTCGGCGCCTGCTCGGGCGGCATCACTTCGGCCGCACTGCTGGCCTACCTGGCCACCAAAGGCAGCGACTGGGCGCGCAGCCTGACGCTGCTGGTGTCGGTCCTGGATATCGATACGATCTCCGATAGCTCGATGGGCCTGTTCGTAAACCTGGAGACGCTGGACATTGCGCGCACCCTGAGCGGTGCGCGCGGCGTGCTCAAGGGCAAGGACTTGGCCAAGGTGTTCGCGTGGCTGCGGCCTAACGAGCTGATCTTCAACTACTGGGTCAACAACTACCTGCTCGGCGAGAAGGCTCCGGCGTTCGATGTGCTCTACTGGAACTCGGACACCACGGGCCTGCCGGCGCGGCTGCATGCCGATTTTCTGGCGCTGCTCGAATCCAACGCGCTCGCGCGACCCGGTGCCCTGACGATCGCCGGGCAGAAGCTGGACCTTCGCGACGTGACCTGTGATGCCTATATCGTCGGCGGCAGCACCGATCACATCACGCCCTGGCAGGGCTGTTACCGCACGCGCGAAATGCTCGGCGGGAAAAGCGATTTCGTGCTCAGCTCGAGCGGCCACGTGCAGTCGATCGTCAATCCGCAGCGCAACAAGAAGTCGTCTTTCGTCACGAATGGCGGCTCGCATGACACACCGGCGTCCTTCGAACAGGGCGGGACGACCCATGAAGGCACCTGGTGGCCGCACTTGTCTGCGTGGCTGGCAGCGCGATCGGAGGCCGAGAAGCGCGCTGCGCGCCAGCCTGGGTCGAAGCGCCATCCGGCCCTGTGCGACGCGCCCGGCACCTTTGTGATGCAGGAGGGCTGATCGCGTGGCCACAGACAACGCTGTCACTCCTGAGCGCACCCACTGCGTCACCCTGGACGGGCAGGTCATCCGCTACAGCGAGGGTGGCTCACTTGGGGCTTCGCGCGTGCTGTTGTTGTTCAACGGCATCGGCGCTAGCGTCGAGACTGCCGCGGAATTTGCCGATGCGTTCGAGAACACGCGCGTCATCGCGTTCGACGTCCCGGGCGTCGGCGCGTCGCCTGCACCCCTGCTGCCGTACCGGCTGCGCAGGGTGGCCGATCTCGCGGTGGCACTGCTGGACCACCTCGGGCTGAGTTCTGTCGATGTGTTTGGCGTCTCGTGGGGTGGCGCGGCGGCGCAGGAGTTCGCGCTGCGGCACTCGAAGCGCTGCAGGACGCTGACGCTCGCGGCCACGACGGCAGGCTTCGTGATGGTGCCCGGCCAACCGGGTGTGCTGCTGAAACTGCTCAGTCCGCGGCGCTATCTCGACCCGGGCTATCTGATGCAGATCGGTGGGAGGCTCTACGGAGGCGTTCTGCGGCTGGACCACGACCTGCTGCAGGTGCACGCGGCCGCAATGCGCGGCCCCAGCCATCGCGGCTATCTATACCAGTTGCTCGCGGTGTGGGGATGGACCAGCTGGCACCGGCTGCACCGCGTCAAGCTGCCGACGCTGGTGCTGATGGGCGCCGACGACCCAATCGTGCCGTTGGTCAATGGAAGGATCATCGCGTCCCGCGTGCCCCACGCAACGCTGCAGACGGTCGACTGCGGCCACCTGTTCGTGCTGACGAAGCCGGCCGAGACGGCACGGCGCGTAGAGCGTTTCATGGCCGCGCACGTGGTCCCGGCCTAATTCAAAAAAGGACATGCAATCTTGAGAATTCTGGTCGCGGCGGTGAAGCGCGTCGTCGATTTCCGCCGAGCGACGGCACCGGTGTCGGCATTGCCAATGTGAAGATGAGCATGAACTCCTTCGACGAGATCGCCGTCGAAGAGGCGGTGCGCCTGAAGGAGAAGGGCGCGGCCACCGAGTTCATCGCGGTCTCCTGCGGCGACGCGAAGCGCCAGGAGACCCTGTGCAACCTGCGAGTCCATTGCCTTGAGCGTCCAGCTCCTTCAAGTTGCGGAGGGTACGGATGACCACGCCGAGGCACTGCAGCCAAACTGCTGGCGGAACCAACGAGAAAACGCGCTGGGGCCATTGAATCCAAGCAGCAGAGCAATTTCCACATGCTTGCGCGGGGGTCCGCTCAAATATCGCTGGACAAGCTCGCGTCGCACCTGGTTCAGCAGTTCGTTGTACGACAAGCCTTCGCGCAAGAGGTGACGTCGTACGGTGCGTTCGTCCACACATAGATACCGCGCAATATGCCCAAGCGTACATTTCCCGGAGGGCAGCAGCGTCAGTGCCAACTGGCGCACCCTCTCTGCTGCTGATTGATTTTGTCCAGCAGCAACCGACTCCACGTACTGCTGCGCGTACCGATCCAGCCGTGAGTACGTGGAAAGCGGCATCTCCAAGTCACCAGCCAAACACGTGATGCCATTGAAGGAGGCGCCATATTCAACCCTGCGAGCAAAGAAGCGGGTTGCCGTGCGCGTATCTTTGGGTGCCGCGTGCACGAAGCAGACGTTCTGGGCACGCCAGGTCTCCGGCAAAGCATGCCGAAAAAAACGATAGACCATGCCCACCGACAGCTCCATCGGCTGACGCACCGAAGAGCCGCGCCCGAGGAATTCGAACTGAATGGAGGCCGTCTCGTCATCCTCTTCGAGCCAGAGATGCAGGGCCTCGTTGTGCACGCGCATATAGCGCATCAGCATGTCCACGGCCGGGCGCAGGGTGGCCTGCTCACGCACGACCAATGCGAGCGGTCCCAGAATAGAGAACTGGCGAGTCGCAGCCAGTCGCAAGCCGAAATCCTCCCATCCTGAGCGCTTCGCAGATTCCTCGAGCAGCTGTCCCGTCGCAATCAAGGAAATCTTGAGATCCGGATTCTCCAGACAGGCCGGTTCCAGACCGACGCTTTTCAGCATGCCAATGGGATCAAGGCCGGCTTCGCGCGCGACCGATGCATAGTTGGTCAGACAAGCGCTGCGAACAAGAGGAGTCATTGTTTACCCTCGGTGTCCGTTAATGCTAAGCGAATGTCCGAAATAGTCAACTCGGAAGACGCTGCAAATCTATGCTCTCTCCACACGTTGGCCAATGGAGCATGCAGGCGATGATCGATGACTACCTTCCCTATCAGCACCCCAGCGCCTGGAAGGGCGGGGCCATGAGCGGCACGACTGAATGGATCGTCAAGCTGGACGACGAGGACAACGAGATCCTGCATCAGGCGGTGATACGCGCACGTCTGCAGGGGCTCGGAATTCCTCACATGCGGGCGCCGGATCTCGCGCTCGGTTCGCTTGGCGAGAAACTCAAGCGCATCCAGTCAGAAGTGATGATCGGGCGCGGATTTGTTCTGGTCGAGGGCTTCGACATCGACCGCTATGCGCTGGAGGATGCCGCCCTCGCGTACTGGGGCATTGGCATGCATCTGGGTTTCGGCGCGGCGCAAAACGCGCAAGGCGATCTGCTTGGGCACGTTACAAATCTCGGCGTCGACTACCGGGCCGACGCGAGGGCTCGCGGCTACCAGACTCGACTGAACCTCCCGTTTCACAACGACGCAATGGACATCGTGGGTCTGATGTGCGTCCATCCGGCCCGGAGGGGCGGTCTGTCGCGTATCGTCAGTTCGGTCACCATATATAACGAAGTGCTGCGCCTTCGCCCCGACTTGATGCCCGTGGCCTGGGCCGATTTCGACATCGATCGTCGGGGCGAGGCTCCCGAGGGCAAGCGAGGCTACTACAGCGGGCCCTTGTTCAGTCGCATCGACGGGCGATTGTTTGGTCGATACAACCGCGAATACATCGAATCGGCTCAGCGTTTCTCCGAAGTGCCTCGCCTGACTGCCGCGCAGATCGAACTCATGGATCTGATCGACTCCCTTTGCAATGACCCCGAACTGCATCTGTCGATGGAATTGAAACGCGGGGATCTTCAGTTCATCTGCAACTACACGACGCTGCATTCCAGAACGGAATATGAGGACGGACCCGACGCCGCTTCTCGGCGATACCTGCTTCGTCTATGGCTGGACAGCGGCGTGCTCGCGAAACTTCCGCCGTCGTACGAGGAGCGCTACTCGGATATGCGGGAGTGGCAGCGCCACCCCCGCCCCCCCATTTTCGAGCCCTCGGTCGTACAGGCCGAATTGGCTCACTGAGTGAATGCCGCCATCAAAAGGACCGACCATGAGCACAGAATTCGCATGCGACCAAGAGACGGACCTGCCCGTCTTCCAGAACGAGCAATCCTGGTACGGAAGGGATCTGCAGAGCAACCCGGAGTGGGTTTACGAGCTATCAGGGCGGGAACAGCTGGAAGTCCGGGACGCCGTGGCGAAGGCGATCGCGGGCAACGTCGATCTGGTGTCAATGACAGCCGCGGATTTCGCCCTGGGCTCGTTCGGTGTGAGACTGGTGGAAATCGGGCGTGAGATAAAGCACGGACGAGGCTTTGCGCTCATCCGGGGGCTGAATACCCTGGGCTTGACGTTGCAGGAGCAAGCCTATGCATTTCGCGGGATCGGCGCGCACTTCGGGGAGGCTGTCTCGCAGAATGCCAAGGGTCATGTGCTCGGCCATGTGGCCAATCTCGGACTTGATTATTCCGACCCCACCACGCGCGGCTACCAGACACCGGCGGAACTGCGTTTCCATACCGATGCAGCAGACATCGTGGGCCTGATGTGCATACAGCGGGCCCGCTCGGGCGGACTGTCACGCATTGCGAGCTCCACCACCGTCTGGAATGAGGCGGTCCGGCGCCGTCCCGACTTGGCGGCAGAGCTGACCAAGGCCTATTGCTTCACCCGGTGGGGCGAGGAGCGGCCTGGGCAGAGCCCATACTTTCAGATCCCGCTGTTTCGCCAACATGGCGAGCGAATGATTGCGGTCTTCATCGCGGGCGCGATCGAGAAAGCGCAAGCGCTACCCGGCGTCGCTCTGCTGACGCGGCAGCAGCGCGAAGCCATCGCGCTTGTCAATGAGTTGGCCTGCGACGACGAGATCCGTCTGGACATGGAGTTCCGGCCGGGCGACATGCAATTCCTGCTCAACCATGGGATCCTCCATGCACGGACTGCGTACGAAGACTTTCCCGAACCCGACAAGCGGCGCCATCTGCTGCGCCTATGGCTGGCATGCCCGGATGGCCCGCCGTTGCCCGACTACATGACGACGGAGTTCCAAGGTCGCACCGCCAGCGGTCGCCCGGATGGCATCCACCTGCCCGGGGTGGAACTCAAGGCCAATCTGGTTCCGGACTGAGTGCGCCGCCAGATTGTTCATTGAAAGCACTTGCCATGGCCCCGCATTGCGCGGGTGCGAAGGAAACAAAATGATCAGAAACTCGAAACTTGGCATTGCGGGCTGGTTCTTCTCAGCCGCCGCGCTCCTGCAGTTCACTCACGCCACCGCGGCCGAGGAGAGCTGGCCCGCCGCCCACCCGATTCGCATGGTGATACCCGCAGGTGCCGGCGCCGGCACCGACATCTTCGCCCGCCTGATCGGAACACGTCTGGGACAGGCTCTCAAGCAGACCATCGTCTACGACAACAAGCCCGGTGCCAATGGCATCATCGGCAATGACAGCGTCGCCAAGGCGGCGGCGGACGGCTACACGCTCTTGTTCAGCAATGCATCGGCGGTCGCCGTGAACCCGGCCATTCAGCCGAAGCTGCCATACCAAACGCTCAAGGACCTGGTTCCGATCGCTCAGATTGGCGCAGGTGGCGTTCTGCTCGTCACGACACCGGACGTCGGCGTCGGCGACATGAAGGGACTTGTCAGGTACCTGAAATCGAACCCCGGAAAACTCGGCTATGGGACATGGGGCATGGGCTCCACGGGACATCTGTCGATGGAAGCGTTGAAGGCGAAGGAAGGCTTGAATATTTCCCATGTCCCTTACAAGACCATGGGGCAGGTCCTGACTGATTTGCAAGGCGGCACGCTGCAAATCGCCTTCGTCGATGCGTCCTCGCCATTGGCGCTGATCAAGGCCGGAAAGCTGGTGCCGCTAGGGGTCACAGGCTCCCAGCGCCTCCCCGCGCTTGCCGGCGTGCCGACCATGCAGGAACAAGGCTATCGCCTCGGCGCCGATGGCTGGTATGGCCTGTTCGCGCCCGTCGGAACGCCGCAGGCGGTGGTTCAGCGTCTCAACTCGGAAGTCAATCGGATTCTGGCGGCGCCGGACATGCGACCCGTTCTCGAGGCCTGGAACTTGAGCAGATTTCCGATCAAGACACCCGCCGAATTCGCGCAGACGATACGCGAAGACCTCGAGCAGTGGAAGGAAATTGCCACGACGGCTCACGTCACGCTCGAATAGCTGAGAGGGGCGGGCGCGCACGCAGCTTCTGTGTCGACGTCACGACCTGGGTTTTGTCCCCTTGCTCAGGACGCCGTCGGCAGTGAAAGCGTCATGCATCATTGATGCACGATACCTGTGGCAGTCCTGGTCAGCCAAACCGTGGTCGCGCCCAGTGATCCCTTCGTCCTTGGCGTCGCTACTGCCGGTAGAACCTTGAGCGCATCCGGCGTCGGCGGCTTCCTTGGCGGCCATGGCTCCTCGAGCGACAGCGTGTCGGGCTCAGGCCAGCCAATGCATCAACGCAAGCGCCAGCAGGACCAGGAAGACCGTCTCGCCAATCATCAGCATCACCGGCTTGAGGCCTACGGTGACCAGGTCCTTCAACTGCGTCTTCATGCCGATGCCCGCAATGGCCGCCACCAGGCACCAGCGCGACAGGTCGCTGCCGCTTTTGGGGACGAAGCTGGGCAACCACCCGGTGCTGTTGATTGCCACCAGGAGCGCGAAGGCGATAACGAAGCCTGGGAGCAGCGGAGGGCGCGGGCCACCGGCCTCACCGGCTTGGCGGCGTGAGAGCATGACAGCGAACACGATCACCGGCAACAACATCGCAACGCGCATCAGCTTGACCAGGGTGGCCACGTCGCCCGTCTGCTGCGACATGCTGTAGCCGGCCCCAACGACCTGTGCCACGTCGTGGATCGTCGCGCCGAGAAACACCCCGGCCGCACGCGGGTCCAGCCCGGCCGCCTGCGCGATCATCGGATAGACGATCATCGCCAGCGTCGACAACGCCGACACACCGACCACGGTAAACAGCGTCGCGCGCTCCTTCAGTGGGTGGTTCGGCAGCGCTGCCGCCAGCGCCATCGCCGCAGAAGCGCCGCAGATCGCGGTGGCGCCACCGCTGAGTAGGCCAAACAGGGTCTGAAAACCCATCAGGCGCGCCGCCAGCATTGACAACAGGATCGTCGCCCCGACACAAACCACGACGATCGCCACCGGCTGCCATCCGAGCTCGGCGACCTGGCCGACCGTAATTCGCAGCCCGAGCAGCGCGACGCCGATTCGCAGCAGCATCCGACCCGCGAATTCAATCCCCGGCCTGCATGCGCCCTCGCCGGAGAGGAAGTTCATCGCAATGCCCAGGAGCAGCGCGAACAGCATCACCGGGGCACCATAGTGCTCCGAAAGAAAGGTGGAGGCCGCAGCCACTACGCCGCAGGCCAGCACGCCGGGAAACAGGAGGCGAACCTGTCCGGGAACCGCCCCGATGGTGAGTGTGGTCATGGCGTTCAGGCGGTCGGCAGCTTGTGATCTTTGAACTGCTCGCGAAGGCGGTGCTTGAGCATCTTGCCGGTCGCGCCGAGCGGAATCGTGTCGCTGAAGACCACGTCGTCGGGGGTCCACCACTTGGCGATCTTGCCGTCATAGAAGGCGATCAGTTCCTCGCGCGTGACTTCGACACCGGGCTTCTTCACCACCACCAGCAACGGCCGCTCGTCCCACTTCGGATGGAATGCAGCAATGCACGCGGCCATGCCCACGGCAGGATGCGCCATCGCGATGTTCTCCAGGTCGATCGAACCGATCCATTCGCCGCCCGACTTGATGACGTCCTTGGCGCGGTCCGTGATCTGCATGAAGCCGTCGGCATCAATGACCGCTACATCGCCAGTCGGGAACCAGCCGTCCACCAACGGATTGCCGCCGGCACCCTTGAAATAGCTGGCGATGATCCAAGGGCCGCGCACCAGCAGCTCGCCCGAGGTCTTGCCGTCCCAGGGCAGCTCGTTGCCGTCGGCATCGACGATCTTGAGGTCCACGCCAAACACCGCGCGACCTTGCTTGGACTGGACGGCGAGCCGTTCCTCACTGCCCAGCGCCTGTTGCGCCGGCTTGAGCGTGCAGACAGTGCCCAGCGGACTCACCTCGGTCATACCCCAGGCGTGCAACACCTGCACGTCGTAGCGTTCCTGGAAGGCGCGCATCATCGCCGGGGGGCAGGCCGAGCCGCCGATCACGGTGCGGCGCATGGTGCTGAACGCCAGGTCGTTGGACTCGACGTGCGCGAGCAGGCCCTGCCAGACGGTGGGTACGCCGGCAGACATCGTCACTTTCTCCGCCTCGAACAGTTCATACAGACTCTTGCCGTCGAGATACGGTCCCGGGTAAACGAGCTTGGCGCCGACCGCGCAACCGACATACGGCAAGCCCCAGGCGTTGACGTGGAACATCGGCACCACCGGCAGGATGGAGTCGCGCGCCGAGCAGTTCAGCGCATCGGGCAGCGCCGCCGCGTAGGTATGCAGCAATGTCGAGCGATGGCTGTAGAGCACGCCCTTGGGATTGCCGGTGGTGCCCGAGGTGTAGCACAGCGAACTGGCGCTGTTCTCGTCGAAGACCGGCCACTCGAAGCGGTCGCTCGCGTCGGCCAGCAGTTCCTCGTAGCACAGCAGGTTGGGCACTTTGGTGGACGACGGCATATGCGCGCGGTCAGTCAAGGCAACAAAGGCCTTGATCGTCTTCACGCGCGAGGCGATCGCCTCGACGATTGGCAGAAAGGTGAGGTCGAAGAACAGCACCTGGTCTTCGGCATGGTCGGCGATCCAGACCACCTGGTCGGGGTGCAGGCGCGGATTGAGCGTGTGCAGAACCGCACCGGAGCCTGAGACGCCGTAGTAGAGTTCCATGTGGCGGTAGCCGTTCCATGCCATCGTAGCGACGCGGTCTCCGAACTCGACGCCGCGCTGCGCCAGTGCATTGGCCACGCGGCGCGCGCGCCCCGCCAGTTCACGGTAAGTGGTGCGATGGATGTCGCCTTCGACACGGCGCGAGACGATCTCCTGTTCGCCGTGATGGCGTTCGGCATGCGTCAGCAGGGTCGAGATCAGCAGCGTTTGCTGCATCATCAGTCCGTTCATGATGTGTGTTCCTTGATCCGTGCTCATTCAGGCTGGAAGCCGATGTCCTTGAGATTGGCCGCGTGCTTGTCGGAGGCCACGCGAAGCGACTTCGACAACTCGTCCGTGCTGAGCGGCTGACCCATCTCCTGGCCGAGTTCGTTGAAGCGCTCGATCACCTTCGGTTGCTGCAGGACCTTCAGCGTGGCCTCGCGGACCTTGACTTGCACATCGGCCGGCACGTCTGGCGTGGTCCACAGGCCCATCCAGGCGATGTCGCCAATCTTCGGGTAGCCGAGTTCCGCGAACGTAGGCACGTCAGGCAGCGCAGCCAAACGCTTGGGCGCACCGACAGCGAAGGCCTTCAGCTTGCCCGCCTTGATCAGCGGGATCGAGGTCGCAGGACCGTCGAACATCAACGCCACATGGCCGCCCATCACATCCTGGAGCGCAGGCGGTGAGCCCTTGTAGCCGACATGGGTCATGTCCAGGCCGGCCAGCTTGTTCAGCTCCTGCCCCATGGTGTGGGACATAGAGCCAGAACTGTAAGAGGCATAGCTCACCTTGCCCGGATTGGCCTTCACGTAGGCGATGAGTTCCTTCAGATTCGATGCCGCGAGCGCCGGGCTGCCGACAAGCACAAGGCCCGTCCGCGAAAGCTGGGCCAAGGGCTTGACCTCCTTGAACATGTCGACGCGAGATTTCGCGACATGCGGAATTTCGCTGACCAAGCCATTGACGCCGACCATGAAGGTGTGGCCGTCGTGCGGTGATTGCAGCAGGTCTTGGGTGCCGATCGCGCCCATGGCGCCGGCCTTGTTGTCGACGATCACGGGCTGCCCCAGTAGCGGCGTCAGACCTTCTGCCAATGTGCGCGCGACCATGTCGGCAGTGCCGCCCGCTGGCGCTCCGACGACCAGTCGGACCGGCTTGCTGGGCCAGGCCTGGGCAAGCGCCGCAGGCATTGCGGCCAGCAGGGAAGCGCTTGCGAGAGCGCCGAGCAGCGCACGACGCAGGGGGTTGATTGGTTGCTTCATTGTGTGTCTCCGGAGGTTGATGTGGGGGTGAGTCGCTCAGATGTGTGAGGCGGAGAAGCTACGTTCACCTCTGCACCTGGTCGAGGCCTCATTGTTCCGAGTCGAGGATTCGTCGATTGACCGAAGATGACACGCATTTAACCGATGAGGACAGCTGGTGCTGGCCATGAGGCTGCTTGTGTTGGTCAGGCGTGATCAGAGCGGCAGCTCGCGGATGCAAAAAGGGCGTCTCGGGGACTGCAAGCGGGTGCGCCGAGACTCCAGTACCAACCTTCGTTGATCATCGGAGACGTAGGGGATATGCCAGCCTACAAAGGGCTCCAGCACACCCAGGCCCGGATGGCCGCCGACTTCAGAGCTGCGCTGAAGGACCGAGGCTCGGGATGGGCATGAATGATGAGCGCCTTCATGTCTAGCCCGTGATGTCCTTGCCGAAGATGGCGCGCGCGATCACCAGCTTCTGTATTTCGTTGGTGCCTTCATAGATCTCGGCGATCTTGCAATCGCGGTAGATTTCCTCCACCCGATAGTGCGAGCCATCGGCGGCCAGCTCCGACATGAATCCGTAGCCGCCGAAAATCTGGACTCCGTCGCGAGCGAATTCGGCCGCGAGGTTGGTGGCGTACCACTTCGCCATGGCCGCCTCGGGTTCCGGAAAGGCCTCGCCGGCATCCATGCGCAGCGCCGCCTTCAAGTAGAGGTTGCGCGCGTTCTCGATCTCCGTGGCGCGCTCGGCCAGCTTGAATTGCCAGTGCTGGAACTGTGCGATCGCCTTGCCGAATGCCCGACGCGTTTTCAGCCGCTCGACGCAGTGATCGAAGGTTGCCTGCGCCATGCCGACGCCGCTGGCCGCGATGCCGATGCGGCCGTAGGTCAATGTCTGCAGTGCGATCTTCAGGCCGCCGCCCACTGCGCCGACGACGTTTTCCGCGGGAACATGGACATTGTCGAAAAAGATGTCCGCGGTGAGCTGGCCGTGGTTGCCCATCTTCCGGTCCGGCTTGCCTACGTGCACGCCCGGTGCGTCCAGGTCGATGATGATCTCTGTCATGCGTCCTTCCTCGGCGCACAACAGGACGACGAAGTCGGCGACCGGCGCATTCGTGATGAAGCGCTTGCGGCCGTTGACCACGTAGTCCCTGCCCTCGCGCTTCGCGAAGGTCTGCATCGTCTTGATGCTGAGATCCGTGCTGGCGTCCGGCTCGGTGGTTGCAAAGCTGCCGATCTTCTCGCCAGCCAGAAGTGGGGCAAGGTAGCGCTGCTGCAGAGCGGGCGACGCATGCTCCAACGCGTGCCCGGCCAGGATGCAATGTACGTCTACGATGGCCGCGACAGAGTTCGAGTGGTAGGCCAGCTCTTCGATGAGCGCCGCGGTCGCGCAGGCCGGGTACTTCAGTCCGCGTCCGCCGACTTCGGCGCCGAAGGGGATGCGAAAGAGTCCGGCATCGGCCATTTTGCGGAAAAGGGCGCGCGGAAAATTCTCCACCGACTCTTCGCGATGCCCGATCTCCCAAGCCGCCGGTGCCACGTGTTCGTCGGCGAAACGGCGGACCTCGTCGCGAACGGCCTTGGTCTCCTCGGGCGTGAGCAGGTCGTGATACAGCTTCGGCTGGTGGCGCTCGGGCGCCTGCGGGCTCGTTGCAATGGTGTTGTCTCTGGCGTTCATGTCTCGTATTTCCTTTGGCTGGTGGAGCGTGCTTGCCCCGTTGATGCGAGTCCCAGTCTAGGTTTCGGTGCATTCGGGGTACATTGGCGAAACTGACGCTTTCTGTGCGAAATACGACAGACCATGCCGCGCGCCGCAATCCTTGCTTTCGATGGCTGCTACGCCTCCAGCCTGGGCGGCTTCGCCGACATCCTGCAAGTGGCGAACTCGCATCTGCGCAGACAGCAGGGTGCCTCTGCCGCTCTGTTCGAATGGCGTTTCGTGTCGCTCAGAGGCGAGCCCATCGCGGCGAGCAACGGCCTGCAACTGCAGACCCACAAGATCGGCGCGCGCGAACACTACGACCTCGTCTTCATCCCGAGCCTGCATTACGCGGGCCACCGGAAGTTTGATCTGTTGTTGAAGGCCCAGCCCGCCACCTGTGCATGGCTCACGTCGCAGTGGAGTCGCGGCGCGTGGCTRGCCGCCAACTGCACCGGTACGTTCATCCTCGCCCAGACCGGTCTCCTGGACGACCGCATCGCCACCACGACCTGGTGGCTCGAGCGGCAGTTCCGCACACGCTTCCCACGCGTTGAGTTGCAGATGCAGCCGGTGCTGACGGAAGTCGACCGTTTGCTCTGCGCGGGCGCTTCGGCGTCCTATCTTCTACAGGCGATTCGGGTCGTCGAGAGATTCTGCGGACCGCCGATTGCGTCGCAATGCGCCAAGAGCATGCTGATCGACGTTAGCCAGACGACCCAGACGCCGTACCTGCCGTTGCTGGCGGACATCGCCCACACCGACGCAGTGGTTCACCGAGCACAGCACTGGTTGCAAAGGAACATGTCCGGGTCCGTCCGCATGTCCGAACTCGCTGCCGAGTTGGCAGTGAGCGAAAGGACGTTGATCCGGCGTTTCAACGCGGTGCTCGATCAATCGCCCCTGACCTATCTGCAGCATCTGAGGATCGAGGCGGCACGCGCGCTCCTGGAAGCCAGTGATCAGGGGGTCGATCAGATCGCCCTGCAGGTGGGGTACAACGATGGGAGCTCCTTTTCAAGATTGTTTCGTGCGCGCATGGGCCTCAGTCCCGGCGCATACCGGAGCCGTTACCAGTCCAGATGGCGTTGAAACCAACGAACCCTTCGAAGGTTGAGGGCTCGACGAGCAAAAGTTGCACGCCTTTTTGGCCAAACGCTCCGTGCGCCATCCGGCGCCGCCCGGATTTGCGGGTGAACCTGTTCGTGCGCTGAAAGCGGTCACTAGCGGAGGACGGCTCCTGGCCGGCAACTCCAGTTCGAGGTCCAAACCCGAACGCGTGCTTCAGACTGGTTGCGGCTCTTCGGCCCGAAGCGGTAGTAGGCATCTCGAGATTGAGCGCCCGCTACCTAACATTCCACTGTCGAGCAGTCACGAGGCCGCGAGCAGCGCCATACGCCCTGCTTTGAGCGGCTGAAGCCCGGGGGGTTCTACGTGATCGTAGACCACGCCGCCGCCGTCGGCGCAGGCACGAGCGACGCTCGGTCGCTGCATCGGATTGAGCCGGTATCCGTTCGCGAGGAGGTGGAGGCGGCCGGCTTCGTACTGGACGCGGAAAGCACCTTGCTCGCGGACAGGGACGATACGCACTCGATCAAGGTGTTCGACCCCTCGATCAAGGGCGAGATCGATCGGGTTCCGGCGCCGCCTTCGAGTCGACCTCCTCGTTGGGTGCAAGCAACCCCGTCGAGGACTCTGCTTTCGGTCCTGAAGTTCGCGTTGGATAAGTTCGTCTTGCCTGCTGGTTCATCGGGGGCGAGCCGTTTATTGCGCCGCGTGCATCAATAGGAACAAACATTGCAATTCCGCTAACGTAGCCTGCGTCGCACACTTGCTCCCCAGAACTGCTGCCGCTTGGTGCAGTCAGCAAAGGAGACAAGATTGGACGCACAGAAAGATCAGCTGCAATCGTGGGTAGGGCGCAGCGAGAGAATCGAAGACAGCATCAACCCCACCCCCGTGGTCGCACTGACCGCGACCCTGGACCATCCCGCGGCGCCCGTAGTTGCGGGCACCACGCTTCCCCCACTTTGGCATTGGTTGTACTTCCTGCCGATGCATCGGCAGAGCGAAATCGGCGCCGACGGCCATGCCAAGCGTGGCGGCTTCCTTCCGCCGGTACCCCTGCCTCGGCGCATGTGGGCCGGCAGCCAGTTCGAGTTCCGCTCCCCGATCCGCGTGGGGGACCGTGTTGTGCGCACCTCGACCATCGATGACGTCACGACGAAGGAAGGCCGCACCGGCAAGCTCGTATTCGTGAAGGTGCGTCACGAGGTGCGCTGCAACGAGGCGGCTGAGCCGGCACTGGTCGAGTTCCACGACATCGTCTATCGCGAAGCACAGGGCCCGGACGATGTCGTGCCACCACCTCAATCCGCACCATCCGACGCCGCCTGGCGCCGCGAGATCGTGCCGGACGACGTGCTGCTGTTTCGCTACTCGGCGCTCACTTTCAATGGCCACCGCATCCACTACGACCGCCAGTACGTGACGCAGGTCGAGGGCTATCCGGGGCTGGTCGTGCACGGTCCGCTGATCGCGACACTGCTGATGGACCTCCTGCGGCGCCAGTTGCCCGAAGCCGAGGTGGCGAGCTTTCGCTTCAAGGCGGTCCGCCCGACCTTCGACCTGAACGCCTTCCATGTCAACGGCCGACCCGAGGCCGACGGCAAGACGATCCGTCTCTGGGCCTCGGACCACGAGGGTTGGCTGACGATGGACGCGACCGCAGTATTGCGCTGACCCCCACCCACACCATCGAGAGA
Organism: Variovorax sp. 10N432; assembly: GCF_056394465.1. NCBI lineage: Bacteria > Pseudomonadati > Pseudomonadota > Betaproteobacteria > Burkholderiales > Comamonadaceae > Variovorax > Variovorax sp. 10N432. The sequence continues at coordinate 23,070 of NZ_JBFTHX010000025.1, forward strand.
GACAACTCATGCAGCCACTCAAGGGCATCACCGTCGTCACGCTGGAGCACGCGATTGCCGCGCCCTTCGCCACCCGCCAATTGGCCGACCTGGGCGCCCGCGTCATCAAGATCGAGCGCCCCGGCTCGGGCGACTTCGCCCGCGGCTACGACGAACGCGTACGCGGACTGGCGTCGCACTTCGTCTGGACCAACCGTTCCAAGGAAAGCCTCACGCTCGACGTGAAGCACCCCGAGGCAGCGGCGATTCTCGAGCGCCTGGTCATGGAGAAGGCCGACGTCGTCGTGCAGAATCTGGCACCCGGCGCTGCAACGCGCCTCGGCCTGGGCTACGACAAGCTGTCCGGCGCCAAGCCAGGCTTGATCGTCTGCGATATTTCTGGGTACGGGGACGACCCGCACCATCCGGGTCCGTACCGCGACAAGAAAGCCTACGACCTCCTGATCCAGAGCGAGGCCGGCTTTGTCTCCGTCACAGGCACGCCCGAAGAGCCCTGCAAGGCGGGCCCCTCGATCGCGGACATCGCCGCCGGAATGTACGCGTACAGCAGCATCCTTGCGGCGCTGCTGCAGCGCGGCCAGACCGGCAAGGGGCAACGCATCGACATCTCGATGCTGGAGTCGCTGGCCGAATGGACCAGCTACCCGCTCTACTACGCGTTCGAGGGAGCCGAGCCGCCGCCGCGAACCGGCGCCAGCCACGCGACGATCTATCCCTACGGCCCGTTCCCGGCCGGCGACGGCACCACCGTGATGCTGGGCCTGCAGAACGAGCGCGAATGGGTCAGCTTCTGTGACAACGTACTGGAGCAGCCCGATCTCGCGAAGGATCCGCGTTTCACCGCCAACTTCAAGCGCGTGGCGGAGCGCACAGCGTTGCGCAAGATCATCTTGGATGCCTTTAAGCCGCTGACTGGCACGCAGGTGGTGGAGCGACTCGAGCGCGCTCAGATCGCCAATGCCCAGGTCAACACGATGAAGGAGGTCTGGGCACATCCGCAGCTCAAGGCGCGAGGGCGCTGGACCGAAGTCGGGACCGCCGTGGGGCCGGTGCCCGCCATGCTGCCGCCCGGCACCTGGGATACCGGCCCCCGGATGGACCCGGTGCCTGCGCTCGGCGAACACACGGACGCGATCCTGGCCGAACTCGGCTACAGCGCGGCCGAGATCGCCGGGCTTCACACATCCAAAGCCGTCTGAGGTCGCCGTCATGCCCGCCGAACTGCTGCCGCCTGCACGCACCTACCTGTTCGTGCCGGGAACGCGCCCGGAACGTTTCGACAAGGCGCTGGCCAGCGGCGCCGACAAGGTCGTTCTCGACCTCGAGGACGCCGTGGCTGCCGACGACAAGGCCACTGCACGCAGCGTTGTCACGGGATGGCTGCAAAGCGCAACGCCCGCAGGCCGATCGCGCATCGTCGTGCGCATCAATGATGCCAACTCGTCCTGGTTTGCCGCAGACCTTGCGGCCTTCGGCGACGCGCATGGGATCGGCGTGCTCTTGCCCAAGGCCGAGTCCGCTGAGCAGATCGCCGAGACGCAAGTCGCATTGCCCGGCGCCAGCATCCTCGCTCTCATTGAAAGCGCACGTGGTGTGTCGGAAGCGAACCGCATCGCGGCCGCCGGTGCGCAACGCCTGGTGTTCGGCACGCTGGATTTCGCACTCGACCTCGACATGGACATCACGACGGACGCCTCCGGCCTTGGCTATGCCGCCAGCCGCATCGCGATCGCTTCGCGCCTGGCGGGCCTGCCGGCACCCGTCGGAGGCGTCACGCCCCAACTCGACGACGAAGCACGTCTGCTGTCGGACCTTGCCGATGCGCGCAGGCTTGGCTTCGGCGCCAAGCTGTGTATCCACCCACGCCAGGTACAGCCGATCCACGCCGCGCTGCGTCCAAGCGCAGAGGCACTGGACTGGGCCCAGCGTGTCCTGGTTGCCGATGCGTCATCGCCTGGCGCCGCCCGGCTCGACGGCCGCATGGTCGACCGGCCCGTGGTGCTGCAGGCGCAACGCACGCTGGCCCTGGCCCGCGACTGACTGACCCCGTTCACCAACTCCCACCGCAGAAAGAGACAACCTATCATGGCCTCCACCATCATCGATTCACGCATCTTCGGCGACATGTTCAGCGACGCGCGCATGCGCGACGTCTGGTCTGACGAGAACCGCACCGCCAAGTACCTGGACATCGAGCGCGCCCTCGCGAAAGTCCAGGGCGAACTCGGCATCATCCCGAAGGAAGCGGCGGACGAAATCGTGCGCAACTGCAATCTGTCGCAGATCGACTGGGCCAAGCTGAAGGCCAAGACCGAGCAGATCGGCTATCCCATCATTGCCGTGGTCAACCAGATCAATGCGAACTGCCGGGACAAGCTCGGCGAATACTGCCACTGGGGCGCGACGACACAGGACATTACCGATACGGCCGCCGTGCTGCAGATGCGCGAAGGTCTTGCCTTGGTCGAGCAGGATCTGAACGAGATCGGCGATGCGCTCGCCGCGCTGGCGAAGAAGTACCGAGACACGCCCGTCATCGGCCGCTCCAACCTGCAGCAGGCCACGCCGATCACCTTCGGCTACAAGATGGCGAGCATCCTGGCCGGCATCGACCGACACCGTGAGCGCCTCCAGCAGCTCAAGCCGCGCGTCCTGATGGGCGAGTTCGGCGGCGCTTCGGGCACCTTGTCCTCGTTGGAGAAGGGCGCGATGGAAACCCAGGCCGGACTGATGAAGGAACTGGGCCTGGCCCAGCCGCTGATCTCGTGGCACACGGTGCGCGACACCATCGCCGAGGTCGGTGCCTTCCTCGGGCTGGTCGGGGGCTCGCTCGGCAAGATCGCAATGGACGTCAAGCTGATGATGCAGACCGAAGTCGCCGAGGTCTTCGAGCCGTTCGCGCCGGGCCGGGGTTCGTCGTCGACCATGCCGCAAAAGCGCAATCCGATCTCCTGCCTCTACATCCACGCCAACATCTCCGTGGCGCGCCAGCATGCCGCTGCGCTGATGGATGCGATGGTGGCCGACCACGAGCGCTCGACCGGGCCCTGGGAAATCGAGTGGGTGTCGCTTCCCGAGATCTTCTGCCTGATGTCGGGTGCGCTGAAGCAGACCAAGTTCATCCTCAAGGGCCTGGAGGTCGATGCCACCCGCATGCGGGCCAACATCGACATCACCAACGGGCTGGTGATGTCCGAGGCCGTCATGATGGGCCTGGGCCCGTACATCGGCCGTGAATATGCCCACGACCTGGTGTATGACCTGTGTCGCCAGGCGCTCGCCGACAACCGGCCGCTGGTCGAGATCCTGGTCGACCACCCGGAGGTCAACAAGCATGTCACGCGGGCCCAACTCGATGCGATGTGCGACCCGGCCAACAACCTGGGCCAAGCCGGCGTCATGGTCGATCGCGTGCTCGCGGCGCGCCGCTGAGTCATACCCCGCCATTCACCACCGACCAAACCGGCACAGACCGGTACGCATCTGTGCGACCTGAATCTGGAGACAACATCGTGAACATCCGAAGACTATTGAAGCTGCTCTACGTACAGGTCCTGATCGGCCTGATCCTCGGCATCACCGTGGGCCACTACTGGCCCGAGTTCGGCGCCGCCCTCAAGCCGCTCGGCGACGGTTTCGTCAAGCTGGTCAAGATGATGATCGCGCCGGTGGTGTTCTGCACCATCGTGAGCGGCATCACCTCCCTGGGCGACTCCAAGGAGATCGGCAAGACCCTGCTCAAGGCGATGGGACTTTTCTATGCCCTGACGATTCTGGCTCTCATCACCGGCCTGGTCACCGTCTTGCTGATTCAGCCGGGCGCCGGCATGCACATCGATCCGAAGAACCTCGACGCCTCCGTGGCGACCCGCTTCGCGAATCAGGTGCATATCCACGGCTTCACCGACTTCGTGATGCACATCATCCCGAATGCGTTCGTGGGCGCCTTCGCTGAAGGCGAGGTGTTGCCGGTGCTGCTGCTCGCGGTGCTTTGCGGGTTCGGCCTGACCAAGATCGGGACAGCCGCCAAGCCGGTGCTCGAGGGCATCGAAGGCTTCTCGCACATGCTCTTCGCGGCCTTCGGCATCATCATGCGGCTGGCGCCGATCGGTGCATTCGGCGCGATGGCGTTCACCGTCGGGCGCTACGGCATCAAGTCGATCGGATCTCTCGGGCTGCTCATCGGTACTTTCTATATTGCCTGCATCTTCTTTGTCGTCGTGGTGCTCGGGGTGCTGTCGCGTCTTCACGGTTTCAAGCTGTGGCAGCTGATGCGATACATCAAGGAAGAGTTGCTGGTCGTGCTCGGCACCTCATCCAGCGAACCCGTCCTCCCCCGTCTCCTGCTCAAGCTCGAACGGCTGGGCTGCAAGAAGGGCGTGGTCGGGCTGGTGCTTCCGACAGGCTATTCGTTCAACCTCGACGGCACGGCCATCTACCTCACGCTGGCGTCGATGTTCATCGCCCAGGCCTGCGACATCCATCTGTCGTGGCTCCAGATCGGCTCGATGCTGGGCATCATGCTGCTCACTTCCAAGGGCGCTGCGGGGGTGACGGGCAGCGGCTTCGTCGCCTTGGTGGCCACGCTCACGGTCATGCCTGATCTTCCAGTGGCCGGCGTGGCGCTGATTGTCGGAATCGATCGCTTCATGTCCGAGGCTCGGGCGCTCACCAGCACCATCAGCAACGCCGTGGCCTGTATCGTGGTCTCCATCTGGGAAAACGCTTGCGACCGGGACGTCCTGAAGCGCGAACTGGCGGCGAACTATGCGAACACCGAGCACGAGCTCGAGGAGGGGTCCGGAGACCTGCAACTGCCGCTCGGCCACACCGGCCCGGCGCACTGAAGCCGAGGCGTCGGACTTCGGGCTGCGCCCGCTTCAGGCTTTCAATCCACCGCGCGGCGGCCATCCGGCTTGCCGCGCTTTGCTTTCATTTCGGAGAAAAACGCGTAGAGCTGCTGCGCGGCCGGGGAAAGTGTCCGCCCCTTGCGACGGATAAGCCCAATCTTGCGGGTGATCACCGGGTCGTAGAGCGGAACACTCACCAGCAGCGGATGGTCCGCATCCGGCATCGCGATCGACGGCACCGCCGCCACGCCCAGGCCCGCCTCCACCAGTCCGAGCATCGTCGTGACGTGCTGGGTCTCGTAGATGCTCTGCGGACGCCCGGCCAGGCCCGAAAGCGCCTGGTCCAGCAGCAGCCGGTTCCCCGAGGCCTTGCTGACCGAGATGTAGTCGTACTGCGCCAGTTCGGTCCAGCTCACCCGCCGCTTCCTGGCGAGCGGATGGTCACGCCTGCAAGCCGCGACGAAGCGCTCCTCCAGCAGGGGCTTGAATTCGATGTCCGGCTCCTTCCCGCCGACGAAGTTGAGCCCGAAGTCGGCCTCACCGCGTGACACAGCCGACAGGACCTCGTTGGCGCTGGCGTCGAACACCCTCACCCGGATCTTCGGGTAGCGCTCGTGGTAGCGCGAGATGACCTGCGACAGGAAGTAGTAGACGGTCGACGGCACGCAGGCGATCGTCACCTCGCCCATGCGCGTTGCCGCCACACCGCGGATGCCCAGCAACGTGTGATCGAGGTCGTCCAGGAGCTGCTGCACCTTGCGATCGAAGTCTCGGCCGACCGAAGTCAGGCTCACACGGCGGGTGGTGCGGTCGAGCAGCCGCACGCCCAGCGCCTCTTCGAGCTTCTCGATGCGTCGGCTGAAGGCCGGCTGCGACACATGCAGCGCCTCGGCTGCCTTGCGAAAACTGTTGAGCTCGGCCACCGCCCGGAAGGCCTGCAGATCGTTCAGATTGAAGTTGATGGCCATGGCGCATGGGCTCCTGAGGCAGTGTCACTGATCCACAGTGTGCATCAATAGATCATAAACATGCAATTCACAGAAGGCTTCCAAAAGTGGAACATTCGATCAAGGCCAAGCAAGAGCCTCCAGGTTCCCAGTTCTCGACAATCCACCGGAGTAGACAAATTGAAGACCCAGAAATTTCGCCTCCTCGGCGCCGTGGCGCTGGCGGCATCCTTGGCTTGCGGCAGCGCAGTCGCCGCCTTTCCTGAAAAGTCGATCACCCTCGTGGTCCCGACGGCGGCGGGGGGCGCCAACGACGCCATGGCGCGCGTCATCGGCCAGGCCATGTCGGCCATCGTCAAGCAGCCCGTCATCGTCGACAACAAGGCCGGCGCCAACGGGGCGATCGCCAGCGAGTATGTGATGCGCGCAGCGCCAGATGGCTACACGCTCATGCTGGGCTACATCGCCACTCATGCGATGAACCCGGCATTGCAGAAGCTTCGCTACGACCCGGTCAAGGACTTCGAGCCGGTCGGCATGGTCGGATCGTCGGCGACGCTGATGGTGGTGAATCCGGCCGTCAAAGCCAGCAGCGCCAAGGAGGTCGTGGCGATGCTCAAGGCCGCACCGGACAAGACCAGCTACGCCTCGGCCGGCAATGGCACCGCGCCGCACTTCGCGGCCGAGATGTTCAAGCTTTCGACGGGCACCAGCATGCTGCACGTGCCCTACAAGGGTTCCGCGCCGGCCATCACCGATACCCTCGGCGGCCAGACGCAAGTGATGTTTCCCAGCTTCTTCACGGCCATGCCGTATGTCAAGGCCGGCAAGCTGAGAGCGGTGGGCGTTGCGGGTCCCAAGCGCTCGGCGCTCATGCCCGACGTACCCACGCTCCAGGAGCAGGGCATCGCCGACGTCGACGTCTCGCAGTGGTACGGGATCTTCGCACCTGCGAAAACGCCCAAGCCGGTGATCGAGCAACTCAACAAGGTGCTCAATGAGGTGCTCGCCGACAAGAGCGTGGTCAAGCGCCTCGAGGACCACGGCGCCGAAGTCTCGACGATGACGACCGACCAGATGCGCACCTATGTAGCGCAGGAGCAGGTTAAGTGGAAGAGGGTGGTGCAGGCCGCCAAGATCACCGCGGATTGAGATGAACCGTTCCATCCCCTGTGTGCTCATGCGCGCCGGCACGTCGCGCGGCCCTTTCTTCCTGCGCGAGTGGCTGCCCGACGGCGACGAGGCCCGTGACCAGGCGCTGATCGGCGCCATCGGCGCCTCCGACCCGCTCCAACTCGACGGTGTGGGCGGCGGCAGCACGCTGAACAGCAAGGTCGCCATCGTGTCGCGCTCGTCGCAGCCGGGCTGTGACATCGACTATCTCTTCGCGCAGGTCGGCGTCGGCCATCGGTCGGTGGACACGCGGCCGAACTGCGGGAACATGCTCTCGGGGGTTGCGCCCTTCGCGATCGAACAGGGCTTGATCGCCGCAAAGGACGGCACCACGAGCGTTCGCGTCTACAACGTCAATACCGGGTCGCGAATCGACGTGACGGTGCGCACGCCCGGCGGGCGCGTGACCTATGAAGGCGATGCGCGCATCGATGGCGTGGCCGGCACCGCGGCGCCCATCCTGCTCAACTTCCTCGATGCGTGGGGTGCGGTCACCGGTCATATCTTCCCGACGGGCAAGCGCATCGACACGATCGACGGTACCGAGGTGACCTGCATCGATGCCGCCATGCCGCTGATGATCGTTCGTGCAAGCGATCTCGGCGTGACGGGACGGGAGAAGCCGGCAGCCCTCGATGCGAACACTGCGCTCCTTGAACGGCTGGAAATCCTTCGCCTGGAGGCCGGACGCAGGATGGGCCTCGGCGACGTATCGAACAGTGTCATTCCAAAGCCTGTGCTGGTCAGCAAGGGAGAGGCGAGTGGCAGCATCACCTCGCGCTACTTCACGCCGCGCAAATGCCATGCTTCACATGCCGTGACGGGAGCTATCGGCGTCGCCAGCGCGTTCGCCTTGCCGGGAACGGTAGCGAGTGGCTTGGCGCGCGAACCCGGACGTCATAGCCTGGTGGTGCTGCATCCCGCCGGGCAAATCGATGTCGAAGTTGAACTGAAGGGCAGTGCAGACGCCGCGACCGTCGAACGCGCTGCCCTCGTTCGCACTGCGCGAAAGATCATGCAGGGCGACCTGCATCTGCCCGACTACGTGTTCTCGCGTCCAGAAGCACAGGACGCCGGGTCGTCTGACCTGCAACGAGCCTTGACCATCATCGTGCCGACGCGGGCCGGTGGCGGCAACGACACGATGGCTCGCATCATCGCCGCCAAGCTAGGCCCGCTGCTCGGCCAGGAAGTGCTTGTCGACAACCGCGCCGGCGCGAACGGCGCCGTTGCCAGCGAGTACGTGGCGGGGTCCGCGCCGGACGGACACACCCTGATGTTCGGGTACGTCGGTACGCACGCGATGAATCCGGCGCTGCAAAAGCTGGGGTATGACCCGGTTCACGACTTCGCGCCGGTCGGACTTGTGGGCTCTTCGCCGACGTTGATGGTCACTCATCCGGACACGGGCGCCCCCGACCTGCACACGCTCATCGCCCGGCTGAAGGGCGCGCCTCGGTCTTTCAGCTACGCATCCGCCGGCGACGGGACGCCGCCGCACTTCGCGGCCGAGCTGTTTCAGCTCAGCAGCGGAACGTCGATGGCCAGCGCGACGTATGAGGGCGCCGCACCTGCGATTGGCGACACGGTCAACGGACGATCGCAGATCATGTTTCCCAGCTTGTTCACGGCCTGCCCTTTCATACGTGCGGGACAGTTGCGCGCCTTGGCGGTGGCAGGACCGAGCCGCCTGGAAGGCCTTCCCGGCGTGCCGACGCTGGCCGAGTTGGGCGTTCCGGGGGTGGATGTCGTGCAGTGGTACGGCCTGTTTGCGCCGTCCGGTACGCCCGCGGCGACCATCGATCGCCTCAATCGGGCGCTTAACGAGGTCCTGGCCGATCCAGAGATTGTCGAACGTTTCGAGAGGCATGGTGCACGCGCCGAGCCAGGAAGCGCCGACGCGCTTGGGCAGAGGATGCAGGCGGATCTTGCTCGCTGGCGACAAGTTGTAGCTCAGGCCGAGCTTGCACCGAGAGAGTCGCGCCAGATGGCGCTGGATTGACGCGTCGTCGATACGGACTGGCGGCGGCGGAGCGCGCAGCATGGCGTCCGCGTCTCCGGTCGCGATCAACGTTGCCTTGGTTCGCCGCATCGCATGTTTCCACCGGCTGCCGTCTTCAGGAGGCCGTGGGCGAGTTGCTGCTGCCGAAGTTGGAATGCGACAGCAGAGCCACTTTCGGCTTCGGGCCGAACCGCAGCATCTCTTCGGCAGCCAGCGCGGTGATCTCCGCCAACTCCTCGGGTGTCGGGTCATGGTTGACGTGCGTGTCGACCAGGAACACCGGTGATCGTGGTTGCTCCCGCATCCAGCGCGCCGCGGAAGGTGTACGAAAAGCAAAGCACGTCCTGCACGCCCGGTGGCCATGATGATGTCGTTCCTGACCGATCGGGCATCCTCGGGTGAGATCTCCGGGTTCGGGTTTGCCAGCGCGAAGACCACGGGGTAGGGCCGAGGGTAATTCCTAAGGTTGACATCTGAATAGTTGAAAAGTAATGTATTGCCATCTCGTCGGGTCCAGGCTCGACCGGCGCGACACCCCTCACCCTTCGCCGGTTCGCGATCGGTGCTTGCCTCCACTGAGCCATAGACGTCGGAGAAATCGAAATGCTCATGAATCGAGAGGGCAGAGTCTTGCCATCTTCTCCTTCGCAGTTGCTGAACGCAGCTGGCGACATCAATTTCGCAGGCAGCTTCAACTGCGTGGATCCAGACTGAGCGACAAGGAATCGTCCATGAAGCTGCTCCAGAAGCTCTTGCTCTGCCTGTTCACCCTTCCCTTGGCAGGGGTTGCCGGCACCGTCGCGGACACATTTCCCGAGCGTCCTGTTCGCATCATCGTGCCGTTCCCGCCGGGCGGAGGCACTGACACGGTGGCACGCACCGTCGCAGCAAAGCTGTCGGAGCGCTGGAATGTGCCCGTCACGGTGGACAACCGCCCCGGCGGCAACACGTTGATCGGCGCCGAAATGGCGGCGCGCGCAGCGCCGGACGGCTACACGCTCTTCCTGCCCATCGACTCCACGCTCGCGATGAACCAGAGTCTCTACGCGAAACTGCCGTACGACCCGATCAACGGCTTTGCGCCGGTTTCGCTGGCGGTCACCATGCCCATGGTGCTGGCGGTGCATCCCTCGGTGAAGGCGCGCAGCGTGAAGGATCTGATCGGCCTGGCCAAGTCGAGCGACGGCAAGCTCGCCTACGCCCACGGGGCGCTGCCGGCGCAGGTTGCGGGCGAGGCTTTCAAGGCCGCGGCCAAGGTCGACATGGTGGCTGTGCCGTACAAGGGCAGCGGCCCGGCGATGACGGATGTGGTGGGCGGACAGGTGCCGGTCATCTTCGATGCGCTCGGTCCGGCGATCGCCTTCGTGAAATCCGGCAAGGTCAGGCCCCTGGCGGTCACCAGTGCCAAGCGCTCGCCGTCGCTGCCGGATGTCCCGACCTTGGCGGAGTCGGGACTGCCTGGCATGGACCTGGTCACCTGGATCGGTTTCGTCGCGCCTGCGGGTACCGACCGCGCGATCATTGCCAAGCTCAACGGCGAGATCACGCGCATCCTCAAGCTGCCTGAAACCTCGGAGAAGCTCGGGGCGATGGGCATGGACGTGGTCGCCGGAAGCCCCGAGCAGTTCACGCAGACCATCAAGGACGACGCCACGAAGCTGGGTGCCGTGATCAAGGCCGCGGGCATCAAGCTCGATTGAAGCGGACCTACTCATCTTGTATCGGCGTGTTCCCCTCGCACTCGGTCTTCGCCCACACGGCGTTTCCCGGCTGCGATTGGAAATCAGATCGGCGCGATTGATGGCAATCCGGGCGTGATCCGACATAGGCAATGTCATCTCGAGCCGCATCTGGGCACACGGCCGCACCATGGCAGCGCAAACCTCGCACCGCAATGCATGAACGAGCGTCACATGCCAGTAGCAGGCCTGTTGAGGAGGCACCGTTGGACGCTTCTGCTCCAGGTTTTCTGAACGGTCAAGACTGCGGCCCCGTCATGGCGCGCAATTCCTCGAGAAGCTTCATCGAAGGACCGGGCAGCATGCCGGCCCTTCGGCGGAAGGCCGTCAGCGTTCTCTTGTCGCTCGCGCCAGGGATCTCCAGGGTATCGATGAGGCCTGCCTTTCGCTCGGCGTCATACATGGGCTCGGGCATCCAGCCAAGGAATCCCGAGTGGCCGATCAAGCTCTTGAGTGCGGTCACGGAGCGTGTCTCGACCACGACGTTGGGCAGTGCCAGGTTGTGTCGCGCAAAAACCTTCCTCATGTGCTCGAAAGGCCCGGTTCCCTTCGGAAGGATGGCCCAACGCTCTTGCAGCGTATCGGCGAGCTTGAGCCTTGCCTTCTTGCGCAGCGGATGGCGCCGTCCCGCGACCACATAGCTGGTGTCCTCCCAACGGCAATCCTTCACGGCAACGATCTCGTCCGTGTCCGCGATGTCGACCCCCAGCGCCAGATCGATCTCGCGCGAGACGAGCGCATCGGCAAGGCGATCCCAGACTCCCTCGATGACCTGGACCTGAAGATTCGGCCACTTCTTGCACGTGCGGCCAATCGCCAATGGAAGCACCAGGCAGGCGATGCTGCCGACTGCCCCGACACGTATGGTGCCCTTGGCCAGGCCGAGTATCGCCTTGATGTCCTCGTTCGCGTGCTCTGACTCGCGTTGCAGGAGGAGCGCGTGCGGTTGCAACGCCCTCCCGACATCCGTCAACTGCATTCCCTTGGAGTGACGCTCGAACAAGGGGGCGCCCACCTCGTCCTCCAGCTTGCGAATCGTGCGACTGAGCGCCGGTTGCGTCACGTTCAAGGCCTCGGCCGCTCGCCCGAGGCTCCCCGACGAAACGATGGTGTTGAAGGCGACGAGAGACCGGAGATCGAAAGTCATGCCCAACGCTAATGACTTTCTCTCAAAAAAGCAATTTTCATGAAGGCGGGGAACTTCCACACTTGCGCCATCGAGACAAGCGCCGCGACTCAGTCGGCGCACCACAAGGAAATGCACGAAATGACCGGACCTGTGCCGCGCGCCGCCATCGAGACGGCCAAGCAACCCTCCACCGTCACCGTTCGCGACGCCGTCGTCGACCTCATGCGCCGCTTCGGCATGACCTCCGTGTTCGCGAATCCGGGCTCGACGGAGCTGCCGATGTTCCGGGACTTTCCAAGCGACTTCCGCTACGTGCTTGGTTTGCAGGAGGCCACCGTGGTCGGCATGGCGGATGGATTCGCGCAGGCGACACGCAACGCTTCATTCGTGAACCTGCATTCGGCAGCAGGCGTGGGCAATGCGATGGGCAACATCTTTACCGCGCACAAGAATCGCACGCCGATGGTCATCACCGCGGGCCAGCAGGCGCGCTCGATCCTGCCTTTCGACCCGTTCCTGTCTTCCGCCCAGGCCACCGAGCTTCCCAAGCCCTATGTGAAATGGAGCATCGAGCCGGCACGCGCCCAGGACGTGCCCCAGGCCATCGCGCGCGCATACTACATCGCGATGATGCCGCCGCGTGGCCCCGTGCTCGTGTCGGTGCCGGTGGACGACTGGGACCAACCCGCAGAGTACGTGCCGGCAAGGATTGTCAGTACGGAACTTCGCCCGCAGCCCGCGGTTCTGGCCCAGATCGGCGAAGCGCTGGATGCAGGCGACCGACCGGCGATCGTCGCAGGTGCCGCGATCGATCGCGACAACGCGTGGAACGAGGTCGTTGCGCTGGCCGAGGCGCACAACGCCCGCGTGTGGGCAGCGCCGATGTCGGGCCGTTGCAGCTTCCCTGAAGATCACCGGTTGTTCGCCGGCTTCCTGCCTGCGACGCGCGAGCGGATCGTCGAACTGCTCGCTGGTCATGACCTGATCCTGGCGATCGGCGCGCCCGCGTTCGCCTACCACGTCGAAGGCGCAGGACCCCACATCCCGGCCGGTGCCACCTTGTGCCAGCTCACCGATGACCCGGACACCGCGGCCTGGACGCCGGTCGGAATATCGGCGGTCGGCAGCATTCGACTGGGAGTTCTCGATCTCCTCGCCCGGCCGGCGCCGAAAGCCCGGGCCGTTCCGCCGGCCAGGACCCAGGCACCACGGGCAGAGCCTTCACCCTTGATGTCAGTCGCCTATGTCCTTCAGACGCTGGCCGAAGTGAAAGCGCCCGGGGACATCGTGGTCGAGGAAGCCCCAAGCGCGCGCCCGGTGATGCAGGCCTATCTGCCGATCACCCGCAGCGAGACCTTCTACACCATGGACAGCGGCGGACTCGGCTACGGCATGCCCGCGGCAGTCGGTGTCGCGCTCGGCAAAGCGGGCACACGCGTCATCTGCCTGATGGGGGACGGCTCCAGCATGTATTCGATCCAGGCGCTCTGGAGTGCCGCACAACTGAAGCTGCCTATCACCTTCGTGATCCTGAACAACCGCCGCTACGCCGCGCTGCAGGATTTCGCGCCCGTGTTCGGGTTCTCTGCGACCGATGTCGTGCAGGGAACCGAACTGCCCGGCATCGACTTCCTGTCGCTGGCCAGGGGCATGGGGTGCGACGCCACCCTCGTGCGCCATTCCGGCGACCTGAGGGCTGTGCTCGATCGTGCCCTTGCCGGCACGGCGCCCAGCGTCGTGGAGGTTCAGGTCGCCTGATTCACAGCGCGCGCTTCGCACTCCCGCTTCCATTCAAACCCCAAGGAGACAAATCAGATGAAGATTTCGATGTTGATCAATGGCGAGCGAACCCAGGCTCGCAACGGCGCCACCTTCGAGCGGCGCAATCCGCTCGACGGCAGCGTGGCCACTGTCGCACCCGCGGCAACCGCGGAAGACGCCGTCGCGGCGGTCGAGGCTGCCGCGGAAGCGTTCAAGACATGGTCGCGCACCGGCCCAAGCGAGCGCCGCACGATGCTGATGAAGGCGTCCCAGGCGCTCGAAGCAAAAGGCGAGGCATTCGCGGCTGCCGTCGCGTCAGAAACGGGTGCGTCGGCGATCTGGGCGGGTTTCAACGTTCACCTCGCGGCGGGCATGCTGCTCGAGGCCGCGTCGTTGACGACGCAGATCAGCGGCGAAATCATCCCCTCCGATGTGCCCGGCAACATCGCCATGGGGGTGCGGCAGCCTGCAGGCGTGGTTCTGGGCATTGCACCCTGGAATGCGCCGGTGATCCTGGCCGTGCGAGCCCTCGCGACGCCGTTGGCATGCGGCAATACGGTGGTGCTCAAGGGCAGCGAAATCTGCCCGGCGACGCACGGCCTGATCATCGAAGCGCTGCAGGAGGCCGGCCTGCCCAAGGGCGTGGTGAATTTCGTCACCAACGCGCCTGCCGATGCGGCTGCCGTGGTCGAAGCGATGATTTCGCACCCGGCTGTTCGACGCGTGAACTTCACGGGCTCCACCCACGTGGGCAAGCTCATTGCCGCTACCTGTGCGAAGTACCTGAAGCCGGTGGTTCTCGAACTCGGCGGCAAGGCGCCGCTCGTCGTCCTCGACGATGCCGATGTCGATGCCGCCGTCGATGCGGCCGTGTTCGGTGCTTTCGCCAATTCGGGACAGATCTGCATGTCGACAGAGCGGATCGTCGTCGATTCGGCCATCGCCGATGAATTCGTTGCCAGATTGAGCGCACGTGCAGCGAGTCTTCCGCTCGGGGATCCGCGCCTTGGCCCGGTGGTCCTCGGCTCCGTCGTGGGCATGAGCACGGCAAGGCGCTGCAACGAACTGATCGACGATGCGCTCGCCAAGGGCGCGAAGCTCGTGACCGGCGGCAAGGCCCAGGACACGCTGATGCCCGCGACTCTGCTCGACCACGTGACTTCCGACATGCGCATTTTCCGCGAGGAGGCCTTCGGCCCCGTGAAGGGCATCGTCCGTGTCAGTGGCGTCGAAGAGGCGGTCGCTTGCGCCAACGACAACGAGTACGGGCTGGCGGCCGCGGTCTTCGGCCGGGACGTGGCGCGTGCCATCCTGGTAGCGCGACGTATCGAGTCCGGCATCTGTCACGTGAATGGGCCCACGGTGCACGACGAAGCGCAGATGCCATTTGGCGGGGTCAAGGGCAGCGGCATCGGGCACTTCGGTGGAAAAGCCGGTGTCGATGCCTTCACCGACCTGCGATGGGTGACCGTTCAAACGAGCCCGCGTCACTACCCCTTCTGAGGCAATCCCGGAGTACACGCATGAACCCCCAAGCGATTCCATTCAAGGGCAATGCCGACATCGGCCGTTTGCTCGACGAAGGCGCCTACACGACCATGCAGAAGGTGGTGGTCCTCCTGGCAGCCTTGTCCATCGTGATGGACGGCTTCGATGGCCAACTCATCGGCTTCGCGATTCCGTTGATGATCAAGGAGTGGAACATCACGCGAAGCGCCTTCGCACCGGCCGTCGCCGCCGGCCTCATCGGCATGGGGATCGGCAGCGCCTGCGCAGGCCTGTTCGCAGACCGCTTCGGCCGCCGGATGGCGGTCATCTCCAGCGTCTTTGTCTTCGGCACGGCGACCTGCGCAATCGGCTTGGCGCCCGACATCCTGACCGTGGCCGCACTGCGGTTCGTCGCCGGCCTCGGCATCGGTGGCGCCCTGCCGAGTTCGACCACGGTCACAGCCGAATTCACGCCGGCGCGCCGCAGGACGCTCGCAGTGACCGCGACGATCGTCTGCGTTCCGCTCGGCGGCATGCTGGCGGGCCTCTTCGCGGGCGAAATCCTGCCGGCATTCGGTTGGCGCGGACTGTTCTTCATCGGTGGCACCTTCCCCATCGTGCTCGCCACCATTCTCCTGTTCACCTTGCCGGAGTCGCCTCGATTCCTCGCACGCCATCCGGCACGCTGGGATGAACTGGGCAAGCTGATGGGGCGCATGGGCCGTCCGATGGCTGCCAACGTGACTTACACCGACATGGCGGAACAGGTCGTGGAGAAACGGGCCGGCTTTGGCGCGCTCTTCTCGGACGGTCTGGCGCGCGATACGCTGGCCACCTGGGCGGCCTTCTTCATGTGTCTTACCGCCGTCTACAGCGCCTTCAGCTGGCTGCCGACGATGCTGGCATCCGAAGGATTGTCGATGGCCGTCGCTGGCTCGGGCCTGACCGCCTACAACCTCGGAGGCGTGATCGGGGCCTTGGTCTGTGCTGTCGCAATTACGCGGTTCGGGTCTCGCTGGCCCCTGGTGCTGTGCTGCGCCGGCGCGGCCGCAAGTGCATTCGCGATGCAGACCCTGAACGTCGGGCGCGACACGAACCTGTTGATCTTCGGTTTCGGCGTGCACGGCATGTTCGTGAATGCGGTGCAGTCCACCATGTACGCGCTGTGCGCGTTCATGTACCCCACCAGTGTCAGAGCGACCGGCACCGCGTCCGCGCTGGCCTTCGGACGACTGGGTGCGATTCTCAGTGCTTTCGCTGGGGCAGCGGTCATCACGGCCGGTGGTGCGATGGCTTATCTCGCCCTGCTTGGCACCGCGATGGTCTTCGCGATGATCGCGCTTCTTGTCGTCAGGCGCCACATCCCGAAGCGCGAGGTTCTGCTGAAGCCGAGTTCGGTGGCGGCGGTCACCAGCTGAACTCCTGAGGCGAATCATGAAAATTGCGATCGTCGGCGCGGGCGCCATGGGCTCCATGTTTGGCGGCCTGCTGGCTGAATGCGGCAATGACGTCACTTTGATTGACATCAACGATGCGCACATCGGCGCAGTCCAGTCGAATGGCTTGCGATTGGTCACGGACGACGGCGATCGGCACGTCGGGACGCTGAAGATCTACCGCCCTGAGGAAGCTCGGGAACAACCCGAATTGATCGTGATCTTTACCAAGACCCTGCACACCGGCGCCGCGCTCCAGGGCGTCAAGCACCTGATGAGCCCAGACGTCCATGTGTTGTCTCTGCAGAACGGCTTGGGCAACGTCGAGAAGATCAGCGAGTTCGCCTCGACAGCGATCTGGGCGAAGGTCGCGTTCAACGCCGCTCTCAACAGCATCTGCGCCGTATCCGGGTGCACGGTCGATCCGCTCGGTCTTTCGCCTGAAGGCAGCCGCCTCGCAGAGCAAGTCGTCGTTGAAGTACTGTCGGTCGCGCAGAGGCTCGGCATCGAAGTGGATCCGGCCAAGTGCAAGGCCAATGTCGCTGGCGCCATTGCCCGGCACAAGGGGCACAAGCCATCGATGTTGCAGGATGTTCAGGCCGGACGTCGCACCGAGATCGAAGCGATCAATGGAGCAGCGGTCACCGCGGCCGAGCGCTTCAACATGAAGCTGCCCACAACCGAAACGCTGCTGTCGCTCGTGCGCCTGGTCGAAGCGCGGGCAACGGCCTGACCACACCTTCTACCAGGCACATGCTCCTCAATACAGAAGATTTCCGGAGCCGGGCGCGAAGGGACCTTCCGCGCTTCGTCTTCGACTACATCGAAGGAGCCGCCGACGACGGCCATTGCCTTCGTCGCAACCTGAGCGATCTCGCGGCCGTGGAACTCACGCCGCGCGTGTTGCGCGACACCACGACGGTCGAAACTTCGATCGAGGTGTTTGGGCGCAAGTGGGCGCTGCCATTCGGCATTGCCCCGACCGGCTTGAACGGCCTGGTTCGGCCAGGGGGCGACGGTCTGCTGGCCACCGCCGCTTCGCGCACCGGAATTTCCTTCGCGCTCTCGACTGCGTCCAACATGCGTCTGGAAGACGTGCGTGCTGCAGCTCCCGAGAGCGTGCAATGGATGCAGCTCTACGTGATGCATCGCGACATGGCAAGTCAGATCGTGGAGCGCGCGGCGCGCGCGAAGTACGATGCCTTGGTCCTGACGGTCGATGTCCCGGTCAGCGGGAATCGGGAAGCGGACTTGCGAAACGGCTTTCGCATCCCCTTCAAGCCGACCGCAAGGGTGGCCTGGGATGTGATCACGCACCCGCGCTGGTCGATGCGCATGTTGCCGGGTGGCGCGCCGGACTTTGCCAACCTGACAGCCACGGGCGGCAACGCTGGTTCGGCGAACATGCAGGCTGCGCTCCTCGCAAGAGCGATGGATCGCTCGCTCGTGTGGGAAACGCTCGTGTGGTTGCGCGGGCTCTGGAAGGGCCCACTGTTGCTCAAAGGCATTCTTCACCCAGACGATGCACGGCTGGCGGTCGACCACGGCGTCGACGGATTGATCGTTTCCAACCACGGCGGTCGTCAGAACGACGCTTCACCTTCAGCCATTTCGGCATTGCCTCGCGTGGTCGCGGCAATCAACGGCCGGATCCCGGTCTTCATGGATGGAGGAATCCGGCGCGGCGGCGACATCGCCAAAGCCCTGGCGCTGGGCGCGACGGCGGCCTTCGTCGGTCGTCCGGTGCTCTACGGCCTGGCGGCCGACGGCGCCCGGGGCGCCGAGGCTGTGATCGGATTGCTTGCAGCCGAACTGGTGCGCAGCATGACCTTGCTCGGCGCGACGTCGGCATCTGCGTTGCCCGACGCACTTGAGAGTGCGAACGGCTCTCTTGCCTAGCCCTCAGGCGACCCGCTCCGCGCCGCCTCCGAGGCGATAGGCGCGCGGCGACATCTCGAACCTCTGGCGAAACGCACGGCTGAAGTGGCTCAGATCATTGAATCCGCGAGCCATGGCAATCGTCGAGATGCCTATGGAATGACGCGCAGGATCGCGCAAGTCGCATGCGGCGCGCTCCAGGCGGCGGCGCCAGATGTAGCGCGCAAGGGAGGTGTTCTCCGCCTCGAACAGCTTGTTGATGTACCGCGGCGAGAGGTTGAGCGCGGCACTGACCATGGTCGCGTCCAACTCGCAGGCATCCAGGTGGCGTTCCAGGAAATCCTTGACCCGGACCAGGGCGGTGGCACGGTACTCGGACAGAGGCAACGGTGAGCTGAGAATCGCCTCGTCGAGCGCCGATGCGAGCAACTCCGTGAAATTGCGCGCGATCCTCTCGGAAGCCACCGCGTCCATGGAAGGCAGTTGCTGACTCAGTCCCACCAGGTAGCCGAACAGGATCGGGCACATCTGGCCTGCTTCGGTCAGGCTGCGCGCAGTGATGCGGTGGATGCCCGCCGACCGATGCGACAGTGAGCCGAACGGCAGCTTGACGGTGATGAGTTTGAACGCATCGTCGAAGCGCAGGTTGTAGGGACGCTGCGCGTCGCATACTGCACCGTCGCCCGGTTTCAGCAGCACCGATCGCCCGTCCTGTTCGGCGAGCGCCGAGCCGGAAAGAATGAAGTTGAAGATCAGGGATTCGTCGCCCGAGCGGGAGATCCCGGCAGGCAGGCGCGCGACGCGGTGCGGGGATGCCTCGATGCACGCGACGCTGAGCGCGCTCAGTCGCGTCCCGCTGACAGACGCTTCGAACGGGCTCTTCCCGTCGGGCCGGCATTCGAGGTCGACGAGCGCCTTGCGCACCACTTCTTGCCAGAACCCGAACTTGTCGCGCGGGGTCAGGCCGGCGGTGGAAGCGTCAATGACTCGCGAGGAGGGTTCGGCTGTAACAGGTTGCATGGCGCACGATCGAGGCATTGGCAGGCCCGTGGATGGTGCAAAAGCCTGGTCAAGACAGATCAAAGCCCGGGGGCTGCAAGGATTTTCGTCAATTTCCACGCAAGGTTGATGCCAAAGAAACCCTCGGGTCGGCGTCCGCCACCACGCCGCCGGCCGCCTTGCAGGGGCCGTTTGAATCAAGTTTCCTGGCTGATGCAGCAAAGTTTGTCGCCGCCGGGAAGCGGACCATTGCTCCCAGGGCCTCGTGAAGGCCTCCACCTCAACGGAGACCAATGTGACCACTTCAAACGACATTCAGACGACCTTGGAATCGAGCCTCGTGTCGAGCCGGCGGGGACTGCTGCGCGGCGCGGCAGCGCTCACGGCCGTCGCGGCGCTGGGGCAGGCCAGCCGGGCCTGGGCAGCCGACAAGGACACGATCAGGATCGGCTACATCAGCCCGAGGACAGGACCGTTCTCGCCGTTTTCCGAAGCGGACGACTTCATCCTGGAGCAGGTCCGCAAGACGCTGGCCGATGGCCTGGTCATCGGCGGGAGGAAGTACAAGGTCGAGATCCTTGCGCGAGACGACCAAAGCAGCCCGGACCGGCAATCCAACCTGGCTGCTGAACTCATCAACAAGGAGAACATCGACCTGATGCTGGCACAGGTCGCGATCGGACCGAACGCTTCCCAGCAGTGCGAGCTCAACGGCGTGCCGTGCCTTTCGACCGTCGGTCCCTGGCAGGCCTGGATGTTTCCGCTCAAAGGCGACCCCACGAAGGGGTTCAAGAGCGTCTTCCATTTCTTCTGGGGTCTGGAAGACATCGCCGACGTGTACCTGGACACCTGGCAAGGCGTGCCATCGAACAAGGTGATCGGCTCCGCATTCAGCAACGACGTGCCGGGCAACGCCATGGGCGACATGAAGCTCGGCATGCCCGCGGCCTTTGCAAAGGCTGGCTACAAGATCGTCGACATCGGGCGATTCCCGGTCGGCGCCGATGACTTCTCGTCGTACATCCAGGCTTTCAAGAAGGACAACGTCGAGATCGTGACCGGCCTGTTCAATCCTCCCGAATGGGCTTCGTTCGTCAAGCAGTCTGCACAGATGGGATTCAGGCCGAAGGCGGCCACGGTGGCCAAGGCGCTGCTGTTTCCCGGTGGCGTCGCCGCTCTGGGTCCCCGCGCCGATGGCATGTCAACCGAGATCTGGTGGACACCGGCTTATCCTTTCAAGTCAAGCCTGACAGGCCAGACTGCGAGTCAGTTTGCCGATGCCTATACGGCTGCCACCAAGCGCGAATGGACCCAACCCATGGGCGTGGTGCATGCGCTGTTCGAGACCGGCATCCAGGCTCTCAAGTCGAGCGGGGACCCCAAGGATCCCGTGAAAGTTGCCAACGCCTTGCGCGTGATGAAGCACGACACGATCATCGGCAGGCTCGACTTCACGTCCAGCGGAATCAAGAACGTCTCGAAGATGCGCGTCGTTGGCGGCCAGTGGCGCATCCTCAATGGTGCCAAGCCGGAACTCTTCATCACCAACAACAAGACGGCACCGGAAATCCCGGTCCAGCGCAAGTTCGAGTTGCTGTCGATTGCTTGACAGGTTCCGACATGCTGCTCGAACTGCGTGACACCACCAAGCGCTACGGCGACATGGCGGTCATCCCCAAGCTGTCGCTGTCCGTGGAGGACGGGGAATTCATTGGCGTCATCGGCCCGAACGGGGCTGGAAAAAGCACCATGTTCGGCCTGATCTCGGGCAGCGCGCGATGCGACAGCGGAAGCGTCTACCTGGATGGCAGGGACGTCACCATCTACGATGCCGCCGAGAGGTGCAGAGCCGGCATCGGTCGCACCTTCCAGATTCCGCAGCCCTTCGACGGCATGACGGCCTACGAGAACGTGCTCGTGGCGGCCACCTTCGGCAGCGGACTGCATGGGCAAGCGGCTCAGCAGGCCGCGGTCGACGCAATCCAGCGCTGCGGGCTCGATGGGGTGGCGGACAAGCTGGCAGGCACCCTGACGCTGCTGCAGCGCAAACGGCTCGAGCTGGCAAGAGCGATCGCCACGCGTCCGCGCCTGTTGCTGCTCGACGAAGTGGCCGGTGGATTGACCGATGCCGAAATGCAGCAGCTTCTCCGGCTCATCGTGACGATCCACCAAGGCGGAGTGACCGTCTTGTGGATCGAACATCTCGTCCACGCCCTCGTCTCCGCCGCCGATCGGCTCGTCGTACTGGCAAGCGGCGCTGTGATCTGCGATGGCGACCCGAAGACGGTGATGGCCGATCGCACGGTGCGTGACACCTACCTGGGCTCGGACATCGAGGAGGAGCTGGACCATGCTGCGCACTGATCGACTGGATGCGTACTACGGCTTGTTCCAGGCGCTGTTCGGCTTGAGCTTTCAGATTGCGCCCGGCGAAACCGTGGCCCTCATCGGCTCCAACGGCGCCGGCAAATCCACATTGCTCCGCTCGATCGTCGGCTCGGTGCGGACACGACGCGACGGCGTGCTTCTCGACGATCAGGCCATCGGCGGTGACTCCGAGCGCAGGCAGCTGAACCGCGGCATCGCGCTCGTGCCCGAAGGTCGACGACTGTTCCCGAGCCTGACCGTCTTGGAGAACCTGCAGCTCGCCGCGCGCAATGGCCGCCCCGGGCCGTGGTCCGTCGAGCGCCTCATGCGGGAGTTCCCCGTCATGCAAGCGTTCCAGCATCGTCCCGCAACAGCGCTGTCAGGCGGCCAGCAGCAGCTGGTTGCGCTTTCGCGCGCGCTGGTGTGCAACCCGAAGTACCTGCTGTGCGACGAGATCTCGCTGGGCCTCTCGCCTGTGGCAGTGAACGAGGTCTACGACCTGCTGGGCCGGGCACGCAACGACGGGCTGGCGGTGGTGCTTGTCGAGCAGAACGTCAAGCGTGCGCTGGCCGAGTCCGATCGCTACTACTGCATTCAAAAAGGCCGGGTGGTCCTCGAGGGGGCATCCGAATCGGCCGACCAGGCGCAAGTCGCGCAAGCCTACTTCGGGATCTGACATGGAAACACTCATTGAAACGCTGCTGGGCGGCCTGATGCTCGGCGCGCTGTATGCCCTGTTCGGGCTTGGCCTGAGCCTGAGCCTCGGTGTGATGAAGATGATCAACATCGCGCATGGTGATCTCATCGTCCTTGGCGCCTATCTGTGCTCGACGGTGATGCAGTTCGCGGGGGTCGGATCCTTCGTCTCACTCGTTGCGGTCGTGCCGTTGATGTTCGTCATCGGCTATGTCCTCCAGCGGGTGCTTCTCAACCGTGTCGTTGGCAAGGGCGCGTTGACGCCGCTTCTTCTCACTTTCGGCCTTTCCATCGTGCTGCAGAACGTGCTCCAGGAGACCTTCACCGCGGACACCCGCAGCCTCCAGGCGGGCGATCTCTCCCTCCGAGGTTTCGACATCGCCGGCGTCTCGGTCGGACTGCTGCCGCTTGTCTCGACGCTGATCAGCGCGGTGATCTTCGCGGGCACCAGCTGGCTGATCGGGCATTCGCATCTTGGCCGGCAGGCCCGCGCAGTGGCGGACGATCCAGGCACGGCGCGCCTCGTCGGCGTCAACGACGGCAACTTCTTCGCGCTCGTCACCGGGTTCGTGCTGGCCGTGATTGCACTCGCGGCCGTCATGTACGGAATCCGCACGCCTTTCTCTCCGACATCCGGCCCGGAGCGCTTGCTCTATTCGTTCGAGGCGGTCGTTCTCGGAGGGCTCGGCAACGTCTGGGGCACCTTCATCGGCGGACTGGTCATCGGCGTCGCCCAGCTCTTTGGCGCCAAGGTCTCCTCGGGCCTCGGACCATTCTTCGGCCACCTTGTTTTCCTGATCGCGCTGCTCGCGCGACCGCAAGGCTTGCTTGGAAAGGCACAGCGATGAGCACCGTCACCACCCTCCGAGCTCCTTTATCCGTGCGCGCAAAAGGCAAAGGACTGGCATTTGCCACTGCATTGCTGGTGTGCGGCGTCCTGGCGGCCGTGCCCTGGTTCACCAACTTCGGGACGCAGCGCCTGATGATTGAAATCTTCACCGTGTTCGCCATCGCCCTGGCGTGGAACCTGTTGGCGGGGTACGGCGGTCTCGTCGTGGTTGGCCACCAGATGTTCGTCGGCGTAGGGGCCTACGCGCTGTTCGCGCTGTCGAACAGGCTGGAATTCAATCCCTGGATGATGCTGCCCCTGGCCGCCATCGCAACCGGCCTTTTCGCCGTAGTCAGCGCTTATCCGATGTTCCGGCTTCGCGGCGCGCACTTCGCCGTCGGGACTTGGGTGCTTGCCGAGATGATGCGGATTCTGACGTTGAACAACGAATGGCTCGGTGCGGGCGGCGGCATGCCTCTGGAGGCCCTGAGCAGCTTCGATCGATGGACCCGTAACGCAGGTATCTACTGGGCGGCCCTGGTAGTCGGCGTTGGAACGCTCGTCGTTGCCCGCACGATCCTTCGCGGCAGGCTCGGCCTGGCGCTCATGAGCGTGCGCGACTCGGAGGCGGCTGCAGAAGCTTCGGGCGTGGCGATCCGCAGAGCGAAGCTGGTGCTGTGGGTCATCGCAGGTTCGCTGACCGGACTGGCGGGGGCTGTCGCCTATATGAACACGCTGCAGGTCACACCGGACGCCACGTTTTCATTGAACTGGTCGGCAGCAGCGATCTTCATCGCCGTGCTCGGCGGCATCGGAACGCTGGAGGGGCCGATCCTCGGCACGCTTGTGTACTTCCTGCTGCGCGAGAGCTTCGCTTCCTACGGCTCCTGGTATTTCATTGGCCTCGGTTCCCTTGCCATCGTCACGATGATCTTGGCGCCCGGTGGCGCCTGGAGCCTGATCACGCGCAAGTGGCCGGTGGATCCATTCGGCGTGCGACGCGACATGCCGCGGTAGTCCCGCTCTCATCACCCAAGGAAAACTCATGTCTGAAACTGCCTTCAAGATCGCGGTCGTACAGGCTGCCCCCGTCTTCATGGACGCCGCAGCCTCCACACAAAAGGCCATTCGCCTGATTTCCGAAGCGGGCGCGAACGGAGCCAAGCTCCTGGCCTTCCCGGAAGTGTTCATTCCTGGCTACCCTTGGTGGCTTTGGCTCGGCACGCCAGCCTGGGGTATGCAGTTCGTGTCGCGGTACCACGCCAATTCGTTGCACGCGGAGGGTCCGGAACTCGCATCCATTGCCGCGGCGGCCGCCGAGGCGAATGTCAACGTGGTGATCGGCTTCTCGGAGATCGACGGCGGATCGCTCTACATCTCCCAGGCCCTGATCAGCGACAAGGGCGAGATGCTCTTCAAGCGCCGGAAGCTCAAGCCGACCCACGTCGAGCGCACCCTGTTCGGGGAAGGCGACGGTTCCGATTTTCGGGTGGTCGACACCAGCGTCGGGCGTCTGGGCGCTCTCTGCTGCGCCGAACACATCCAGCCGCTGTCGAAGTACGCGATGTATTCGATGCACGAGCAGGTCCATGTCGCCTCGTGGCCTTCGTTCACGCTGTACCGCGGCACTGCTTACGCGCTGGGTCACGAAGTGAATCTCTCCGCGAGCCAGGTCTATGCGCTGGAAGGCGGTTGCTTCGTCTTGCATGCGAGTGCCATCACGGGACAGGACATGTTCGACCTCTTGTGCGACACGCCCGAGAAGACCCTATTGCTGAATTCCGATGGAGGCAAGCCCGGCGGTGGGTACTCCATGATTTTCGGCCCCGATGGTCAACCCTTGGTGGAGCACATGCCGCAAGACCAGGAAGGAATCCTGTACGCGGACATGGATCTCTCCACCATCGCCGTCGCAAAGGCGGCCTACGATCCTTCCGGGCACTACGCCCGGGGTGACGTCGTCAGGTTGATGGTCAATCGCAATCCGCGCCGGACCAGCATCAATTTCGGAGAAGGCATGACAGAAGGTACGCAGTGGACTGAGGCGAAAGTCGAATAGTCAATTCAAATGACTGCAATCGGTTCGTCGAAAGCAAGACAGCGGTGGTCACCGGCGGTGGCGGCGGTGTTGGCGTGGCAACCTTCCGGCGCTTTGCGCGCGAGGGCGCCAAGGTCGCCGTATAGGACATGAGCCTGGAGGTCGCCGAGAGGGTCGTGGCCGCTATCCGGGATGAAGGCGGGCGGGCGCAGGCGTTCCGCTGCGACATCACCGACCGCGCGGCAACCTGAGCGCCGCGGAAGTGGTCCGAGCCGCTGCGGACGGCTACATCATCCCGAGAAGCTGAAGACGCTGACCGGCGGGGCTCAACTGCGCCCTGCCGGTCATCAATACCTGTGCCGATGTCGGTTTTGGAGCGGTAGTTGGGTCCGTCGGCGGGTTCAAGTCCATCTCGAACATGCTGTTGAGCATTCCCGGCACGCCCCTGATCTCGCTGTCGCTGGCCACGCAGCTTTTGTGCGGCATAACGGGCTCCGCATCCGGCGGTCGCGGCATCGCGATGGAGCTCTTATCTATTGAGCACACACACGACCATGACCCACGCTGCGACGCCATTCGCACACCCATCGGCCGCTACGGCCGATCGTTTTCGTCGGTGCCTATCGACGACCTCGGCGCGGTGCCTATCCGCGAGCTGATCCAGCGCAACCCGAAGATCAACGGGGCCACGGGGACGACGTGATCTACGGCTGCGGCGCTGGTGGAGGGCAGGGGAGGGCCCAAACCGGTCATCGACTCAGGCGCAAAGAGGTCATTGCGCAGCGAGCCGAATGTTGAACTCGACTAGCGCTGGTCAGGCACCTCTCGGACGTGTTGACCTTCGTACGTTGGGATGTACTGCCGCGGGATGGGTCCCTTGATGCGGCCACCTTGCTGGGTCTGCTCCCATGCGTGAGCAAGCACGCCGACGGACCTTGAAACACAAAACAGGCCCCGGGCCAAGGGTGCGGGAAAGCCAAGCTCGGCGTAGATGACCGCCGTCGCTCCATCGATGTTCATTGGGATGGGCTTGCCCTTGCTCGCACTCAGCTTCAACTCGACCGCCCGGCCGATGTGCGCGAATCGTCCGCTCACCTCTCCGCGGCCAGCCGCCTCGTCAACGAGTTCCAGCAGGGGTGCACTTCGCGGGTCGACCGGGTGAAAGCGATGGCCGAATCCTGAGATGACCTTGCCGTGCACTCCAATGAACGCCTGAAGCCCTGCGTCGACAGCCTCATCCTCGGGCGAACCGGCGTCGATGCGCGCAGCGATGTCCTCATAAAGCTCGACCGCCTGCTCGCCAGCGCCGCCATGGACATCGCCAAGGACGTTGACCGCAGATGCCATTGCGCTGTTCAACCCCACACCGCAGGTCGCGGCCATGCGCGCAATCGCGATGCTCGGCGCCTGTGGGCCGTGGTCGACCGCGGACATCAGCGCGGCCTCCAGCAGTAGGCCTTGGGCGCGGGTCGGAAGCTCGCCCCTCGTCATCAGCCAAATCATCTGGGCCAAGCTCACCTTCTGGCGAATCAAGTCTTCGATGGGGTACCCGCGGTAGCGGATGACTCCGGGAGACATGTCGATGATGCTCGTGCGCCACCAGTCCTCCGTGGTCTTTTGAGCGTCCGAGGAGGTGGCATCGGTCATATCGCTTTCTCCGTTCTGAGTGCTTCGATTTCCGTAGCCGAGTAGCCAAGGCTCGCCAGGATTTCCTCGGAATGCTGACCCAGCGTCGGCGGAGGCGAGTCGACTCGCGGCGCCTCCCCGTTGACCTTGAAACCTGTGCGCAGGAGGCGGATGTCGCGACCGACACCCGGCGCGTCCGAGAAAGTTCCCACAAGGCCGCGCTCGGCAACCTGGGGGTGCTCCAGCGCCTGCGGCACGCTGTAGACCGGCCCTGCCGGCACGCCGGCTTGATTGAAGAGCTTCCACCACTCGTTGGCGGACCGAGAAGCCATGGCCTCCTCGAGAATGGATTTGAGCTCGAAGCGATGCTGGAGGCGACTCTGGCGCTCGCTGAAGCGATCATCTTGAATGAGTTCCGGCCGGCCAACCACATGGCAGACGGCCTCGAACTGCTCTTGCTTGTTCGCTGCAATGTTCAGAAGTCCATCGCCCGTTCGAAACGTCCCCGAAGGACTCGCAGTCACGTTCTCGTTGCCCATCGGCTTGGGTTCTCGTCCAGCGACCAGGTGATTCGAGACGGCCCAGCCCATCGTCGACATCACGGCCTCCAACATGGAGACGTCGATGAACGTGCCACCCTCGCGGCTTCTGTCCGCCAGCGCTGCAGCAACGGCGAACGCGGCCGTGATGCCTCCAATGGTGTCCGCCATGGGATAGCCGACGCGATACGGTGCGTTCTCCGGCGCGCCCGTGATGCTCATGACGCCGGACATGCCCTGGATGATTTGGTCATATGCCGGCAGGTCCCGAAGAGGCCCCTCTTGTCCGAAGCCCGAGATGGCGCAGTAGATGAGCTTTGGGTTTTCCTTCAGCAGCTCTTCGTAGCAGAGGCCCAGGCGCTTCATGACCCCTGGCCTGAAGTTCTCCACGAGCACGTCGGCAGAGCGCACGAGTTTGCGAAAGACATCCTTCCCCGCCGGATGCTTGAAGTCGATGGTGATGGAACGCTTGCCGGGGTTCTGCGCCAGGAACGACACGCCCATGTAGCGCTTGTTCAGTTCGGCGTCGGCGCCGAGTTGGCGTGCCAGGTCTCCGCCATTGCGGGTCTCGACCTTGACGACGTCGGCGCCCATGTGAGCGAGCTGGTGACAGGCGAAGGGACCGGCGAGCACGTTGGTCAGGTCCAGCACGCGGATGCCGCGAAGTGCGTTGGTCATGTCTGCCTCCTCAGTCGGCCTTGATGCCGGCCTGCTTGATGACAGTAGTCCAGCGCTGAATTTCGCTGTTCACCAGTTGCGTGGCCTGTGCTGGCGTGTTGGCGACCACGGTCATGCCCATCTCGGCGAACTTCTTCTTGGCCTCGGGTTGAGCGAGCGCGGCGTTGAACGCCTTGTTGAGCTTGTCGACGGTCGCCTGGGGCGTACCCGCCGGCGCACCGATGCCAATCCAGTAGTCGATGTCCATCTTGGGGATGCCGGCTTCCTTGGCGCTGGGTACATCGGGGAGCATCGCATTGCGCTCGGCGCCCGTCACCATCAGGGCGCGCAGCTTGCCGCTCTTGATGTGCGGCAGCGCGGTGGGGACGGAAGTGATGAGCGCCTGCACCTGATTGCCCATCAAGTCCGTCAGCACGGCGCCGGCGCCCTTGTACGGTACGTGCACGATGTCCACGCCCGTAGTGTTCTTGAACAGCTCGCCTGCAAGGTGGGTGTTCGTGCCATTGCCACCCGAGCCGTAGTTGAGCTTACCGGGCTGCGCCTTGGCCAGCGCGATGAACTCTTGAACGTTCTTCGCCGGCACGGCGGGGTTCACGACCAGCACGTGAGGAACCTTGACCGCCGTCGTGACTTGCGTGAACGCCTTCTGTGGGTCGAACGGGAGCGTGGGAATCAGCCCAGCAGCGATGGCGTACGACAGCTCGACCGTCAGCAGAGTGGTTCCGTCTGGCGCAGAGCGTGCAGCCGCGCCCCAGCCAACTACACCTCCGCCACCGGTGCGGTTGTCCACCACCATAGGCGCACCGACGCCGGGTGCCGCGAACTGAGCGAGTGCGCGCGTTGCCAGGTCGGCGCTTCCGCCGGCTGCGTAGGGAACGATGATGGTGATGGGCTTCTGACCAAGTGCCGAGGCACTGAACAGGCCGGCCGCGCCGGCGAGAACCAAGGCGCGACGGATAGAGCTGAACTTCATGATGGTCTCCTGAAATGGTTAAGGTAAATTTCAGTCGAGCTTCGCGCCCGACTCCTTGACCGCGGCGCCCCAACGGGTGTTCTCCGTCTTCAGGAACGCACCAAGTTCTGCAGGCGTGCCGCCGCGCGCGACGCTGCCCTCATCCTTCAGGCGGGCAACGACCTCGGGGCGGGCCAGCGCGGCGTTCATCACCTGATTCATCTTGTTGATGGCCTCAGGAGGCGTGCCGGCCGGTGCGACCACAGCCTTCCAGTCTTCCGCAACAAAGCCGGGGTAGCCGGATTCGGCGACCGTGGGCACGTTGGGCAGGACGTCGATGCGCTTGAGCGACGTCACCGCGACGGCGCGCAGCTTGCCGGCTTTGACCATGGAGATGACGCTGGGCGGCGTGGCGAAATAGATGTCGGTCTGTCCGCCAAGCAGGTCGGTGGTGGCCGGGCCGGCGCCCTTGTAGGGCACATGCATTACCTTGATGCCCGCGCGCTTGGCAAACATTTCGCCACCGACGTGACCGACAGTTCCCGTACCCGCGGAGGCCATGGTGAGCTGCTTCGCCTGACCTTGAGTCTTGAGGTCTGCCAGGTTCTTGATGGGCGAATCCGCACGCACCACCAGGACCAGCGGCTGCGAAGCGAGCAGCACCACAGGTTCGAAGTCCTTCAGCGCGTCGAAGGGCATCTTTGTGTAGAGCGTCGGGTTGATGGCCAGGTTGGCCGTCTGTCCGGTGCCGAAGGTGTAGCCATCCTTCTTGGCCTTGGCGACGGCATCCATGCCGATGTTCCCGCCAGCGCCGGGCTTGTTGTCGACGATGAAGGTCCACTTGTTGTCCTTCAGGGTTACCTCATTCGCCACCAGACGCGTCAGCACATCCGTGCCTCCGGCAGGCGGGAAAGGCACAACGACCTTGATGGGTTGTGACGGATAAGCGGCTTGGGCGCTGGCGGCCGCCCCGCAAAGTGCGAGTGCGGCGAACACGGCGAGGCGAAGGGTGTGCTTATGGGATTTCAAGGAAGTCTCCTAGGGATGTGGACAGCGGGAAAGGGCCGGGGCGTCACGCAAGTCGGTACACGTGACTTGCCGTCCCCTCGAACAGCGCTCGCCGCTCATCGGCACCCGCGCTGGAGGTCAGTCGTTTGAAGGCGTTCCAGCACGTGGCATAGCTGTAGGAACCCTTGTCGACAGGGAAATTGCTTTCGAACATGCAGTGGTCTGCCCCGAACAGCTCGATGCACGGCTCCATCCATGGGCGCCAGGCCTCGACCAGTTGGTGGGAAGTGGGCGGCGTCGCGCCCTTCTCGAACTCGAAGCCGTTGATGCGCATGCCGAGGCCGCCGAGCTTCACGTAGACATTGGGCAGCTTCGCGAGTTGGCGCATGCCATGCAGCCATGTCTCGAACACCTGCGAGCGGTGGCCCTCGTAGGCTCCGATTCGAACGATGCCGCCGCAGTGGTTGATGACCACAGGGGTGTCGGGTACGGCTTTGGCGAGCTCGAACAGCTCGGGCAGTTGGTGAAAGAACAGCCAGGCGTCGTAGGAAAGGCCAAGCGCGGCCAACTGCGCGACGCCCTGGCGGTAGCCCTTGTCCATGAGCAGACTTCTGGGGGCGGCGGACAGCGGGTTGACGAGGGACGAATCCGCGTCCCAGGTGCTCAGGTGGCGCACGCCCTTGAACCGGCCTTGGCCCGCCTGGACATGAGCCTCGAGGACTTCGCGCACTTCAGCGCCCAGACGAAGGTCGGCATGGCCAACGATGGCCTTGGCCACGTTGGGACCACCGCTGCCGTGCTGCCGGGTCACCGCGGAAACGAATTCAGTTTCGCCAACCGGCTTGAGGGCGGCGGGCCCATCCACTCGATAACGCGTCTGAGCCTGCATGTAGACCGATGCGACGACGTTGTGGCCTGTGCGCGCGTCGCCCAGGAAGTCGTCAACCAGGTAGGTCCAGGAGGGTCGGTCGAAGAAGTGATGATGGGCGTCGACGATGTGCAGGCCAGGCTCAAGGACCTCCTCCTCCTGCAGAGCAAGCCAATCGGCGCGAACGGCGAGGTAGTTCGTCCTGCTCATCTTTGTCTCCTGGGCATCTGCTAGAGTTCTATCGGATAGAATTATGGTCTGTTGAATAGAACTATACGGGCAAGCTTCTACTTTTCGGGAGCGGGTAAACCCTTTGATTGCGCTTTGGGAGCCCGCCTCGGGCGCCGTGTCACACTGCGATTCGCAGTTCTGAAAGAAGCGCGTCCACGATTGCCTGGTGATTCCCATGACCGAACCAACGCCCGCCGCTCAAACTTCCGATAACGCCGAATCCAGCGGCGTTGCGGTGTTGGACAGGGCCTTTTCGCTGCTCGCCGCCTTCAGCGCGAGGGACGCGGCATTGACGCTCACCGAACTGTCAAAGAGGACCGGGCTGTACAAGAGCACGGTGTTGCGTTTGCTATCGGCGCTCGAACACGGTGGCTTCATTCGCAAGCTGGCCGATGGGCAGTACGCCATCGGTCCGCAGCCGCTTCGCTTGGCTTCGATTTATCAGCGCTCGTTTCAGGTAGGGCATGTCATCGAACCCATCCTGAAGCAGCTCAGCGTCGCGACGGGCGAGACCGCATCCTTCTACGTCAGGCACGAGGACAAGCGAGTCGCGCTCTTCCGGGTCGAACCTTCCAGGGCGGTGCGTGCGTCGGTGGAGATAGGCCAGGAATACGCGGTCGCGCAGGGTGCATCAGGCAAGGTTCTGCTTGCGTTCTCGCTACCTGCGGCCCCCGAATTCCAGGCCATTCGCGAGCGGTTCTGGGCAGTGTCCTATGGAGAGCGAGACCCCGAGACCGCATCCGCTGCCGCGCCGGTGTTTGGCGTGAACGGAGAACTGCAAGGGGCGTTGGCAATTTCGGGGCCGCGGGCGCGGCTCGCCCCTTCCGGGGCCATGTACGAAGCATGTCGTCATGTGCTGGAAGCCGCTCGCGAGGCAACGATGGCCCTCGGAGGGCTTGCGACTCAATATGCGCAGAGTCTTGAGCGCTTGACTGTCGAAAGCTTCGACGCAACCACAGCAGTCTTGGCCAGCTGACAACCGCGTCACCACCAGGAAGCGACCAACGTTCTGAGCAAGTTCTGCGGCGACTATGAAGGCCGGCTTTTCGCCGGTAGGCCCAGTTCGACGGCCCGGCTCGAACGCGTTTGCAGCAGGGCAGCAAGGGTTACCTCGAGAGCACGAGGGAATACGGAGACGCTGGCCGTGGCACCGCGCGGCGCCCCAGGCTTGCGCCAACACCCCCGAGGCGCACGACCCGATCTAAGCCGCGTCAAGCACCGTCATGAACTCCGTCAGATTCAGTGGCTTCAGCAAGTGATAGTCGAACCCCGCCGCTGCGATGCGCTCCTTGTACCCTTGCTGGCCCCAGCCCGTCAGCGCGATCAGCATCATTTGGGCGCCCCCGGGCTCGGCGCGCAGATGGCGCGCCAGATCGCAGCCATCCATGCCCGGCATGCCGATGTCGAGCACGGCGATGTCGAACCGGTTCGAGCTAGCCAGTCGGAGCGCCTCCTCCCCGCCATACGCGACGAAGACAGTCGCCCCCAGCGATCGCAACAACTCGGCCAAGCTGTCGGCCGCATCGCGGTTGTCGTCGACGACGAGGATGACGCCGTCCAAGGTCGTGCCCCAAGCGTCCTGCGATGCGATTGCCGGAGGTGTGATCACAGGCACGCTCTTCGCCAGAGGAAGCCGGACGGTGAACTCGGCGCCCAGGCCCAGGCCCTTGCTTGCAGCCTCAACGCTGCCGCCGTGGAGTTCGACCAGGCTTTTGACCAGGGTCAGCCCGATGCCGAGACCGCCTTGCGCCGCCTTCGAAGTCCCGCTTACTTGCACGAACATGTCGAAGATCGACTTCAGCATGTCCGGCGACAGGCCGGCACCCGTGTCGCTCACCTCGACCACGGCCTGACGGTCCCGCTGGCCTGCGGAAAGCCGGATGTGGCCGCCCGAGGGCGTGTACTTCGCCGCGTTGTTGAGCAGGTTCGAGAAGACTTGTGTCAGGCGCACCGCGTCGCCACTGATCACGAGCGGCTCGGCGCCCATTTCGATGCTCAGCGTGTGACCAGCGCGCTCGATCAGTGGCCGGCTCAGGTCGATCGCGTCGTCGATCACCGCGTCGAGCAGTACTGGCCGCATCTGCAGTTCAATCTTTCCGCGCGTGATGCGCGACACCTCCATCAGGTCGTTCACCAGGCGCACCATATGATCGACCTGGCGTCGCATCAGCTCGTAGTATTTCTCGGACTCCTCCGGCGAAGGCCTCCTGCGTGCGAGCAACGACAAGGCGGTACTCAAGGGCGCCAGCGGATTGCGCAGCTCGTGCGCCAGGGTTGCTAGAAACTCGGTCTTGCGCTGGTCGGCATCGCGCAACCCGCCCAGGAGGCCACGCAGTTCATACTGCCGGCGGCGCGAGCGCAAGGCGGTGCGTACCGCGCTCACGAGGGCGGCCACGCGCATCGGTCGCTCGATGACCGTCACGTTGGCAAATTCGTCCATCACGTCCGCGATCGCTCGCGAGTCCGCTCCCTGTCGCGCCAGCACGATCACGGGCAGGTCGGACCAGGGCCCTTGAGAGGCTAGTGCGACCTTCAGTTCCGTCATGACCGGACCGGAGATCACCTCCTCGGCCAGCATCACGGCGCCGGCACCAGCCGAAAGCTCCGTGACCAGCTCTGCCATGTCGGTGCAGACGTGCGGATCGAATTGCGCTCGTTCGAGCACGGCGCTCGCGACCAGGGCGTCCTTCGAGGTCGCCGTCCGCAGCAGGACGCGAAAGTCCAGCTTGGAAGGTGCCTGACTCACGGTGCTGAACGGACACCGTCGATCGGAACCGGAATGCCCGTGAGAATGCCGCGAAAATTGCGTAGCGGTTCGCCGACGTTCACGCCGTTCGAGGTCAACGTGAAGGCCCGGATGGTGCGCTCATGGGCACCGCCACGCTTCTTCAGCACGGAGATGGCCTGCCTGACCTCGCCGTCGAGTTCGTAGTAGCGCAGCAGTACCACCGCGTCCGCGAGGTAACTCGCGTCGACGGGGGTCTGCATCTGCATACCGATCAGTCCGTGCTGCGCGCCGATCAGCATGGTCGCCACCCCGCGCTGGCCCAGATAGGTGAGCAGTTCATGCAGTTGGGCGATCAGGAAGCGCTCGTCCGGCATTGCGTTGAGGTAGCCATTCAGGCTGTCGATGATGACCACGGTCGCGTCGTGATGCTCCACCGCGTCGCGAATCTCGTGGACGAATTCGCCTGGCGACAGTTCTGCCGGGTCGATCTGGCGCACCCGGATGTGACCGGAATCGATGTGCGCGGTGAGGTCCATCCCCATGCCCTCGCAGCGCGTGCGCAAGGTGTTGATGCTCTCGTCGAAGATGAAAAGGGCGGCGCACTCACCGCGCTGGGCGGCCGCAATGGCGAATTGCACTGCCACGCTCGACTTGCCCGTGCCCGGTGCGCCCACGAACAGCGTGCTGGTGCCTTTCTCCAGTCCGCCACCCAGCAGTTGGTCCAATGCGGGCAGGTCGCTGGGAATGCGCGTCTGCGTCAATGGCGACACATGCTCGGCCGCAACCAGCCGGGGAAAGACCTGCAATCCCCCGCGCACGATCTTGTAGTCATGGAACCCGCCGCGGAATTGCTTCCCGCGGTACTTGCTGATCACGATCCGCCGCCGCGACGCGCCGTAGTCGGGGTTCAGCTGCTCCAGCCGGATGACTGCATGGGCAATGCTCTGGACCTGGAGGTCCTGGTCCGCGGCGGTCAGGTCGTCCAGCAGCAGCACCGTGCACATGCGGCCCGTGAAGAACTGCTTGAGGGCAAGAATCTGACGGCGGTAGCGCAAGGAGCTGCCTGCCAGCAGGCGCAACTCGGACAGCGAGTCAAACACGACCCTGGACGGCTTGATGATGTCGACATCGGCGAGGATGCGCAACGTCGTTTCGCTCAGTTCAACTTCCGAGGGGTGGAACATCGTGTGCTGCTCGTCGGGTTCCAGGGCATCCTGCGCGGGAAGCATCTCCCGGACTTCCACGCCACGCAGGTCCCAGCCATGGGATTGCGCGACCCCCTCCAACTCGGACTTGGTTTCCGACAGCGTGACGTACAAGACCGACTCTCCACGCGCGGCGCCCTCGCGCAGGAACTGGACCGCGACGGTAGTCTTGCCCGCGCCGGGAGTCCCCTCTAGCAGGTAGAGGCGATGTGGCGTGAGTCCTCCGCCTAGGATGTCGTCGAGGCCGGGAACACCCATCTGCAACAGGGCCAGCTGGTCCACATGGGCGACCTCGGGGAAAACGCTTGTGTTCATTCCTTCTCCTGCAACGGGGCGAAGCACCTGGGGCGGATCCCGCGAGTTGGAAACGAGCACGAATGGTGCAAGCACAACAGCTGATCATGGGTCGGCCGGTTGCCCATGGGGCTG
Source organism: Variovorax sp. 10N432 (assembly GCF_056394465.1). Taxonomy (NCBI): domain Bacteria; kingdom Pseudomonadati; phylum Pseudomonadota; class Betaproteobacteria; order Burkholderiales; family Comamonadaceae; genus Variovorax; species Variovorax sp. 10N432. The sequence continues at coordinate 58,666 of NZ_JBFTHX010000025.1, forward strand.
TAGGCATGCACCGCGTCGGGAAGTGACGTGCAAGGTCAGAGGGTTGGATCGGCTCGGCCCGTCTGTTACACCGCGTGTTTCCATTGCAAGCCGCTTGCCCGGCTCGCAGATTCGCGGCACCCTATGCGCATGGCGACGCCGATCACCATCAGCATTCCACATCAGCTCGGCCGTGCTGAGGCGCGTCGCCGCATCGATGCCGGGTTCGCGAAGATCATCAGGCTGTTGCCCGGCAGCAGCGGAACCCCCAGCGAGCGCTGGGACGGGGACCGGCTCATCTTCAGCGTCGCAGCGATGGGTCAGTCAGTCTCAGGAGTCATCCACGTGCTTGATGCTGAGGTCGCCATGGAGATTCAGATGCCGGGTGTCCTCGGCATGATCGCGCGGGGTGTCGAGGGAAGGCTGCAGAAAATGGGGCAGTTGCTGCTGAAAAAGTAGCGCAGCGTGTCTCCGGCTTCCTCGCCGCCATCCGTGGATCTGCCGCGGATTCCGGCATAGCCGCAACAGGCCCGTGGGAGTTCGCTGACGCTGCCCATGCTTGTGGCGTGCGACTCGAGGGGCAACTTGCCGCCAGCGCCAGTGTGGCCGGCGCGAAAGCCGGCGACCACGTCGAGAGAGCCAGAGCTACCGCCGGGCGCCCGCGTCAACTACAGCGGCGACGATGCTGAGAACTGCGCCGAGCAGCCCGGCGTAGAAAGCCCTCACTGCCTGGCCCCGTCGTCCCCTGCGGCTTCCTCGGTTTGCGCCGCATCGGTCCCGATGTCCGGTGTCCCAGGGAAACCAGACTTCTTGTTCGCCTCGCGGCCCATTCGGCTCCCCTCGGTCGGTGGATCCTGCCCAATGGCGCGGCTCTGCTGGATGTTTTGGCCGGAGTTGGCTCCGCGGTCGCCGAGCCTGGCTTCATGATCGTCGGTGGGCGGCACGGCTGTCGGGTGTTTGATTTCAGTCATGGCGAACTTGTATGGATGCCTCCCGGCGATAGGTAGTTACCCGCGTCGTGTCGTGAAGAAGTCGGCTGCTGCCTTGTATCCGGCCTGTTGTGTGGGTGCTGAGTTGCCCCGTTTGCCCACTGGCCCCGATGTAATCCGCTGACGAGCGCCTCATCTCCTTGGCGGACTGTTGAAGTCCTGTTCGCCATTCAGGTTTGGCTCGTCTCGGTCTGACCTGTTTCACATCACGTCGTGTGTTGCTGCCCCAATCGCCTTCAAAGGCTCACATACCCTTTCTGTTCAGGCTGGTTGATATTCAGCTACGGTGTTCAGGCGCGCACTTGCGGCCTGCTACTCACGTAGCCCCGTTGGTAGTCCTGCTGCCTGGCCGTGACAGCCCAGATCGTCCTGGCCATCTTGGCTGCCTGCGCCACGATCACGACATTGGCCGGGCGTCTGGCCTGGAGTTGCTCCAGCCACACCCCCGGTTCCTTGGTATGCGTGAGTACCGAGCGCGCCCCGTGGATGAGCAAGGTGCGCAGGTAAGTGTCACCCCGCTTGGAGATGCCCAATAGCTTGACCTTGCCGCCAGTGCCGCGCTGGCTCGGCACCAGGCCCAGCCAAGCGCAGAACTCGCGGGCCGACTTGAAGGCCGTGGCTTCACCCATCGTGGCAACCGCGGCCGTGGCCGTCATCAGCCCGACCCCGGGGATAGCGGCTACGCGCTTCATGTCAGCATCGGCGCGCAGGCGCTGCGCTAGCCGCACTTCGATGGCCTTGATGTCCTCGGCAATCTTCTTGATCCGATGCGCCTGCTCGCGCAGGCTGTCGGCCACGTACTGGGGGATGTCGTTGACCAGCGATTCCAAGGTCGCCTCGATCTCAGAGAACAGCGCACCCCTGCCCCGCGCGAAGATCGCGCCAAACTCGTAGAGCAGGCCCCGCAGCGCGTTGGTCTGCATGACCTTCATCCTCATGAGCAGTTCGCGCTGGCGGTGCAAGACCAGCGTGGCCTGCTGCTCCAACGTCTTCATGCCTACGAACTTCGTGCCCGGCTGCTGCACGGCCAGCCAGATGGCTCGGGCGTCAGTGGCGTCGGTTTTGTTGCCGGCCACGAAGGGGCGCACAGCCTTGGCATGAATCAGCCGCACGCTGTGGCCCAGCCCCGTCAACTGGCGCGCCCAGTGGTGCGCCCCGCCGCAGGCCTCGATGCCGATCAGGCAGGGCTGGCGATTGATGAAGTGCTCGAGCACCTTGGCACGCTTGAGTTGGACGCTGACGATCTCGCCCGAGTCCATGTCCACGGTGTGAAGCTGGAACACGCTCTTGGCGACGTCCAGGCCAACGACCTGCCGGCCGTCGATCAAGCCGATGATTTGTCCTGCACCTTGTGCTGCACTACGATTCATCTCGGACTCCCGATGGTGTTTGTGAAGACCTCGGTCTATCACGCATGGGCACTTCGATGCCGTATCCATTCGGGGGTCCACCTTGCCCGCCCGGCAAGGGGAGCTCCCAGAACAGTCAAGCTACTCATCTGCGTGCTCCTGCTCTTCTTTCCCCGTAGGGAGGGAGGCATCCATTACATCTCCTTGTTCAGAACGACAGGGTGGACGTGCCGCAGTTCGCTGTCGATCGTCGTTCGCCCACTTGAACGTAGGCGAGCGTCGGTTTCTACGGCGCGGGCCATGACGAGAGGCGCATGCGCCGGCAAGGGACAACAGCAATGCACTTCAAAATCTTCCGACGGCAACGGGCTGAACCCGCCGGGGCTCCCGCCGATCAGGCGACAGCGGCTTCGAGCGAATCGATCCGGCCCGGGCCTGCGGCGGGCGCCACCTGGTGCCTGCTGGCCAGGCGATCTTCGGATTTCACAACGGAGAGAACCATGGCAGACGACACCAACAACCGCGGGGCGCAGGATCGCGGCCGTATCAACGTGAACGAGGATCATGAGATCCGGTATTGGACCAGGCACTGGGTGTGACGGAGGCGCAACTGCGCGAGGCGGTGGCGGCTGTCGGGGTCCGTGCCGACGCCGTTCGGCAACATCTGGGCAAGCCGCAGAAGTAGGCGGCCCGGCAGGGCGTTTCAGCCGACCGTGGACTTGCCCCTATCGCGCTGAAGTCTGTTTGCAGTCGACGGCCGAACCCCTGCAGTCGTCCTGACGTGATCGTGCCGAAGGATCGAGGCCGGGCTTCGCTCGATCGCCCGGACGTCGGTCCGCCGGGGGGCGCTCGACCAGGCCCGGATCGATGTGACGCGGGGCAGGCTCCGCCATCTTGGAGTCGCCCGACGTCGTAGGCCTCACGACCATCTCCGGGTCGGCGCCCGATCGCTGGCTTTCCGACTCTGGACGTACGGAGGGCGTGGGAACCGGCTGCGCGGCCACGAGACTGATCGACAACGCCATTGCCGCTCCGCCAAGCAGGATGCAGGCGCGTTGCTGGGTGACCATCTCGAATGCACCACTGAACATGCGAAATCGCTCCTTTCCACCTGACACTCCCTCGCGTGCCCTGTCTTCTGAAAAACACGACGCTGGCGACGTCAGTTCCTCATGCGGATGCGCGTAGGCCGCGTCTGGCGGCCCTTGGTGAGAGGCGCGGCGTCGGCCGCGCCCAGTCGCCTTCGGTCAACGCGCCCGGCGGGTGAAGAGCACGAGCGCTGCGGACAGCACGGCGCCTCCGATGGCCGCCATCTTGACAGCGCGGACCGGGTTTTCATGGATGTATTCGGCAGCGCTCGACTTGGTGGTCTCGAACTGCGTCTTGACGGCCTGCAGCTTGCGGCCGGCCGCGTCAACTGCATCGTTGGCGTAGGCCTTCGTCGCATTGACAGCTTGCGCCCCGGCGCGCTGGACCTGCTCGGCGGCCTTCGCCACGGACTGGCGGGTTTGGCCTGCCACCTCGGATACGGCCTCCTTGACGGCCTGTCCTGCCTCGGCCGCCGATGGCTTGAAGCCGGCGGCCACGGTTGATGCAGAAGCTGTGACGCCGCTCGTGGCGCTCGGGGTTTCCGAGAAGCTCGCTTCGTCGCTCATGATGACCTCCAAAAACTGCTCTGGTGGTCAGTGCATCTTGGGTGTTTCCGGAGCCGACCATGTCTGAACGCATCCCCTCTTGCTGTAGGTCCGGACCCGAGCCTTCGACTTCTCGACACCACCCCGCTGTTCGTGATGCTGGCGACGGCCTATGCCGAACGCACGGGCGACATGGACTTCATCGCCATCATCTGGGAGGCACTGCTCGCGGCGATGGAATGGATCGAGGGCAATGCCCGGCGCCACGACGGGTTCGTGAGCTATGCGCGGGGCGAACTGACCGGCTTGGCCAACCAGGGCTGGAAGGGCAGGACCATCGCGCTGGTGGAAGTGCAAGGCTACGCGTTCGCCGCGCTCGAGTGAAGCCGTGGGGATCTCTCGTGGGCGTCAGACCTGATGCGCTGGGCGTTGGCCCCGCTTGTCACCCAGGCAGGACGCCCGATCCGCGGTGAGATAGAAAATCTTGACGGGTGGAAGGAACGGAGAAATCCATGATTTCCAGTTCGATCGGTGCTTCGGGTCGGCGCCTTTGCAGTTCCATCGCAGCCTTTTCTATGGCCTCGAAGTTGGCCTCGCAGGTCTTGAGCAGGCTGTCCGGTCCATCGCGCGCGCCGAACACATCGCGCAGGGCGTCTTCTGAAATCTCCGCGAGGATTCGAGGGCCTTCAAGGCCTTCTGGGTATATGGCAAAGCGAACTGCAGCCCGATCGAAACAGTAAATAGCCTCGCATGGTGTCGCCATCGGATGACTCCTTGATCTTTGCCCAATCCACCTTGTCGTGGGCGGGACGGAACAGAAGCAGGAGAAACGGGAGGGTTCTTGTCAGCATTCGCCTGCGCAGGTGCGATCTCCTTTCAAGACGATCCGTCGCCGCTCAGAACTACCCAGACGGTGCGCACAAGAATCTTGGCGTCGAGAGTCAACGACCATTGCGTTACATAGCGGACGTCCAGCGCGACACGGTCGGCGTAGGGCAGGTGATTGCGCCCGCTGACCTGCCAGAGGCCGGTAATGCCGGGCCGTATCTGGCAATAGTGGGCCCAGCTGCTGCCGTACAGGCTGCGCTGGCGAACCAGGCAGGGGCGGGGACCGACCAGGCTCATATCGCCCCTCAGCACGTTGTAGAACTGCGGCAGCTCGTCGAGGCTCAGCCGGCGGATCACGCGACCGACCGGCGTGACACGGGGATCGTCGTCGAGCTTCTGGAACCGCTCCCAACGATCGCGCGCGACGGCGTCATGCGCCAGGTGATACGCGAGGATGTCGTCCGAGCCCGTCACCATCGAGCGGAACTTGTAGCAGCGGAAGGGTCGACCGCCCTGGCCCAGGCGCGTCTGCCAATAGTGCACCGGGCCGCCCATGCCGATGAACACGGCCGCGGCGATCAGCAGGTAGAGCGGGCCGAGGAGCACGAAGAAGGCCAGCGCTCCCACGATGTCCACCGAGCGCTTGAGCGCTCGCTGGCGAGGCGTGAGGCCGCAGGGTGCGGAGGGCGCCTTCGGATGCAGGTGGATCGGATACCACCAGCCGGGCACGTCGTGCAGCATGTCGGGGCATGCCTCATGAAGTTCGACACGTACGCTGTTGAAGCCGAGTCCGTCCAGCGAGGTCACGCTGACGGCATGCCGCGAGAATCTCTCTGCGCATGCGAAGGTCAAGGTGACGGACCGGAGCCCGGTAACCCGGACCATGAACAGCATGAGATCCGCGGAGAACTCGGCCTTCGACTTCACGGGGGCTTCGAACATCGCCACGATGCCCTCTCCGGCGGGGCGCTCGCCGAAGCGCCAGTCCGCGTTGTAGGTCTCCAGCGCCTCGGCGGCGACGAGTTCCCGCCCTCTGGCGCTCAAGGCGTCGATGGTCTCGACCACCCTTTCGGAGAAGGCCAGCACGCTGTCGACGGGTTGACCGTCCGGACTGATCGACACGCCGACGACGCCGTCCACGGATTCGATCCGTCCCTGAAAGACGCCCGAGGCACGACGCAGCCGGCCCATCGACGGATGGACGGCCGACTGGCGTTCGCGCCTGGACGTTCTCCTCTTCCCGATCGGTACAGACATCGACCTATTCCTCGCCGTCAAGATTCGTGTTGTGACCGCCTGTCGCACCCTGGAGCAGACTGTCACTGGCTCGTGACGGTCCACGTGGCTTCAGTAGCCGCCTTCCGGGGGAACGCCGACGTTCCGGTCCAGCGCGACGTACTCGACCTCACTTGCGGCGAGTTCATCTCTGGCCGCTTCCAAGGGGTTTCGGTGCCCGTCCGTCTCGAGACTGCGAAGGGCACGACGGGCGATGTCGTCCGGGCTGGCGTCGGAGATTCGCTGGAACTCATGCGAAAAGGCGAGCAGCCACGCTTCTTCCGGCGTGGGCGTTTGTGGATCCCACAAGGCGTCTTCCGGACCGGGCTTGGGCGCCTGGGCGCCCTTGTTTGCGGCGCCGGCGGCCGACGTGCGAACGGAAGCCGCGAAGGTCCAGGCTTCCCGCTGCGCCGGGTCGAGGCCGGCCGCGGGCTCCGGTCGCTCCTGTCTTTGGCTGGCGCCGATGGCTTCCAGATCCGCCGAAGTGAAGGCACCCGCCGACTTGCCGCGGCCGGCCAGGGCCACATCGAGGGCAAAGGCCCAGTGAGAGGGGACCCGGGGATCCTTGGACAGCATCCGGGAGGCCAACTTGGCGGCCTTCGGACTCAACTGCTGGATCTTCCCGTAGCATTCGCTCCAGCGCATCGTGAGAGTTCTCCGCTGGCCGTGGAGCAATTGATGTGCCCGATGGCGTCCCCCCGAGATCGCTGCGAGGAGAGACGTACGGCGGCAACTTTTGCGGCAAGTATTGCCCGTGGAGGATTGCTCAGGACGGCGTCGTGGGTCCATCACCGAAATAGCGAGCGTGGCGGGCAGGACTCGGATCCGGTTCCGGACGGCCCGCTTGACGGACGGGAAGCTGGCGTCGGAGCGCTTCGAAGGCGAACTCGACAGCGCCGCGTACCAGCGGATGGCGGCCGAGGCCCAGGCCGAGTTCGTCGAGAAAATGCGCGCGCTGATTGATGCAGCCCATTCGCTGGCTGTGGCCATCGTCCAGGAACTAGCCGCTTGTCGGGTGTTTCCCGCCGTGGTCGGCGCGAGCCTGGGGGTTGGTGCCGAGTATGGGCGCGGTGCACTGCGCGTGGCCGGGCGCACCGAGGCCACTACAGCACCGCCGCAGGATCGCCGGGCTTCCAGGCGGGCGCCTGCAACTCTCAAGAGGAAAGTCCGAGGCATCCTCGCGTGCTTGAAGAACGGCAACTACACCACGGACATTGTCGATGCGATGCTGCTGTATGCACGAGCATTGGACGAGTGGAACCAGAACACTGCGTTCACGATGCTTTGGTCCGCGGTTGAACGCCTCGCATCGCCAGGGCGTGGTGACTACGACGTGTGCTTCGTCGTTGTGCGTTCCTCTGGGAGGAGCCAGAGTACATGGCACGAGCGCTCGAGCGCCTGCGCGAATATCGAAACGGGTACATGCACACCGGTACAGAGATGGCAGCTCCAATTTCTTCAAATCGCTTGGCGAAGCGAATCAGTTCGTAGATCTTCCGACGTCCCTCGCTCACCGAAAGAAGATGCGAGCCCACTTGTCTGAACTTCCGTTCCTGGCCGACGACGGTAGTGCGCGAGCATTGGCCCAACTTCCGATCCCATGAAGGGTTGTGCGACACCTGCCCTTAAGTCGCGGTCGCTCTACCGCAGCGCGGATGCCGGGCAGATGTCTCACAACCCTTCATGGTTGCCACCAATCGAAATGCTGCGCCGAACGACGGCGACCGTCCAACAATCTGACGTTGGCGAATGACCGCACATGGCTGGCCGGCACCGCTGAAACCGGATGCAAAGCGCTTCGCGGTCGCCGTTGCAACGCCGGCGCTCAGTTCAGTTCAGGCGGAGTGCACCCGAAATGTGCGGCGGAAAGACGAACGGTTGTCTCGCCGGGTCGAGGTGAGTGTCGTCGAGGCAGCCAGCGATGGTGCCGGGAGAAAATTGATTTCGCACCGATAGTGCGAATTGCGCCACGCCTGCGCCGCAGCCGATGTCTTGATCGACTGTGCCTGGCCACCGAACGAAGCCTCCCTCGACCCGGCCGAACTGCACGTTGTTGTCGCGATCGAGCCAGTACCAGCGTCCGCCGACCACCGTGACGCCGCTGCCACCGATACCGGCAACGCCAATGCGGTCGATCTTCGCGGTCCAGCTACCGCCGTTGCCGTTCGTGGTCCAGGGACAAGTAGCAGGGTTCGGGACACCCCCGTCCTTGGCAAGGTCGTCGACACCGGCGAAGGTCACGCCCTTGGTCAGCAGGCCGCCGGCCACATCGGTGCCGCGCGAGACCTCGAAGCCTGAAAGACAAGTGTTGAGCGTCCCCTGGCCGAACGCGATGCTGCCGCCGCTCAAAGCGAGGACACCAGCCAGGACCGCGCTGCGGCAAACGCTCTCATTGCCAACGAGTTCGGCGGTCATGATGTCACCTCCGCTCGGTCGGCATGACGCCATACTTTCCTGCATTCAGCAACTCGCGAAGGCTCAAATTGGCCTTCCTCTTCGGTGAGGCTCATCAAACCAACGTAGGTGATCATTTCATCTCCTTCGGGTTCTCATGAGCGGCCGATGCGATCTGCCTCGAACCGACGCGGCCGCCTGACGTCGTTCAAGCTTGCTGACAGCTGTCGTGATGCTACGCGCTCCCGACGCAATTTCAAGGTGATAGGCTCCCAACACTCCAGCGGCGTCTCGTACGCCGGTGACGTTCCGCTCGTGGCCGACTACGGAGGAAGCCGGCCGGATTCAACGGGTATGCGAGTTCGCTGAACTTGTTGCACTGATCGTCCATCTTGCCGAGGCCCGATGCAGCGATCTCGTCGAGCGTCCAAGTTCGGTGAAGGGGCAGGGCGAAGTCTTCTATCGCAAGAGCATTTGCTGATGACTTCGCGAATACCTCGGCCCGCCCTCGGGCAGCGCAGTGCCGGCGCCAACATCCTGGAGCCAACTGGCCGGTAGGTCCCGTTGACGAGGTCCAGGCTCGAACGCGTGCTTGCCTTCGCATTACCATCAGTTCTTGAAGCACCCTCCGCAGGGTCAAAATGCATCAAGAAGGCAACGAATGACAGTGCTGCTTACGAGCGAAGACGTTGAACGGTTAGCCAGGGCTCATGGGGCGGCGCAGGCTTGTGGTGACTGCAATGCCTTCGCGTCCAAGGGTTGGGAAGCTTTTCCATCGACCGTGTCCGACGAGGCTCTCGTCATGCTCGGCTCGACCTGGGACCCGGAACACACCGAGCCGACGGTTGAAGAGTTTCGTGGAGCCAGCTCTTCCCTGTGGTCTCCTGAAGCGCCGATCGCATTGCAGTTTCACCCTTACAACCGATGCGAGCTGTGGCAATGCCGAAGCTGCAAGAAACCGTACCTACGGTACACCGAGTACGGTGGGTATTACGTGGAGAAGCGCATTCGCGAGTTGCGCCCCGAGCTGATCACGCACGTGCAACCGTAGGCACTGGACTTCGACACGGCCTGGCGGCATCCGTGGCCCGCTCATGCGAAGCCAGAAGCACCGCACCACCTCAGTCCGCCTGCCGGGGCGCCTTCACATACTCGCTTCTGTGCTGCATGAATCGATGGTGGGACATGCGCAGATGCAACTGCATCACCTGACGTGCGAGCTCCCCGTCCTTGGCCGCTACAGCCAACGTCAGGTCTTGGTGGTGGTGAAGGCTCTGCGCCAGTTCAGCGGACGTGTAGAGGTAGAACGATCTCACGACGATTGGCATGTCGATGATGGTGTCGAGCATGGAACGCAACCGTGAAGAGCCTGCTGCATCAAGCAGCGCTCGATGGAACTTGCGATTCGCCTCCTGCACGCCTTCTGTTCCCGCGTTGCCTCCCATGCGAATGGCGGTTTCCATCTCAAGATTGCTGGCCTGGAGGCGCGCCAGCAGGTCCGCGCCGCCTCGCGTCGCCGCGAGGTAGGAAGCGTAAGGCTCCAAGAGCATGCGGAGCTGAAACGTTTCCTCGACATCCCATTCAGTCCACTTGGCCACGTGGATGCCTTGACCGACTGCATCCGTCGCAAGTCCTTCCTCCACCAGTCGCTTGAGCGCCGTTCGGACAGGCGTACGGCTCAAGCCCAGTTCACGCGCAATCGGCTCCTCTTTCAGCTGGAAGCCTGGGTTGTAGTGGCCGCCAACCAGGCGTTCCCTGAGCACTTCATAGGCGTTGTCGCTTCCGTTACGCATCAAATCTTCCGCCTTCGTTGGTTGCCGAGATTGTATTCACATGCAATTTGAGCTCGATCGCAACGTACAAAATGAAAGCATTTATTACTTCACTCTCGTCGTCGGTGCTGAGCCGCGCTGGGAATACTGGTGTTTACCCTTGTTTAAGTTGCCTCGTTTGTATTTATTTTGTATTCTCGCCGCATGGAGCCACGTTCATGAGCACGCATATCGCCCTCGTCGGGCTGGGAGAGGTGGGGCGTTGCTACGCTGCGCCTCTGCACGCAGCGGCGTTCACGCTCAGCGCTTGCGAGATCCGCATGTCGCCTGCCGCCACGGCCTTGGCGAAGAACCTTCATGTGGTGGTGCACGAGAAGCCTGGCACCTGGCTCGCCGATGCAGATTGGGTGTTGTCGTGCGTCACAGGCGCCAGGCCGAGCCCACGCGCACGGCGTTGTCTACGTCGATACCGCCATCATGGGCGGGATCTCGCTGACAGGGGTGCCACGGGGTGGTCGGGGACGCCATCTCGCTCAAGTTCCTGCGCAGTGTTCTTACCAAGGGCATGGAAGCGTTGAGCGTCGAGTTGCTCATGAGCGCCGAAAAGCAGGGCGTGCGCGAGAAGCTGTACGCCCAGCTGAGCGACATCGACAAGATCCCCTTGCGGTCCTTCATCGACTCGATGGTCCGCACGCATGTGATCCATGCGAAGCGGCACGCGCACGAGGTGCAAGACGCGCAAAGGGAACTGACGTCGCTGGGGCTGCGCTCCACCGTCTTGCCCGGTGTCGAAGAGCGCTTCCACAAGACCATCGAATCGCTCGCAGCCCATCCGCTCCCAGTAGCCGAGCCCAGCGTCGAGCAGGCCCTCGACTGGCTGCTGTCTACCCACACCGATTCACCCCCCTTTGCGGCCTGAAGCCGCTTTCTTGCTATCTCAGGAGACACACATGCGCACTCTGATGCGAATTTCGACCGCCGCCCTGCTCTGCATCGGTGCTGCCAGTGCCGTCGCGCAAAACTATCCAGAACGGCCCATCCGGATGGTTGTCCCATTCCCAGCTGGCGGGGGCACGGACAGCCTTTCACGCCTGCTGGCGACGGCACTGACAAGCAAGCTGAACTGGGTCATCACCGTCGACAACAAGCCTGGCGCTGGCGGCAACCTGGCTCTGGACACGGTGGCCAAGGCGAAGCCGGACGGCTACACACTCGTCATGGCCCAGACAGATAACGTCGTGCTGAACCCGCTTCTCTACAGCAAGATGACGTACGACCCGGTCAAGGACTTGGAGGCGGTGTCCTCCGTCGCCAGCGGTGCGGTAGTGCTCGTCGTGCGGGCCGATTCTCCCTACAAGACACTCGCCGACGTCGTCGCTGCGGCCAAGTCGAAGCCCGGTAGCTTGACGGTGGCGACACCCGGCACCGGTACCATCGCGCACTTGGTCACCCAACTGTGGCAGAACGCTTCCGGCGTCAAGTTCACCCATGTGCCCTACCGCGGTATGTCCCAGGCCCTGCCCGACCTCATTGGTGGCCAGGTCGACATCTACATGGGTTCCATCCCCACGCTCCTGAGCCAGATCGAGGGCGGCAAGGTCCGTCCCATCGCCGTGACGGCAGCTAAACGCTCGCCCGTGCTTCCCAATGTGCCGACGTTCACCGAAACCGGAATTCGGGGCGTGGAGCTCGCGAGCGTCTGGGGCGTGATGGCGCCGGCCGGTACCCCCAAGCCGATCATCGAGAAATGGAACGTCGCAATCAACGAATTGCTGAAGCAGCCCGACGTGCGCCAGAAGATTCTTGCGACGGGCGCGGAACTGCACGGCGGCACACCCCAATCCATGACCGACCTTTACAAGGCCGATCGCGAACGCTTGGCCCCCGTGGTCAAGGCGGCAGAAATCAAACTCGATTGAACATCGACGCAACCGGACGCTCATCATGAACAACGGACTTCGTATCCTTCAAAGACGCCGTGCTGTCAGCCTCGACCTGGCTCGCCAATTCCTCGACGTACCCGTCGCCAATGTCAGTGACTGCATGTCGCGAATGATCGCGGGCGGAGCTCGCCTGCGTCCGATGCACGCGGGGGGCCGCATGGCCGGTCCAGCGCTGACGATCAAGACCCGGCCAGGTGACAACCTGATGATTCACAAGGCGCTGCAGCTCGCCAAACCAGGCGACGTCATCGTCGTTGATGCCGGCGGCGATCTGACAAACGCCCTGGTGGGTGAAATCATGGTGGGCGACGCCATCAAGCAAGGTCTGGGCGGGTTCGTGATGAATGGCGCGATTCGGGACGCTGGTGCGCTGCGCGCCGGCTCCTTCCCCGTGTTTGCCGCCGGCGTGACGCATCGCGGACCCTACAAGGATGGCCCCGGCGAAATCAACGTTCCGATCGCCATCGATGGCATGGTCATCGAGCCGGGCGACCTTGTCATCGGCGACGAGGATGGACTGCTGTGCGTTCCGTTTGATGACGTCGAGCGGCTACTGGCGGCAGCGCGGCAGAAGCAGGTCATTGAAGACAAGATGGTCGCAGACATCGAGGCGGGATGCTTCGACCGGGCGTGGGTGGACGAGACCCTGGCTCGACTGAACTGCTTCATCGAAATGTGATTGCCTGACCGCAACTCGTTCCAGGCGCAGCCGGGGTCCCGCAAGCGATCCGCTCTATCCCCGGTGGTGTGCAAATCAACCAAGGAATTCATCATGTCGACCGAAGCGAAATCCAAGCGCGTGGTGCGCTTGAATCAGTGGATCAATCCCATCTTCGATGAGCGGCTCTCGCAGGAAGATGATGTGCAACTCACTGTCGCTCCTATGAGAGGGGACGATGCGTCGACCTGGGCGGCGCTGACGCACGCCCATGTCTACCAGATCTCCGCTGCCAAGGACGAATTGCCCAAGCAGTTCTGGGCTAAAGAAGAGTTGCTGTCACGGTGCCCCGACCTGCTGTGCGTCTCGGCAGGTGGAGCGGGCTACGACACCGTCGATGTCGACGCCTGTACGCGCGCGGGCGTGGCGGTCGTCTGCCAGATCGGCGGGAATTCCGCTGCGGTCGCGGAGATGGCCATCGGCCTCATGTTGGCCGTGTCGCGCCGCATTGTGGAGTCGGACCGCTTGCTGCGTTCGGCCACTCGGGGCTTTTCGCGCGAGTCGGTGATGGGCCACGACCTGGGCGGCAAGACGCTGGGGATCGTGGGCCTGGGATACGCCGGAACCAAGACGGCTGCGCTGGCCAAGGCATTCGGCATGCGCGTCCTGGCGTATGACCCGCTGCTTGCGGGGGCTGACTTCGAGGCGAGAGGGGCGGAAAGTGTCGACCTCGATACGCTGGTTCGCGAGGCGGACATCGTTTCCTTGCACTGTCCGCGTGACGCGTCCACCCTCAAGATGTTCAATGCCGACCGCTTCATGGCGATGAAGAAAGGCGCGCTCTTCGTCAGCACTGCCCGCGGCGGCGTGCACGACGAAGGCGCGCTGCATCAGGCCCTGCAGTCCGGCCATCTCGCCGGCGCGGGACTGGATGTCTGGGAGCAGGAGCCGCCCTCCAACGACAATCCCCTCCTTGCCTTGGACAATGTGGTCGCGACCTTTCACACGGCAGGCGTTTCCCACGAAGGCCGCGCCAACATCGCGGCCATGAGCGCGGAGCAGATCATTCAAGTGCTTGCTGGACACAGGGCACCGCGCCTGGTCAACCCGGAAGTATGGGAGCGCTTCGAGAAGCGGCGTGACGCGGTACTTGCAAGTGCGAACGAGCGGAGCATCGCATGAGCTTCACCGCGAAGCTCTCTGACATCGTCGGAGCGACCAACGTGTTGACTGGCACCGAGGCGGCGCCATTCCTGACCGACTGGCGCAACCGGTTCACAGGCCAAGCCATCGCGGTGGTGCGGCCGGGAACCACCCAACAGGTGGCCGATGTAGTCCGGGCGTGTGCCGACCATGGAGTTCCCCTGGTTCCGCAAGGTGGCAACACAGGTCTGTGCGGCGGAGCCACACCCGACGACTCGGGACGGGCAGTGGTAGTGCTGACGTCCAGGCTCAATCGTGTCCGAGCCGTCGACACGGTCAACGACACGATGACCGTGGAGGCAGGCTGCATTCTTCAGGCAGTCCAGGAACGCGCCGCCGCCGAAGGTCGCTTCTTTCCGCTCTCGCTCGGCGCGGAGGGAAGTTGCACCATGGGTGGCAACCTTGCGACCAATGCCGGCGGCACCGGCGTGCTCCGGTACGGCAACATGCGCGATCTGACACTGGGCCTGGAAGTGGTGGACGCAGATGGGCAAATTTGGGACGGGCTGCGCGGACTACGGAAAGACAACACCGGTTATGACCTGCGCGACCTGTATGTCGGTAGCGAGGGCACCCTTGGCATCATCACCGCCGCAACAATCAAACTGTTCCCCCAACCTGCAGCGCGTTGCACGGCCTTGCTTGCGCTCTCCAGCCCAGATCAGGCCGTCACGCTGCTCGCCAGGGCCCGTTCCGGCTTCGCCGCATCGTTGACGGGGTTCGAACTGATGGCAGGGGTCTGTCTTCAAATGGTGACGCGCACCTATCCCGCCCAACGCCTGCCTTTTGAAGGCCCGTCGGCCGCCGCGCCCTGGTATGCCTTGCTCGAGATCTCGGACGCCGAAAGCGAAGCGCACGCACGTGAACGCTTTGAAGTCGTGCTCGGAGAAGCGATCGAAGCTGGAGAAGCCGACGATGCGGTGGTGGCCGAGAACATCACGCAAAGCAAGGCGCTTTGGCACCTGCGAGAAAGCATCACCTTGGCTCAGGCAGAAGCTGGCAAGAGCATCAAGCACGATGTGTCGCTGCCGATCTCCCAGATACCGCAATTCGTCCAGGAGACCGATACGCTACTACAGCTGCGCTTCCCCGGTCTGGTCAACATGACGTTCGGCCATCTGGGCGACGGCAATCTTCACTACAACGTCGGCACCTCGCCAGCGTTCGGGGATGCGGAAATGCTGGCGAACCAAGACGCAATCTACGTGCTGGTGCACGATCGCGTGCACGCCCTCGGGGGCTCCATCAGCGCGGAGCATGGCGTCGGTCAACTGAAGGTCAAAGAGTTGGCGCGCTACAAGAGCGCTCAGGAACTCAAGATCATGTCGCTGCTCAAGCGTTCCCTGGATCCCCGGTGCATCTTGAATCCGGGCAAGGTTTTGCCCAGTTACTGGTGTTCGCCAAACGCCTGACGCGCGCTTGGCAAGTCGAAGGGCCATGACCTCCGGGTAGCTTGCAGAAATAGCGAAGCCGGGCCAGTATTGGATTGCCGAGATTGATTGCGGCCCGGAGGACGCCCGTCGGGGCGAGGGCCTCGGCGTCATGCGCAGAGTAGAGCACCACCAGGACCTCACTCCTGTGAGAGCCAATTGGAAGGGACGAAAACTTGACCCTCCATCAGGCGGCGCGCGCTGCGGCTCATGAGGGCCTTGGTCACTGTCCATGTCCCTTCCTGCTCTGCGGCTTCGGCTCCCACTAGCAGGGTGCCCGAGGGATGGCCGAACCGAATTTCGCCGTGGCGGCCGCCACCGAGAACGCGCGAGACCAAGGTGCCAGGAATTGCCGCGGCAACAGCAATCGCAACGGCTCCGGTGCCGGTCATGGCGTGGTGGAGCTTCCCCATCGAGAAGATACGGGCGCACAAGTCCATGTCGTCAGAGCTGATGGCCTTGCCGCTGGACGCCGTGTACCCAGTCGGTTGTGCGACGAAGGCAATCTTGGGCGTGTGCGGACGCTTTTCGGTTGCCTCTGCCGCGGTCGCCGCAAGGCCCATGGCAACGGTCGCATTGGCCCGGATGGCCTCGGCTTTCGCTAAAAGACCCACGTCCGTGTTGATGCGAGACTGCAGTTCCGAACCGCTGAGGCCGAGGGTGACAGCATCCACAAAGATGGTCGGGTTGCCCGCATTGATGAGTGTTGCCTCGACGACCCCCACTCCCGGCACATCCACCTTGTCAATCATGTTCCCGGTGGGAAACATCGCGCCGCCTTCGCTGTCTTCATCTGCTCCGGGGTCCAGGAACTCCAGCTTGATTTCAGCTGCAGGGAAAGCCACGCCGTCGAGTTCGAAATCGCCAGTCTCCTGAACTTGTCCATCGCGCACAGGAACGTACGCGATGATTTTCCTCTGAATGTTTGCCTGCCAGATGCGAACCACGGCGACGCCGTTCTCGGATACGGCAACCATCCCGCGTTCAATGGCGAAGGGGCCGACGGCCGAAGAGAGATTGCCGCAGTTTCCGCTCCAATCAACGACTGGCGACTCGATGGCGACGGCGCCGAACAGGTAGTCAACGTCACAACCGTCACGTGTGCTCGGACCGACGATGACCACCTTGCTTGTGCTGGAAGTGGCACCCCCCATGCCATCAATTTGTTTTTCGTACGGGTCCGGGCTTCCCGTGACGCGCAGCATCAGCGCGTCGCGAGCGGCGCCAGGCTGACGGGCGGCCTCCGGCAGGTCTTCTAACGCGAAGAAGATACCCTTGCTCGTACCGCCGCGCATGCAGGTCGCGCGGATGCCAATTTGCTTGCTCATGTAGTTCCTTTCGATGGATGGATGAAGGCGATGCACACGGGACTGCCCGTGGGAGCCAGCTGTTCAACCTGGGATAGGCCTGCGACAAGGACGATGGAGTCCGCGTCTTCGTTTGCGACACAGAGAGAGTCGGTGCCCGGTAGGGATGCAATGAAGCGGGGCACGGCGCCATGAACGCGCGTCCAGGTCGGACCACTCAGTGTCCCGTCCACGGGGTCGACGTGGTAGCGCACCACACTCCCGTGTCCGCGATTGCTGACGAACAGGTGGTGCTCGTCGTTGGCCAGCACGATGCCTGCGCCAGTGCTCTCGCCAATGAAGGAGTCGGGGACTGATGGCGTGCGCTGCAAAGGCTCGAGCCGGCCCGTCGCAGCGTCGAATCGAGTCGTGAGAACCTGGCTCGACAGCTCCAGCACAACCCACGCTATGGCACCGTCCGGACGAAACACCAAATGCCGAGGGCCGCTGCCGGGCGCCACATCCAGTGTTGCTACGAGTCGCAGCGCGCCGGTTGCCTCGTCGAGCGCCAAAGTGTGGACGGCGTCGGCGCCTTTGTCCGGCACCAGAAGCCATCGGCCTGTTGGATTCACGACGATTTGATGGGGATGCGCACCCTGTTGTTGGGTCTTGTGAGGTCCAGCCTTGGCCGGGAGCTCGAATAGATGAGCCCTTTGCCCAAGTGAGCCGTCCTCCTGCACCGGGAGGCTCACGACGCTGCCAGTGGCGTAGTTGGCGACCAAGACCCAGCGCTCGCTGGCGCTCAGCGCTAGATGCACGGGATTCGTACCGCCCGTCGCTTGGGTACCAAGCCCGAACAGGCGGCCATCGCCGTCAATTTTGAAGCTGCTGACCTCGCTTCCGTCGCCGTGCACGCAATGCAGCGCACTGCGGGCCTCGTCGACGAGCAGATAAGAGGGCTTGTCGCCGGCCGGAACGGTCCACCGATGAGTCCATTTCCCGGCGCTCGACACGTCGAAGACCTCCAGTCCCCGCCCACGCGCGCGGCGCAAAGCGGTCGTTCGGCATCCGACGTACGCCCGAAGGGCGACATCGGATTGCTCGAGATGAGGGAATGTCTCCATGGTTTGACCCTTCGTTAGATTGCATTATATGATTAGTTTCGACAATCAAGCAATTCATCGATGCCTTCCCGCTCACCTCTTTGGAGACAAACCCATGAGCCATCTCTCTCGACGCGCGCTGCTGCAAGCGGGCGCAGTTGCCCTTCCCCTGAGCTTTGCCGGTCGTAGCTTTTCGCAAGACAAGTTCCCCAGCAAACCGGTCACGCTCATCGTTCCCCAGCCCGCCGGCGGAGATGCAGACGTCGTCTGCCGAAGCATCCAGACCAAGATGCAGGAGGTCCTGGGTCGGTCGGTCATCATTGACAACCGCGCAGGGGCCGGCGGAAACATCGGAACCGCGCTGGGTGGCAAGGCAGCCCCGGACGGCTACACGGTCACCTTCGTGAACCAGGGCACCATGGCCCTCAATCCGAGCCTGTACCCGAACCCTGGCTACAAGGTCGACAGCTTTGCCCCGGTGACCTGGCTGACTTCCATCGACTTGGTCATCGTCGCGCATCCCTCCGTTCCGGCGAAAAACCTGAGGGAATTCCTGGAGTTGGCCAAGAGGGAGCCGGGCAAATACACGTACGGCACGGCAGGCAATGGCAGTGCCAATCACTTGGCTGGCGAGATGCTCAAGTCGATGGCCAAGGTGGACATCACCCATGTGCCCTACAAAGGCGGAGCCCCGGCCATCGTCGCTTTGCTGGGCGGCGAAATCAGTACTGTCGTCGCCTTCCCGCTGGCTGCGCTCCCCCACGTGAAGGCCGGCAAGCTGAAGGCCCTTGCCGTAACCGGCAAGAAGCGTTCGAAGGCTTTGCCGGACGTTCCGACCGTGGCCGAAAGCGGCGTGAGCGGCTACGAGTTCTCGTCCTGGATGGGGCTGACTGTTCCCAAGGGCACGCCGGACGCCGCCATCCAGAAAATCCATGCGGCCGCTTCAGCCGCCCTGAAGGAGAAGGACGTTGCCGAGAAGCTGTCGGCCGGGATGACCGAGCCGGTCGGAGCAGGGCCGAAGGAATTTGGCGAGCTGATGCAGCGGGAAAGCGACCGCTGGTCCAAGCTCATCAAGCAATACGGGATGAAGATTGATTGACGCGAGCAAGTCCGTTGGGGAGGCCGGCGGCTGGCCTAGACTACGCGGCATGTCCTCGGCGAATGAAGCGGCTTCGGCCCCGGAATTGACCTCCCTGCAGCAGCGTGTTGCCAGGGAAATCGTGGCGCTGGTGCGTCGAGACAACCGCGCCGCCGGGGACCATCTGCCCGAAATTCAGCTGGCGCAGCACATCGGCACCTCGCGGTCCCCCATTCAAGCTGCGCTGAGACACCTGGCCCAACTCGGCGTCCTCCAGCAGGATGCCAATCGCGGGTTTTTCCTCAGCGTCGACGCCAAGGACTGGGACGGCTCGGTGGCCAGCCTTTTGTCGACCGACGACCCTCTGTACCTGCGCATCGCAGACGACCGCCAGTCTGACCGTTTGCCCGACGAAGTGACCGAGGCCGACCTGATGCGTCGCTACGGCGTCGCCCGCAGCACCCTGCGCAAGGTCTTGTCCCGGATTTCCGAGGAGGGCTGGATTGAGCAGAGCATGGGCCACGGGTGGCGCTTCCTGTCGATGATTGATTCTCCGGATGCGTATGAGGAGAGCTACCTCTTCCGGCAATCCATCGAGCCCGGGGCCATCCTGGGACCGTCCTTCATGTTCGTTCCCGCGGAGCTCAAGCAGATTCGGCGTGAGCAACAGCGCATCGTGGACGGCGGCTTCCAGACGATGACGCCCATTGAGCTGTTCGAGGCGAACAGCCACTTCCACGAGACTATTGCAGAGTGGGGGCACAACCGGTTTGTCCTCCAGTCGATCCGGCGCATCAATCAGCTGCGTCGGCTGGTGGAGTACCGACAGGCCTCCAAACGCACGCCTCGCCACACCCAGGCGTCTGAACATTTGGCCATCTTGGACGCCATCGAGCGCCAAGATTTCATGCAGGCCGCCAACCTGATGCGAGCCCACCTCAACGGCGCGCGCCGCGGCAAGCTGCTGGACCCCAGCGTCTTTTCCCAAGCGGCCTAGCGGCTGAAATTCCACTGAACCGTTGCCCTATGGCCTTGGGCGGCTCAGCTGCGTCCACTCGCCGCGCAGTCGCCCAACAACCCGTTACTCGGCCCGCGGGTTTACCCTTGTCTGTGATTGTCTAAACTGATTAGAAAATACAACTCAGGCGCTATCGATGATTTCGCCCAGGTTGCGCCAGACCCCACACAAGCATTGAAGGAACATTCATGCAAATCAACGAGACAAAGAAGCGGTTTTTTGGTGCGATGCGACGCGCCCTGTTGGCGGCAACCCTGGTCGGTGCTGCCTGTGCCCCCGCATGGGCCGAGGCACCGTATCCAACCCGTCCTATCAAGCTCGTCGTGGCCTTCGCGCCGGGCGGTGGCTCCGACTTCATCGCGCGCCTGGTGGCAGTGAGACTTGGCGAAAAGCTGGGTCAACCTGTCATCGTCGAAAACCGCCCGGGCGCGGGTGGCAACCTGGGTGCGAGTACCGCGCTCAAATCGCCAGCGGACGGCTACACCCTGTTCCTGGCAGCCGCCAGTTACACCGTGAACCCTGCGCTCTACAAGCTCACGTTCGACCCGATCAAGGACATCACTCCCATCGCGCAGTTGGCTCGAGGCCCGTTCATCATTGCGGTGAACCCCGACGTGCCAGCAAAGAACCTCAAGGACCTGGTGGCCTTGGCCAAAAAGGAACCGACCAAGCTGAGCTATGCATCGGCCGGCACAGGCAGCATCGTCCACATCGCGACCGAGTACTTTCTCGATGTCACGGGTGCGCCAATGATGCATGTGCCATACAAAGGGACAGCGCCCGCACTGACCGACACCATCTCAGGTCAAACCCAGGTGGTCTTCGGCACCGTTGCTTCCACCCTCCCGTTCGCCAAGGCCGACAAGCTCCGGGCCTTGGCCGTGACGACACCCAACCGCCTGGTTGCATTGCCCGATGTCCCGACGACCGTCGAGGCTGGCTTCCCCAACTACTCGGTGACGAACTGGCACGGAATCATTGGCCCCAAGGGGATTCCCCGGGACATCGTCGACAAACTCAACAAGGCCATCAACGAGTCGATTCACGCTTCGGAGATGACCAAGGGCATGTCCTCGGACGGCCTCACGCCTGCGGGCGGTACCCCGGCCGAGTTCGGCAAGTTGCTCACAGACGAGACCGCGCGCTGGCAGGCGCTGGTTGCCAAGCGGGACATCAAGGTCGAATAACAAGCCGCGTCAGGTTGATTGAACGAACCCGCCACCGTCGCCCCCCAAGAGGAAAACAGATGAAAACCGTCCCCCAAATCAAGCAGCTTCCCATGGCCAACCGGACGGTGCGCTATCTCTCCATCGCCGACGTGAGCGGCGTGGAGCAGCTTCCTTTTTCCCTTCGCATCCTGCTGGAGAACCTCTTGCGTCAAGCGGCGATTCGCGGCGTGGACACCCAGGCAGAAGTTGATGCGCTTCTTGACCGCAAGATTGGCGCGGGCCTGAGCTTCTACCCGACGCGCGTGTACGGCCAGGACATTCTTGGCCAAGTGATGTTGGTGGATATGGCCGGCATGCGCGACGCCGTTGCGGAAGCGGGTGGCGACGTCTCGCAAGTTGGTCCCAAGGTGCCGGTCGATGTCATCATCGATCACTCGCTTCAGGTGGACAGCTGGGCGTCGCCAATTGCGCGCAAGGTGAACTTGGAGCGCGAGTACGAGCGCAACGCCGAGCGCTTCGCCTTCTTGCGGTGGTGCAGCAGCAGCTTCGAGGGCGTACGCATCGTTCCCCCAGGCAAGGGCATCATGCACCAGATACACCTCGAGTACATCGGCAAGGTGGTTTGGACCGACAAGGACGGTCAGGGCGAACTCGCGATTCCTGACACCTGCGTCGGAACCGACAGCCACACGCCCATGATCAACGGTCTCGGCGTGCTGGGCTGGGGAGTCGGCGGCATCGAGGCAGAGGCCGTCATGGTCGGCAAGCCCGTCGCACTGGCCCTTCCGGAAGTGGTCGGCATTGAAGTCAAAGGCAAATTGCGCGAAGGCGTGCTCCCGACCGACCTGGTCCTCGCCATCACGCAGCGCATGCGCGCCCTCGGCGTCGTTGGCAAGTTTGTCGAGTTCTTCGGCACCGGCCTGGAAGCCCTGTCCCTTGGCGACCGCGGGATGATTGCCAACATGGCGCCCGAATACGGAGCCACCGCCGTCTACTTCCCAATCGATGAGCGCACGTTGGACTATCTGCGCATGACTGGCCGCGAAGACGCGCAAGTCGAGCTGGTAGAGCTGTACGCGAAGGCCCAGAAGCTCTGGCGCGGCGCCGACACGCCGGCTCCCCGTTTCGACACCGTGGTGACCATCGACCTCGATGAAATCCGGCCGTGCCTGGCCGGCCCTCGCAACCCCGAGGACCATCTGCCCCTGGAGACAGTGCCCAGCGCATTCGTGAAGCACTACCAGGAAATTGCCGGCAGGCCACTCGACCCCGAGCATGCCGCTCCTGTGAAGGGCGAGCAGTTCTCCCTGCATGACGGTGACGTGCTCATCGCAGCCATCACCAGCTGCACCAACACTGCAAACCCCGTCAACATGATGGCCGCCGGCCTGGTCGCGCGGAAGGCGGTCGCGCTAGGCCTGAAGACCAAGCCTTGGGTCAAGACCTCCCTGGTTCCGGGAAGCCATGTCACTGCTGCGGTTCTCGAGACGGCCGGCCTGCAGGAGTCGCTCGACGCCCTCGGGTTCCATATCGCCGGCTTTGGCTGCACCACCTGCAATGGTGGTTCCGGTCCGCTGCCCGACGCTTTGGTCGAGGCCATTGAGGCAGAGAAGCTGGTTGGTACCGCAGTGCTCTCCGGCAACCGAAACTTCGAGGGCCGCATCCATCCGAACATTCGCGCAGCCTACCTGGGGTCGCCCGCGCTCGTGGTGGTCTATGCGCTTACCGGCACCCTGTCGGTCGACGTGACCAAGGAGCCCATCGGGATTGGCAGCAACGGCCAGCCCGTCTACCTGCGCGACATCTGGCCGACCTCGGTCGAGATTTCCAAGGCAGTCGAGGGCGCCTACGAGCCGGCAATCTTCCGAGAAAAGTATTCGGACCTGTTCGAAGGCGGCGAGCCCTGGGACGCTCTGGCCGGTGAGCGCAGCGAGCGATTTCCCTGGGACGACGCGAGCACGTATGTTCGCCAGCCCCCGTATTTCGAAGGCCTCTCGCGCGAGGCTGCCGCGGTCCAGGACATCGTCGGCATGCGCCCGCTGGTCATCCTCGGCGACTCCGTGACGACTGACCACATCTCTCCCTCCGGGGCTATCAGCCTGGGCACCCCCGCAGCGGACTTCCTCCTTGCCAAAGGCGTCGAGCGGCGTGACTTCAACAACTACACGACGCGGCGCGGAAACCACGACGTGGCGGTCCGCGCTACTTTCGCGAACATCCGCTTGCGTAACCGCATCGTTCCCGGTGTCGAAGGGGGCGAGACCAAGCTCATGCCGGACGGTAAGCAGATGCGGGTCTTCGAGGCGGCGGAGGAATACCTGCGGCGCGATGTGCCGCTCGCCGTCATTGCTGGCAAGAACTACGGTTGCGGGTCGTCCCGCGACTGGGCAGCCAAAGGGGTGGCACTGCTTGGCGTCAAGGCCGTGATTGCCGAGAGTTTCGAGCGCATCCACCGGACCAACCTCGTGGGCATGGGCGTGTTGCCGCTGCAGTTCGAGCCAGGCACGACGGCGGAATCTCTGAACTTGGACGGCAGCGAAACCATAGACGTCCCCGCGCTTGCCCAACACCTCGAGGTTTCAGGGCAAATTGAAGCCATCGTGCATCGCACCGATGGGACCTCGACGGCCGTTCCGCTCATCATCCGTCTTGATACCGAAGAGGATGTCGACTACTGGCGCCATGGCGGCATCCTGCCGCTGGTTTGGCGCGACTATGTCTCCGGCAAGTCCGAAGAGCACGTCTCGCATTCGGCGAAGCGTGTGCAGTCGGAGGTCGGAGGTCCTCAACATGAACTACCCGACGCAATGCCGGGCAGCGAAGTGCCCAGTGCCAGTCAAGGCGCGGCCCTAGGCTGACCTTGAGGGAAGGCCCAGAAGCCTTCTTCTCCTCCCTCTCTCGAAGCAATCCTGCGCTGCCTGCCTGGCGGCACGGGAGGGACCTGTGCTGCCAGCGTCTGCCGTTGCCGTTGCCGTTGCTCTTCATGGGCGTGTTCACCGGCATCCTGTCTGGAACGACGATGACCGATGCGATTGCACAGAACCTCGTGTCGTCCATCCCGGGCTCTGCCGGCCACTTCCTGCCCCTCATCACCGCGCTACTGAGCGCCCCGATGACCTTCTTCCTGTCGAACGATGCGTTCTACTTTGGCGTTGTTCCAATCCTCGCGGAGGCGTCGACCAAGTGGTCTTCCGGCAGCCCATCTATGTTGGTGAGCCAGTCACGTTCCTCGCTTCCATCAATCACACGGCGAATCGATGGAGGTCGGCATCAAGGTGGTTGCGAGGTGCGATCGCCAAACGTCGGCGCTCGCGGATGCGACGGCGGGGTCAGCGCACCATGGTGTCGAGCCAATCGAATGCCGCTGTCCAGAACACGATGGATGCCATGCCTTCGCAGTGCCCCTCGGCGCCCTCGGCACGGGCAGGTGATCGAAGGTGCCAGGTTGGCGCTCGTGTAGCGGCGCATGTCCTGGAAGTAGGTCTGCGGGTCGGCGACGCCGTTCGTCACCATGCGCGGCCCGAGCAGCGTCCGCAGGGCCGGGATCTCGAGCAGCGCGTCGAACCGCGGCTTGGCGGTGGGGTCGTCGACGTGTTCCCAGAGCCCGCCCAGGCGAGCGGCGACGCCGGCCGCCATATCGTACTGGCCCGGGTCGACGACCAAGGCGGCAAGCTGTGGCGCTCCCGCGGCGCCGCGCGGGGCGAGCAGGCCGCCGAACGAGCGGCCGACGAGCACGATCCGGCGGGCGTCTACTTCTGGCTGGCCTGCGACCAGGTCAAACATGCCAGGCACGACGTGCTCCCAGTCGGGGCGCTGCGGCACGCGGCGGTCGTAGAGAACGCTGCCCTGGCCCGGGCCGTCGAGGCCCACGAACGCCCATCCCCGGTCGAGGGCCGGGTACACCGATGCGTACAGCTCCTCGGCTGTGTTGTCGTAGCCGCCGATGTGCAGGATTGTGGGGAAGGGGCCGCTGCCGGGCGGCGCGAACAGGTAGCCCGGCGTGTCGCCCTCGATCAGGCGGCCGCGCCCCAGCAGGCCGGGAAGGGCGCTGCGGAAGGCGTCGACGCTGGCCCGGTAGGCCGTGGTCAGCTCCTTGCCGTCGAGGTCATCTCGATGCCAGAAGAACGCTTGCCGGTAGTATTCGGCCGCCCGCAGCCGCAGGCTGGCAGCGCTCGTGGCGTGACCGGTCTGCGCGGCCGCCGCTGCCTGCGCCACGAGGCCGTCTGCGAACGTCGACCACGCGGCGTACCAGCTGTCGCGGTCGCCCTCGGTGATCCGCGACGCGATGTACAAGCACTCCCCGACGTTGGCCATGCCGGCGTCGCACTTGCCCACCGTGCGCTGCAATTGACCGTCGAAGGCCTCGTCGTCGAAATGCAGCTGCATCCGCATCACTCCTGTATTGACGGGTTCTTGATCGATAGCGACGTTGGGTACCGAGTCGACTCTAGGCGCTGACAGCATGCTTCTTCAGACGCATGCGCAGGCCGACAGGATGCATCGTGAAGGTCATGACTTCTTCAGGGACGCCGCCGCCGGGGGCCCTCGACCTCCAAGAGTTCGAAGTTCCGAGCCAGCATCCCCAGCACGAGGCCTCCGCTGCAGCGGCTACCAACTAACGCGGGAGCCGGTATCGGTCAGGCAGGTATGCGCAAGAATATTTCCCGCGGCATCGGTGATCTGACCATCTACCGCGCCTGTGAAACTGTTTTCATCCGCGGACAAAATGCGCGTTCCCTTTGACTTCTGCAAGCCGAGGAGCGACCCATCGGGGTTGAAACGATAGAACACCAGCGTAATGGTGTAGGTCCGATGGGACTCGCGCTTCCAGGTTCCCATTGAAGCGCTTGTCAAGCCGGGAGGGGAATTACTTCCATATGACGCCGTTCCTCCCACGTTGAACGTGGACAATCCCTTGAAGCCGCCAAGCGCGACGCCGTTATTGCAGTCTCTCACTGTCGCCGTCGACTCCCAAACCCCGACGATGGCCTCCGGGCCCTTTTCTCCCTTTTCCCTTTGACGATCGTCATCGGAGGCGAAGGCGTTGCCGTGGATCAGCAGCATCGCTGAAGCGACTGAAACGCTCACACGGGTGAATGTACGGAGGGCACCGGGCTTGGTCATGAGCAGACTCCTCGAGTTGGGTCGCCGAATTTCAAACCTTCCTCGTGTTTCTTTCAAGACGTCTCAAGCTTGTTACTACCTTGGCTCAGGTTCATGGACAAGCACTCCTATATTGGCGCACCCCACCTACCCGCGCCATGGGGTGATGCGCGGCAACCATCGCCTCACGTTCGCCCGATAGCGCTGGTATTCGTCGCCGAACTGCTCGCCCAGCGCAGGCTCTTCGTAGGCGACAACGAACAAGAAGAATCCGGCCCACACGATCGCGCCGTACGCCAGCACCGTGACGCTCCCGAACAGGAGGCCCTGGCCGGCGATCAACGCCGTGACTGCGACGTATATCGGATTGCGGACGTAGCGATAGAGTCCGGTGACGACGAGGCGCTTGGGAGGCATCACGGGCGCCGGTGTGCCAAGGCCCTGCAACGCGAAGCGAGCGAACGAATCGAGCAAGATGGGCAACCCGGCGACGATCAGGGCGGCGCCGAGCACGCGCGCGATCGGGAACAGCGGAGGTGCGAAGTGCCAGTGCGTGAGGTACCAAGGGACGTACACGGCGAGCGTGCCCGGAGCGATGACCAGGAAGATTGCGGAACCGATGATTGCGGCGGCGCGCTGCACGATCGGATCATACTCAGCGCCGCCGCGGATCGCGCGGATCGGGCGAGCGCTGGCTTCGGCGATGTCCTGCGCGATGTCCGAAATTTCCCCGGCGCGCGCGCTATGCTTTGCGCGGGCCTTCCACCCGCAACCCGACGAGGAGAAACGCAATGAGGTCACGCCGCTTCACGACTCGCAATGGAACGGAGCTCGCCTTCTCGGCCCTCGGTCTGGGTACGGCCCCCCTGGGCGACCTGTACGAACTGCTGGACGAGAAAACCTGCATCGTCACCATCGAACAGGCATACGCCAGCGGGGTGCGCGTGTTCGACACCTCGCCGCACTACGGCAACGGTTTGGCCGAAGCGCGCGTGGGGGCAGGCCTGCGCCATCTGCCGCGCAAGGACGTGATCGTCTCGACCAAGATCGGGCGAGTCATGGATGCCTTTGCCAAGCCAGCGCCGAAGAACCCCGATGTTTTTTCGCCGGGCTTTGCCGGCGGCCATCCGCATGCGCCGCGCTTTGACTATTCCTACGACGGCACGATGCGTTCGGTCGAACAGTCTTTGCTGCGCACCGGCCTGGATCGCCTGGACATCCTCCTGATCCACGACTGCGACGTGTGGACGCACGGTCCGGTCGATGCGCCCGTGCGCTTCAAGGAGGTGATGGAGGGCGCCTACAAGGCGCTCGAGAGGTTGCGCAGCGAGAGGATCGTCGCGGCCATTGGGTTCGGCATCAACGAGTCCGACATCGCGGTGAAGTTCGCGAAGGCCGGCGATTTCGACGTGGCGATACTGGCGGGCCGCTACTCGCTGCTGATCCAGAACGCGGTGGACGAATTTCTGCCGCTGGCGCTCGAGAAGAACATCGGCGTGATGCTGGCCGGTGTGTTCAATTCCGGCATCCTCGCAACCGGGGCCGTGCCGGGCGCCAAGTTCGAGTATGGGCCGGCGCCCGAGAACATCATGGAGCGCGTGCGCAAGATCGAGGCGATCTGCGCAGCGCATGCCACACCGTTGCGCCGCGCGGCGCTGCAGTTCGCGATGGCGCATCCCGCGGTCGTGACGGTGCTGCTCGGCGGCGTGACACCACAGGAGGTCCAGGCCAACTCCACCGATGCCGATCAGCCCGTGCCGGCCGCACTGTGGAGCGACCTTCAGTCCGCCGGCCTGCTGAGTCCGGCCGCACCGATCGGCTGAGCACCTTTGCGGGCGCGCGTGGCCCAACGTGTCACTCGTTCGCGCTGCGCGCCCGTAGTCTGTCGAAGAGCACCGCCACGATGATGAATCCTCCGACGAAAGTGCCCTGCCAGAAGGTACTGATGCCCAGAAGGATCAGGCTGTTGCGAATCACCTCGATCAAGGCCGCGCCCACCACGGCGCCGAAGGCCGTGCCGATGCCGCCCGCCAGGTTGGTTCCGCCGATGACGGACGCCGCGATCACCGACAACTCCATGCCCTGTCCCAGGCTGGTCGTCACAGTGCCGAGCCAGCCGACTTCGAGCACGCCCGCAATGCCCGCGCACAGCGCGCAGAACATGTAGACGCTCACCTTCACCAACTTCACCGGCACACCCGTCATCGTCGCCGCACGTTCATTGCCGCCGATGGCATACAGGTGCCGGCCCCAGCGCGTCCAGCGAAACAGAAAGCTCGCGATCAGGAGCAGAACGATCAGGAAGAGCACCGGGCTTGGCACCCGGATGGGGTCGACGAATGGCAGTGACACGCTGACGAAGCCGCCACCCAGCGCGAGCAGTTTCGGCTGGTCCGGCCCGAACTCGTAGACCATGCGGTTGTTCGACAGCACCATCGCGAGGCTGCGCACGATGGAAAGCATGCCCAGCGTGACCACGAACGGCGGCACGCCGATGTAGGCGATCATGAAGCCATTGATCGCACCCGCCAGCAACGATGCGCCCAGTGCCAGCGGAATCGCCACCCAGATCGATGTGCCCGTGTGCATCGTCATCCCGACCACCATGCCCGACAGCACGAGCACCGCGCCCACCGACAAGTCGATGCCTCCGGTGACGATGACGGCCGTCATTCCGATCGCAATGATCGCGACGAAGGCGAAGTTGCGAGTGACGTTGAAGAGGTTCTGCTGCGTCGCAAAGACATCGCTCGCGAAGGTAAGCACCACGAACGCGACAACGGCCGCCACCGAAACCCAGAAGGTCTGCTGGCTGACGAGCCAGCTCAGCCAGTTGCCATGCACGCGCCGGTCGATGCTGTCCTCGAGACTTGCGGCCATGTCGGACTGCCTTGTCGTTGGGTCGGGTGTGATCATGCGGTTTCGATGGCGCCGGTGATGAGGCCGGTGACCTCCTCCGGGGAACTGTGGGCGATGGGCTTGTCGGCCACCTTCACGCCGCGGCGCAGCACGACGATGCGGTCCGCCACCGCAAACACGTCCGGCATGCGATGGCTGATGAGCACCACCGCGATGCCGTGCTCTCGCAGGCGCCGGATCAGGTTCAGCACCTCGGCGATCTGGCGCACGCTGATGGCGGCCGTGGGCTCGTCCATCAGCACGATCTTCGGATCGGCCAGGCGTGTGCGCGCGATGGCCACCGCCTGCCGCTGCCCGCCGGACATCCGGCGCACCAGGTCGCGCGGCCGTGTCTCCGACTTCAACTCGGCAAAGAGTTCGGCCGCGCGCTTGAACATGGCGCGATAGTCCAGCACCTTGACGGGGCCGAAGCCGCGCGTGAGTTCGCGCCCGAGGTAGACGTTCTCGGCCGCCGTCAGGTTGTCGCACAGCGCGAGGTCCTGGTAGACGATCTCGATGCCTTCGCCGCGCGCGTCGGCCGGCTTGTGGAAGGCCACCGTGCGGCCTTCCATCATCACCGTGCCGTCGCTGGGCGGGTAGTTGCCCGCGACGATCTTCACCAGCGTCGACTTGCCGGCGCCGTTGTCGCCCATCAGGCCGACGACCTCGCCGGGCTCGATGCGCAGCGAGACGTCGATGAGCGCCTGGATGGCGCCGAAATGCTTGGAGACCCGGGCGAGCTCCAGAACAGCCATGCGACTACTTCGCCGGGCACTTGTCCAGATTGGTCGGCACGCACTCGTCCAGCCCGGTGTAGAGCGGGTCGGCGACCTTCTTGCCACCAATGAGGTCGATCAGCACGGCGGGCGCGCGATGCCCCATTTCGAAGGGGCGTTGGCCGATCTGCGCATGGCTGCGGCCATTCTTCAGCGCGTCGAGCTGCGGCGGCAACGTGTCACCGGCGATGATGATCAGCTCCTTGGACTTCAGCTTGGCCATCACCTGGTCCGTCACCTGTGCATACGCGGACGGACCGAACTGCGCCCAGCCCCCCACGAGGATGAAGGCATTGAGCTTCGGATTCTTGGTGAACACGTCCGACATCTGCTGGTTGGCCAGGTCGATCTGGTCATTGGTGAAGAGCGGACAGCCGTCGATCTCGGTCCAGCCGCCGTCACCCTTCAGCCGGTCGACCCCCTTCTTGCCGGCAATGGTGTCGCGAAAGCCGGCTGCACGGGCATTGATGTTGTCGGCGGCCACGTTGCCCAGTTGCATGCACACCGTGCCGCCCTTGGGATTGAGCTGCTTGAGGTGCTTCGCCATCAGCACGCCCATGTCGTAGTTGTTGGTGCCCAGGTAGGTCTTGCGCAGCGACCGGTCGGCCGCGGCAAGATCGGCATCGATGGTCATGATCGGCATCTTCGGTGCCTTGGCCTTGAGCATGGTGGCCATGGCCGGCGCGTTGGAGGGCGAAATGGCGATGCCCGCCACGCCCTTGTTGATGAGGTCTTCGACGATCTGCACTTCGCCGGCCTCGTCCGCGCTCGATGCCGGCCCGGTGTACAGGCAGGTGTATTCGGAGCTTGGGTTTTCCTTGTTCCAGAGCGCGCAGCCGTCGCCGAGCACGGTGAAGAAGGGGTTGTCCAGACCCTTGACCACGACCGCCAGGGTCTTCTTCTGGGCCATCGCCGGTGCGGCGACGAGAAGCGCCGCCAATGCTGCGCCGACAAACTTGAGAAGCGACTTGTTCATTGCGTCTCCTGGATTATTGGATATGCACAACTGTCGAAATCTCTTGCACCGCCGGCAAGCCGCGGATCTCTCCTGCGGCTGTTCGGGACCCAAGAGAAGTCGGACTATAGGACCGGGGCTGGGCGCTGTCGAGCGTGTAGACCCGAACCGCAAGCAGGTGGCGGGCCTTTTGGACTGGCCCGCGCCGGTCCTGCGGCACGCGGTCGTCGACCGTGCGGCCCCAGCAGCAGTACGGCCCCCATCGACAGTCACCCGACCACAGCGCATACTGCGCCTCGGCCATCGCCGCATGAGGCGTCGGTTCGTGTGCCAACACCGTGCTCGCCATCGACTTCAGAATCTGGGAGATGCGCATGACGCGACGCTTCAACATATCTCCTGTGCCGCGGGGGCGCTTCGAGCGCGACGCCGCATGACGCCCGATGGGACAAGCGCGATAGACCAGCTGGACCTGCTGATAGTAGGAGCCGGATTCGGCGGCCTTTGCATGCTGAAAAAGGCGCGCGCGATGGGCCTGTCGGCGCGAGTGCTCGAAGCCTCTCCCAGCGTGGGGGGCACCTGGTATGCCAACCGCTACCCGGGCGCCCGCGTAGACATCCAGAGTCTGGAGTACTCCTTCTCGTTCAGCGAGACCCTGCAACAGGAATGGCAGTGGACTGAGCGCTATGCCTCGCAACCCGAACTGCTGCGTTATGCCAACCACGTGGCTGACCGATTCGACCTGCGCAGCGGCATCAGCCTGAACACCCGCGTGACGACGGCCTGCTTCGACGATGCCGATCAGCGCTGGGAGGTCGGCAGCACAGGCGAGGACGGCGAGGCGCAGATCTGGCGCGCGCGCTTCGTCGTGCTGGCCTGCGGGCCGCTGTCGACGCCGAACACGCCGGCCTTTCCAGGCCTGGAGACTTTCGCCGGGCCGGTCTTGCACACGGCCGCCTGGCCGCATGCGCCAGTTGATTTCGACGGTCGCCATGTGGGCGTCATCGGCACCGGTTCCTCGGCGGTCCAGGTGATCCCGCGCATCGCGCAGCAGGCAGCGGCGTCGGTAACGGTGTTTCAGCGTACTGCCGCCTACGTGGTGCCCGCGCACAACGGCCCGCTCGATCCGGCGCAGGAGGCCCGCGTGAAGGCCGACTACCAAGGCTTTCGGGCACGCAATCGACAAATGCGCACCGGCTTCGGCTGCGATCTGCCAATGAACCCGAGCTCGGCGCTGACCACGAGCCCCGAGGAGCGGGACGCCGCGTTCGAGGCCCGATGGGACGCCGGCGGATTCCCCCTGCTCTGGACTTTCGGTGACCTGATGACGGACTTGCGAAGCAACGCCCTGGTGGCCGAGTTCGTGCGCGGCAAGATTCGCCGGGCGGTGCATGACCCCGCGACGGCAGCGCTGCTTTCGCCGCACCAGCCCATTGGCTGCAAGCGGTTGTGCGTGGCCGACGACTACTACGAGACCTTCAATCGGCCGAACGTGCATCTGGTGGACGTCAGCAAACAACCGATCGAGGCCATCACGCCAGGCGGCCTGCGGACCGGCGGGCGCGAGCACACCTTCGACACGCTGGTGTTGGCCACCGGTTTTGACGCCGTCACCGGCACGCTGATGCGACTGGACCTGCGCGGCCGAGGCGGCCTGCGCATTCAGGACAAGTGGCGTAGCGGGCCTCTGAACTACCTGGGCTTGACGGTGGCCGGCTTCCCGAATCTGTTCAACATCGCGGGCGCGGGCAGTGCCGCAGCCTTCACGAGCGTGATTCTCTCAATAGAGCATCACGTGGACTGGATCGCCGAATGCATCGCCTGGCTCGACTCGCAGGGTCACGCCACGATCGAGGCCACCGACGAGGCCGAAAGCGCCTGGGTCGCACATGTCAATGCGGTCGCTGCGCAAACGGTCTTCCTGAGCTGCAACTCCTGGTACCTGGGCGCCAACATCCCGGGCAAGCCGCGCGTATTCATGCCCCTGGCCGGCGGATTCCCAGCCTACGCGGAAAGGTGCAAGGCCGTGGCCGATCGGGGCTACGAGGGCTTCTCACTGGGCGGTCCAGAGGGCCAGAAGAAGGCAATAGCGCTCATGCCGGATTGACATCCGCAGCAGCACCGACTGATGGATGCTCGGCTACGAATTCGGAGAGCTTCACACTGTGATCGGCGGCCAGCATTTCCGCCGCCTTCTCGCCGATCATGATCGACGCCGCGTTGGTGTTGCCGCTGACCACGTTCGGCATAACGCTCGCGTCCGCAACACGCAATCTCTCCACTGCCATCACCTTCAGACGTGGATCCACGACACTCCCGATCCGGCACGTCGACGTGACGTGGTAGACGGTAAAGGAATAGTGGAGCGCGAGGTCCTCAAGCAGGGCGTCACTTGGCATGGCGCCCTCGATGTGACCGTGCTTGCTGGCAAGGAATGGCGGGATGAGCAGCGGCCCGATCTTCCGGTGTGCCGGCCAGTGATCAACGATGTCCAGCGCCCGACGCAGCACTGCGACCATCACCTTCATGTCGTGCGGGTCGCCGTAGTAATTCATGCGGATCGTCGGGTGGTCCGCAGGGTTTGCGCTCGCGAGCACGATCTCTCCCTCGCTGTGCGGTTGCACAGGGTTGGCGAGCACGATCATGCTCTGCGCTTCGCCTGCGAGACGCTTCGACGCATCGTCAAAGTACTGATTCACGTCGACACACAGGCAGCGCTGCCAGAGGTCGTCGTTGTAGCCACAGGCGAAGAAGGCGATTTGTGCATCGTGACTGTGGTTGTCGCCAAGGCCGGTGGAGTACCAGGCGGCCGCATCGTAGAGGGACGAAGAGATCAGGCCATGGCCGGTCGTCGCCCACTCGGTGATGCGTCGTTCTGCTTCTTGCTTCAGCCCCTGCAGTTCGGGGGGCATCTGTGCGTCGTCATCGGGGTTCGCGGGCAGGGGTCCCGCCGGAGCGCGCAGGGCCGAGGGGCCGAACGAGACGCCAAGTTCGTTCACCGGTATGCCAACCCCCGGTGCAGGAAAGAAGAGGCCCACGTGGAGGTGGTCCTTCAGATGCTTCCCAACGTGCGGCGAGTCGACCCGACATGTGATGCCTGCCGCTTCGAGCTCTGCCCGGGGCCCGATGCCCGAGAGCATCAAAAGGTGCGGCGACCCGATGGCGCCCCCACTCAATATGACTTCCTTGGTGGCGAACGCGGTACGCGTTTCAGCACTGCCGACGCGGTACTCGACCCCCGTCGCGGCCAAGTGCCCCGTCGCGCCGTCCAGAAGCACGCGCGTGACTTGCGCCCCGGTGATGATGGTGAGGTTCGAACGCTTTTCGGTGTCGCCTTCGATGAAGGCGTGAAAGGTGCTGGAGCGCTTGCCGCTTCGCGTCGAGGTCTGGAAGAGCGATGCGACGCCGCCGGGCCCACCACGGTCTCGTCCGTTGTAGTCGCCGCGCGGAATACCCGCGGCGACGGCGGCATCCACGAACTCACGCGCGCCCGCGAGCACCGGCGCACGCACGGACACGCCAAGAGGACCGGCAGTGTTGTGCGCTGGCGCATCGATCGAGATGTCGTCGCTCGGCGAGAGGCCCTCGCTCTTCTTGAAGTACGGCAGCACGTCGCGGTAGCTCCATCCGCTGGCGCCGCCCTCGGCCCAGGCGTCGAAATCGCCAGGATGGCCGCGCACGTACGCCATGTAGTTGATCCCGGACGACCCCCCGAGCATCTTGCCCCGCGGCATCATCATGCGCGCTCCCTTCAGTCCGAGCCCGCACTTGCCGGCATCCGCGGTGTACATCCAGTCCGTCTGCGGATTCTGTTGCATCGCGGAGCACGCGGCGGGAATCAACTCTTCGACGGGCGGGCGGCCGCCCGCTTCCAGCAGCGCAACCCGACAGGACGGGTCTTCGGACAAGCGAGCCGCAATCACTGCTCCTGCTGAGCCTGCTCCCACTACGATGAAGTCAAAGGTGTCTGACATGACGATGTCCTTTCCGCGAAGCTGTGGCCGGGGTGCCATGTTGAACCGAACTCGATTGCTCTACTGCTGGTGTAACCCCTTGGGGGCCCTCCATCTGCCGTAGCGAAAATTGGGTCCGCATCTGCCGAGGCAACACGCCGGCAGTGCGATGGACCATGGGCGGCGGGGCCGCCACAGGCCATCTCCTCAAATGAGGGGAGGTGCCGGCAACTCTGGGAACCCATCTGCACGCCGAGTTCGCCCGGTGTTCTCGCTGCCATGCGCTCGTCGTGCACGCATATGGACAGCGCGGATCACAGTGGCCACAATCCATGCAGCACATTCGAGTCGAGAGCCGTCCCCCAATGGCAAAAGTGCCTGTCGCCAGTCACCAGCTCAAATGAAGTTTCAGATGTATTGGGCAAGACCTGTTCTTTGGATTGCAACGATTGCTGCCATGGCATGGACCACGCACGTCCACGCGCAAATTGCTTTCATCGCTCGGCACGTCATCGGTCGGGTGGAGCAGATGTCTCAACAGCAAGGCAACGGCGGCGTGGCGTACGACACCGCCGCCGTGGTGGTTGAGGTTCCCGCCGAGAAAGTCTACGCCGTCGCACTTCGCAACCTCAGTGCCCAGCCTCAGTTGCGGATCACCGGCCAAGACCAACAAGCGCGCGCCATCCAGTTCACGAACAACGTACAGATCGCGGGGCTGCAGGTCAACGCACTATCGGACAAACTCTCTCAAATCCTGATCACGTCTGCCCACACGGGCGACCAGAACGTCTCATCGCTGATCCTCGAACGCATCCTTTTGTTTTGCTCGGAGATGAAGGTGGAGTGTTCGAAGGGTTCGAACTAGCGCAAGCCAGTGCGGTAACCCTCGATGCGCCTGCCCGCCATGCATACCGCGACGGCCGGCACCGCCGACCACAGCGATGCGCTCGTCCAGCGCAGGAACGCCATGTCGAGCGCCTCCACGACCAGCACCCGCAGCATCACCTTCGTCGGATTGGTCTTGTCCAGCACCCGCGAGAGGGCGATGTTCGTCGCGGTCCCGCTCATAGAGCCAATCCAATTATTCGTGTGGGTGTCGTGGTCTATCCCGGGTTCCAGCTGCTCACGCTGGCCGTCGTCTCTGTGTTCGAGTGGGCGATACGGTGGTGACGGAGGGTTCGCCTGCGTTGCTGGCCTTCCTGCGCAAGTCAGCGCGGCGGTCGCGCCGGATCAGGGAGGAGACTGGGCAGACCCCGGCCAAGGCCATCATCGAACGTCTGCGAACCGAGGCAGCACGGCTCATGATCGAGTCCCAGCATTTGCCCATCGAGACCGTCGCAAGGGATGCGGGCTTCGGTGATCCCGACCGCATGCGTCGGGCATTTCTTCGCGCGTACGGACAGCCGCCGCAGGTGATCCGGCGAGCGAATCGGACCGAGGCGCGGCACGCTTGGTCAGAGTCATCGCCTCGTCGAGATTGTTCTTGGCAAACGTAGTCAGCGTCTTGTCTTGGCCCTGTTCCAGTCGCCGGAGATCGAGGTTTCGTAACGCTTGGTTACCAAATGTCCAAGGCCCTCGCTCGCGAGAACGGCCCCTCATTTTGCGAGAAAGGCGTTCAATGTGAGCTGATCACAATTCACTGGGGGAGCGCGATGTCCAGGGTAACTGCGGCGCCAACAGCCAACTGTGTGACTCGGGATTCAAGCCCAGCGCCGTTCCGTGCGCGGCATGGCGGGGGGCGAGCGCGAAGGTCGCGGTGTTTCGACGCACCGGCTGTCTTCAGCCCTGACGGGATGCCGGTCTCGGCGGCTCTCCTCTCCTCGGCGCCGTGACTGCGCACGAAGTACCGCAGGAGCCCGGAAATGACGAAGTACTGCGACTCGTGCCACACGGCCAACAAGGACCGCGCCAGATATTGCCGTGGCTGCGCGGGCAAGTTCTCAGGTCTGCGCTTCGACGCTGGGGCCTTCCTTCCGACGTTGCCGGATGCGCGCACGGCGGGAGCCATGCCAACGCCCAGACCGCTGGACCGGGTGGACGTGCGCGCACCGCTTCGAAAGACCATGTCCGTGCCAAAGCGAGGCCCACGGCTCGCGCCGCCTCCGCGGGCCGCCGTCCCACTGCTGTCGCTGTTGTTCGTGCTCTTGGTGTCTGTTGCGGGTTTCGTGTATTGGTACTCGACCCGGGCGGTCCGTGAGGCGCCGGTCCCGAGTTCGCCGCAGCGCCTCCTTCAGACGGCGCCTGAGACTCTGGACGCGGTCGCGGTCGCGGTGCCGGACCCGGCGTCGACAGTCCCGAACTCGACGCCCGTGTCCTTGCAGAAGCCGCCTGCATCCACGCCCGAGGAGGCGCCGCGGAGCCCCGTCGCTGCGCCGACGGTCGAGGAGGCGTCGCTGCCGGGTCCGGAGCCGCAACCGGCTGCTCACGCGGGCCCACCGGTGGAGGCCGCGAGTCAGGAGACGACCGAGGACGAGGTGTCGGCCAGCCCGGATGGCCCTGTCGCCAAGCCGTTGTCGAGCCCCCGGCGCCGCGTCCAGGTCGTCGCCTCGGCGCCGAAGCGACGCGCGGCGGCGACCACGTTCGAGAGCGTTCCCCGGGCGCCGCTCGCGCCTCTCCCATCAGCGGCCGCTGAGGCTGCGCCGGTGCTGGCGAGGACGCCCGAGACCTCGCAGACGCTTCGCTCGGGAATCGCGTCCAAGGCCGTAGGCAATCTGCCCTGTGATCGCTACAACCCCTTCGGCGAGGCCGTGTGCGCCAGCACGACCCAGTCGGCTGGCCCGGGGACGCAGCCATCGGCGGCCACCGGAACATCGCTCGCCGGCAGCCGCGGAACGGGCTGGCTGCGTGGCACGGCCGTGGCGAGCGGTGGGGCTGCGAGCCAGGCTGACGGTGGCGGAGCAGGCGGCGGTGGCTCGGGCGGTGGAGGTGGAGGTGGAGGCGCAGGCGCGGGTGCAGGTGCGGGAGGTGGTGGGGGCGCTGGTGGTGGTGGAGGGGCCGGTGCTGGAGCGGGTGGCGGAGCGGGAGCGGGTGGTGGCGCTGGCGGGGGAGCCGGCGCTGGTGCTGGCGCTGGTGCCGGAGCAGGAGCAGGAGCAGGAGCGGGAGCAGGAGCGGGAGCAGGAGCAGGAGCAGGCGCCGGACCTGGGGGCGGACCTGGCGCCGGCGCCGGACCTGGAGCCGGAGCCGGTCCTGGAGGCGGCCCCGGTGGCCCCGGTGGCCCCGGCGGGGGTGGCGGAGCGGGGGCTGGCCCCGGGGGCGGCGCCGGTGGTGGCGCGGGCGGGGCCGGTGGTGCGGGTGGCGGACCCGGTGGTGGTGCCGCCGGGCGTTAGGCAACAAGGGGGCAGTCGATGATGAACCTCGATGCGCTGGTCGAGCCCGACCGCGTTCACAAGACCGTCTACACCGATGCCGCGATCTTCGATGCCGAGATGGAGAAGATCTGGGAGCGCATATGGGTCTACTGCGGCCACCTGTCGCAGGTGCCGAATCCCGGCGACTACCACGCCGTCACCATCGGCCGCCAGCCGATGTTCATGGTGCGGCAGGCCGACGGCTCGGTGCAGGTGCTGCACAACCGCTGCCCGCACCGTGGCGTGCAGCTCGTGGGAAACCTGAAGGGCAACACGGGGCACAGCATCGTCTGCTCCTACCACGCGTGGAGCTTCCACCTGGACGGCAGCGTGCGTGCAATCCCGCTGGCCCAGGGCTATGAAGGCACGCGCATGACGCGCGACAACCCCGACTGCGGCGTCAAGCGCGCGGCGCGCGTGGAGAGCTATCGGGGCTTCGTCTTCGCCAGCCTCTCGCACCACGGCCCTTCGTTGAAGGAATTCCTCGGCGAAGCGCGCGTCGCCTTCGACGACATGTGCGACCGCTCGCCGGTCGGCGAGGTGGAGGTGGTGCCGATCTGCCATCGCGTGATCCAGCATTCGAACTGGAAGTTCTTCATGGAGAACCAGCTCGACGCGCTGCATCCCTCGGTCACTCACCAGTCGACCGGCATCGCGGCCGGGCGGGTCGAGAAGCGGCTGAAGGCGCAGCAGGAGAAGGTGCCGCTGTACTACCACTACCTCTCGGCCTTCGCGTCGAGCTTCGAGCAGTGGGACTCGGTGCAGACCATCAATTTCCCGCGCGGACACGGCATCCTGAAGGCCTACTTGGGGCTGCGCCCGCAGGACCCCGACACGCTCGCGCACGAGGCATTGCTGAAACAGGCCTACGGCGAGCAACGCGCCGAGGAATACCTGTCGCGCAGCATTCATCACGTGCTGATCTATCCCTATCTGTCGGTGCAGTCACCCTTGCAGCAGCTGCGCTGCCTTCGGCCGATCGCGCCCGACAAGACGCTGTCGGAGATCTGGCACTTCCGCCTCAAGGGTGCGCCCGAGGCCATCTATCGCCGCAGCCTCTGGTACTACAACCTCGTGAATTCTCCAGCCACGATGATCAATGCCGACGACCTCGAGAACTGGACCAAGGGGCAGTGGGGTCTGCAGTCGAATGGCGGCGACTGGGTCAGCTTCCATCGCTACTTCGGCGACGACCGCGAGGAGGGCGGCGTGACCTATTCCAGCCACGGCACTTCCGAGGCGGTGATGCGAAGCCAGTTTCGCGCCTGGTCGACCTACATGGCTTCATAGTGCAGGAACCACGTCATGAGCCAGCCATCTTCCGACAGCCCGAGCGCCGCCATCCCGAACGCCGGACCCGACTTCGAGCACCTGCTCGCGCAGGACGTGGTGATCGAGGCCGCGCCCGGCGATGCGCCCACCGGCGCGCAGGTGATCGCACCCGACCACTCGCCGCGCGCACCGCAGCTCGGCGCCGCGCCTGCCGCGCAGGCCGCGCCGCGTGCCGGCCTGGTCGTGGACAGCGACCTGCAGCGCGAGATCGAGCAACTGCTCTACCTGCAGGCCGAGCTGCTCGACCGCAAGCTGTGGCAGGCGTGGATGGACTTGTTCGACGACCGCGGCGTCTACTGGATGCCGGTCACGCTCGAGCAGACCGAGTGGGAGGGCTCGCCCTCGATCTTTGCCGAGGACAAGCTGATGATGGAGATCCGCAAGGGCCGCGTCTCGCACCCCAACGCATGGTCGCAGGCACCGATGTGGGAGACCAATCACATCGTCGGCAATGTCGCGATCGAGTCGGTGGACGGCGCGACCGTCCATGTTCGCTCGCGCTTCCATCTGATGGAGCTGCGCCGCGACACGGTGCGGCATTTCGGCGGCACCTACCGGCACACGCTGGCGCGCGACGCGGGCGGCGCGCTGCGCATCGTGCTGCAGCGGGTCGACCTCTTCAACGGGCAGGCGCCGTTCGACTACGTGCTGCAGATCTGGGTCTAGCTGCCGAGGTGCCCGTCAGTTCGGCGGCGGCGAAATGTTCTCGTCCTTCACCACCTGGGTCCAGCGCGCGACGTCGGTGGCCAGGAAGGCCTGGGCCTCGCGCGCGCTGGTCGGCCAGGGCTCGGCCGCCTGCAGCTTCAGGTTCTGGACGATCTCGGGACGGCGCAGCGTGGCCTGCACCATCTGGTTGAGCCGGGCCACGATCGCGGGCGGCAGGTTCTTCGGACCCGCCAGGGCGTACCAGGCGCTGACGTCGAAATCCGGCAGCACGGTCTCGGCCACGGTCGGGATGTCCGGGAACCCCGGGAAGCGCGTGCGCGAGGTGACCGCCAGCGGCCTCACCTTGCCGCTTTCGATCTGACTGGACATGCCCGCCAGCGAGGTGAAGATGATCGGCACCTCGCCGCTCATGACGGCCAGCGCCGGCGCGCTGCCGCCCTTGTAGGGCACGTGCGTGAACTGGACCCCGGCGCGTGCCTGGAACAGCACGGCCGCCAGGTGCATGCCGCTGCCGGTGCCGCCCGAGCCGTAGTCGATCTTGCCCGGCTGGGCCTTCGCGGCCGCCACCAGTTCCTGGAGGCTGCCGGCGGTCGAGCCCGGTCCCGCGATGATCGCGAACGGACTGCGCGCCACCATCGACACCATCGTGAAGTCGGACACGGCGTCGAAGGGCAGCGACTTGTACAGCCCCGGTGCCGCCGAGTGGCCCGAGGCCATCAGGAACAGCGTGTAGCCGTCGGGCTCGGCCTTGGCGACGTAGTTGGCGCCGATGGTGCCGCCGGCGCCGGGCTTGCCCTCGACGATCGCCTGCTGGCCGAAGGCCTCGGGGAACTGCGCCGCCAGCAGGCGCGCCAGGTTGTCGACCGGCCCGCCCGATGTGAAGCCGTGGATGATGCGCACCGGCTTGGTCGGCCAGGGGGCCGCCGGCGCCGTGGCTTGCGCCAGGGCGGATGCCGCGGCCAGCAGCAGCGCGCCGGCGGTCAGGACGTGTCGGAAGACAGGCAGGGTCATAGGACGAAGTGCTCCGGTTGGGGCCCGCGTTCGACGGGCACTGACTTGAACTGGCCTTGCTCGAACATGCGCAGGCGCGAGGCCAGAAGTTCATCGTGGAGGCGGGCCAGCCGGGCCGCATCGAAATTCAGCTGTCCGTTTCTCTTGGCGAACCTGCCTGCCACGATGACATTCTCGATGTCCGAGGTCTCGGCGTACATGACGACGATGTGGGCGGCATTGCCGCCCGGCAGCGCGGGGAAGATGTTCATGCCGCG
Source organism: Variovorax sp. 10N432 (assembly GCF_056394465.1). Lineage (NCBI taxonomy): Bacteria > Pseudomonadati > Pseudomonadota > Betaproteobacteria > Burkholderiales > Comamonadaceae > Variovorax > Variovorax sp. 10N432. Next base: position 100,072 of record NZ_JBFTHX010000025.1, read on the forward strand.
GCAGTCGAACATCACGAGGTCGGCCTGCTTGCCGG
>NZ_JBFTHX010000026.1:0-97899 GCF_056394465.1 Variovorax sp. 10N432
GCCGCAGGTGCAGCTGCAGCCGCCGCCGGCGCGGCGGCGGGCGCGGCCTTCGGTGCCGGTGCGGCCGCCACGGCCGGTGCCGGGCCGCAGCGATCGAGCTGCAGCAGGGCGCGCTTGGTGTCCGCCGACCAGTCGACGCCGACGATCCGGGACGACACCTGGCCGCCCGCGAAGGACTCGCCCTCGTCGCAACGGAAACGGACCGGATCGGCCGGCCGCACCGCGAAGTCGTCGCCGGCGCCCTTGACCTTGGCGATGCGCGCGCTCAGGTCCTTGCCGACCAGGGCCTTGTCGAGCTTGGCCTCGTCGCCGCGCGCGCCGCGAACCATCTTCAGCACCTGTTCGTAGGTGGTCTTGCCGGTGCTCGGCACCTCGGGCTTGGTCGGAGCGGGCGCCGGGGCGGCGGCGACGGGCTCGGGCTTGGCCGCGGCGGCGGGCTCGGCCTGGTTCTTGGACTGTCCGGCGCAACCGGCCAGGACGGAGAGGGCAGCCAGAACGGCCAGGGCGGTCGAAGAGGTTCTCAAGATCACGAAATAAGACTCCTGTAACTAAGTGTTCATTATTTCAGGTCTTGCAGCTGCCGGACCGTGCCCCCAGCTGCCTTCCATCCGCCCCGCCCACCGATGGAGATTCCATGACCGACAAGCTGCACATCGTCTGCCCGCACTGCCACACCACGAACCGCGTGCAGACGGCGCAGCTGGCCAGCGCGCCAGACTGCGGCCATTGCCACCAGCCGCTGTTCGCCGGCCGATCGACCGCCCTGGACGAGGCCGCCTTCGATCGCCACATCGCGCGCAACGAGATTCCGGTGCTGGTCGACTTCTGGGCCCCCTGGTGCGGCCCGTGCCGCCAGATGGCGCCGGGTTTCGAGCAGGCGGCGGCACGGCTGGAACCTCGGGTGCGGCTTGCCAAGGTCGATACGGAGGCGGTTCCGGCCCTGGGCGCGCGATTCGGCATCCGCAGCATTCCGACCTTGGCGCTGTTCAAGGGCGGGCGCGAGGTGGCACGCCAGGCCGGGGCCATGGGCGCGGCCGACATCGTTCGCTGGGCCGAGGCGCACAGCGGCTGAGCGGGCGGCCGGCCGCGGCCGCGAGTGCCGCCGGCGACAGCCCGGGGCCGTCCGAGCCTTGAAAGCCGGTTGGCGCCGAGTACAGTTCGGTCACGGCCACCGTTCTCATCCATGACTTTCCAGCGTTTGCACCTGACCGGCCCGGAGGGCCGTCCCTATGTCCTGGGCGAGCGCATCGAGGTGTATGACGGGCCGGCGCTGATCGGACGGGTCCAGTCGGTCACTCAGAGCCCGGCCGGCGATGAAGTTCGGCTCGAGAACTTCCTGACCACCGACTTCGCCGATTTCCGCGCCAAGGCGCTGCCGAAGCTGGTGCTGGCCGAGGTGGTCAGTTTCATCGCCGAGCGCTATCCGTCGATCCACGCCATCGGCATCGAGCTCAGCCGCGACATCGAGGGCTACGAAGGGCGGGAGGCGACGCTGGCCAGTGCCCGCGCCGAGATTCTGCAAAGCATCGGTACGAGCGGTGTGCGGATCCATCCCAAGCCGCATCCCGGACAGGCCGGCCATTTCGCGGTGACAGGCGTGTGGCGCTACGGCCAGGCCAGCGTCTCGGCACTTGCTTCCGTGCTGCAGGCCCAGCGCGCCGCCTATCGCGAGCGGACCGAGGCCGCGGCCAAGTCGGCGGCGCGGCCGACCTTGAGGCAGTTGCTGCGCAGGGATCGCTGAGCGCCACCCGCCAGGCGGCCGCGCAAATCGCAGTCTTCCATGGCGTCCACGAGGGTGTCGCGCAGGTCCTGGGCGTCGAGGTCCAGCAAGGCCTCGATGCAGGTGGCTTGCGCCGGCGAGCAGCGCGCGGGGGGCCCAGTCGCGGAGGACCTGCGTCGCGCGGCTTCGGTCGCGGGCACCCAGCTTGTGCAGCGCGAGGATCCACTCGGCCTGCTCTTGCGTGAACGGCGCCGGGATGTCGAAGGCAGCGGCGGTGGAGACCGCCGGGGACGCTTCGACCCGGTGCGGCCGGCCAAGGATTCCGAAGCCGAAAAGGCTGTTGCGCGACGAGAGATTGGAAGTGATCTGCATGCCTTGATCGTAGGGAACGCGGCCGATCCGGGCCATGAGAGCAGTCTCAAAAAGCGCGTCCTCAATCCGGGCGCCCGCTGGTGAGTTGCAGGACCACCGCGTCGCGACTGAAGCGCTCGGCCGCCATCGCGGGGTTGATCCAGTCGGGCAGGGGAAGCAGCAGGTAGGCGGCCAGGCCCTGGAGCCGGGGCTCGTAGGTGGCTCGCAGGAGCCGGATGGCCCTGAGTGCGCCGTCATCGTCGTGCCACCGAGGAATGATCCGGCGGATCGTGGCCACGAGGACGCACATCGCCTCCGCGTCAAGCCGGCGCGGGGGCGTGCTGTGCGCCGGTGCCACCTGCAGCGATTCGCTGGCTTCGTCGAGGATGCGTCGCAGTGCCGCAAAGGTCGCGGTGGCCTGGTGGCGCTGCGCGTCGTCGGCGCCTGCGATCAGCAGGGTGCAGACGTCGAGCACCACGGCCAGCGAGCCGAGCCAGGAGTGGCCTTCGTGCTGGGAGCGGTAGAACGCGAGCATCGGATAGACGGCGTGGCTTTCGATCAGGTCGCTGGCCCAGATCTCCCAGTCCCTCAGCCAGCGCTCGAGTTCCTCCGTAGTGCCGTGCGCGTGCCATCCGAGCAGTGTCGCGGCGGTCGGGGGCGACCCCGCGCGGGCGGAGAACTCGATGAGTTGCAGGTCGCGGCGGGTGAAGTGCTGATAGAGCACCGGCAGGTAGCCGATGTTCAGCGCGATGAAGCCGAAGCCGGTGCCGGCCTCCAGGATGACCAGCAGGCGTGCCAGCGTATGTTGCGGCACGATGTCGCCGTAGCCGAGCGTGAAGAAGGCGTCGCCGCTGAGGATCACCTGGCTGGCCAGGGTGTCGAAGCGCGCGCCGGGCGCCAGGCCCTGCATCGCCCACTGCATCAGGCCGAAGCCGACCACCAGCGAACCGGCCCAGAGCACGAAAAGCATGACCATCGAGAACGGGCCATAGACGCCGAGGAAGTCCTCTCGCCGGCGGCCGGCGGGCCACCGGCCGGCGCACCAGGCCCAGGCATCCCAGGTGACCTTGAAGAAGTAGCTGTTCAGCCGGATCCGGCGGCGCACCGGGCGTGGCAGCAGCACCACTTCGAAAGCGTCGATCAGGGTCGCCATCACGAGCACGGCCCCGGCCAGGAAGGCGATCACCGGCATGGAGTGCCGTCGAACTCGTCGATGGCATCGGCGACCGAGGTCCTGCGTCCGAAGTAGCCCAGGCGCTCTTCCAGGCCTTCGGCCCGCAGGAGGTCGCGCACCGGCGCGTGCGCCGCGACCAGGCGCAGGCGGATGCCGGCCTGGGCCAGTTCCTGATGCAGCTTCGACAGCATCTTCGCCGCCGCCAGGTCGACCTGGGGCGAGGTCGACAGGTCGCAGATCACCAGCTTCGGCTTGTCCGGTGCCGACCGAACCATGTGGCGCACGGCTTCGTACACGTGATCGACGTTGAAATAGAGCATGCCGGAGTCGACGCGGAAGATCAGCACGCCAGGCGTCGCCGTGTTGTCGGGGTTGCGCTCGATGTCGGAGAACTTGCGCGTGCCCGGTATCCGTCCGAGGACCGCCACATGCGGCCGTGCGACCCGGCCGATCAGCAAGGTCAGCGAAGCCAGGACCGCGACGATCACGCCGTTGAGAATGCCCAGCAGCAGCACCGCGGCGAACGCGATCATGGAGACCGCGAACTCATAGCGGCTGACACGCCAGAGGCGCTTCATCTCGCCGATGTTGACGAGTCCCTTGACGGCCACGAGGACGATGGCGGCGAGCACGACATTGGGCAGGTTCTTCAGTCCGCCGGTCAGGAACAGCAGGCACAGGCCGATCGTGATCGATGCGAAGACCAGCGCCAGCGGCGTCTTGGCGCCGGCCTTGTCGTTGACCGACGACTGCGACAGACCACCGGCCACCGGATAGGCCTGGAACAGCGCCGCGCCGAGGTTGGCCGCGCCGAGGCCGAGGAATTCCTGGCGCGGGTCGATCTCGTAGTTGTGGGCGTCGGCCAGCGCGCGCGCGGCCGAGACGCTCTCCACATAGGAGAGCAGCAGGCAGGCGAACGCGAGCGGCACCACGCCCTGCACGTCGCGCACCCGAAGGCCGGGCAATTTGAAGCTCGGCAGGCCCTCGGGCAGGGCGCCGACGACCTTGAAGCCGAGGTCGCCCAGCGAGGTGAGCGACAGCACGATGGTCGAGGCGACCACCACGAAGAGCGCCGCCGGCCGGCCCGGCAGGTACTTTTCGGCCAGCAGCAGGAAGACCAGCGCGACCAGGCCGAAGCTCAGCACGGCGAGGTTCGTGTCGGGGATCTGTCCGCCCAGGATGACCAGGCGCTCGAAGAAGTCCTCGCCGCCTCCCTTGACGCCGAAGAGCTTGGGCAGCTGGGTGAGCGCGATCGTGCATGCCGCCCCGGCCTTGAAGCCGAGCAGGATGGTCTCGCTGATGAAGTTGACCAGTGAACTGAGGCGCAGGAGCCATGCCACGACGCACATGGCCGCGATGAGCAGCGCAGTCAGGGCGGCGATGCCGGCCCACCGCTGCGGATCGCCGCCCGCCATGCCGGCGACGGTGACGCCGACGAGCATCGAGATCGCCGAAGTGGGGCCGATCGCCACTTGGCGCGACGATCCCAGCAGCGCATAGAACAGGCCGCCGACCAGGTAGCAGTAGATGCCGTATTGCGGGGGCAGCCCGGCGAGCGATGCGTAGGCCAAGGACACCGGGATACCGTAGGCGGCCAGGGTCAGGCCCGCAATGGCGTCTTTCGCCAGCCACCTGGGTTCGTAGGTCCGCAGCCACCGGGCCGGCGGAAACGCCGCACGCCAGCCCTGCTCGGATGCATCGGTCGCCTGGAACCTGCCTGCCGGTTGCGCTTCCTGAGTCATGTGAAACCCCGCCAGGGTCAAGAGCAGATCGCAGTATCCGCCGGGTCGGCGGCGGCGGATTGATTTTCGTCAATCGGGCTGGAGCATCGCCTTCAGCTCGCCGCTGCCGATCAGCTGCTGCAGGTCGGCAGCGCCGCCGATCAGCACGCCCTTGACGAAGATCATCGGGAAGGTCGGCCAGCCGGTCCACATCTTGAGCGCGTTGCGATCGCGCCATCGGCTCAGGTAGCTGCCGTACTGGAGATAGCGGTGCGGCACCTTCGCGTCATCGAGGAGCTTGCGCGCCTTGCGCGGGAACGGGTTCATCGCCATGCCGACCACCACGATGTCGCTGGCGGCGATCGCAGCCATGACCTCGCGCACGATGGCCTGCCGGTTTTCGGCCAGCCGGGTGCGGATGGCCGGATGGATGTGGGCTTCGTCTAGGACGGGACGGGGCATGGAGGGAGTTCTTCCAGGGTTGGCGAATGGCGACCGATTCTGCGTCATCCGGCCGCGGGCCTATTCGCCGATGTACTGCGTTGGCAGCCGGCTGACGAACTCGGCGAAGTCACGCCCACCAATGCTGATGTGTTCGAGCATCGCCGCGTGTCCTCGCGCGGGGTCACCGCTCTCGATCTCCAGCAGCAGTTTGCGGTGCTCCTGCAGCGAGAGCTGGATTCGTCCGGGCGAGTCGAACCGATCGCGGGTGTATGCGGCGCAGCGCGTGCGCAGCATGCGAATCTGCCCGATCAGCAGTTCGTTGTGGGCAGCCCTGTAGATCACCTCATGAAAGGCGTCGTTCGCATCTCTGTAGGCCAGGGCGTCAGCGGATTTCGCGGCCGATTCACAGCGCTCGAAAGACGAACGCAGCTCCTTTCCGAGGGCTGAGGTCATGCGACGCGTCGCAAACTTCGCGGCAGCCGCTTCCATCTCGGCCAGCGTTTCCAGGATTTCTCGCAGCCGGGAGACGGAGAGTTTGGGAACAACAACGCCGGAGCGTTGGCCGGCCGCCAGGAAGCCTTCGCTCGCAAGTTGAAGCATTGCCTCGCGCACGGGTGTTCTCGAGGTGCTGAAGCGCTCGCAGAGGGTTTGCTCGTCGATTGCCATTCCCGGCTCAAGCGCCCCGCGGTCCAGGTCTTCGATCACCGCGCGACGAATCTGCGCCGCCATGGTTGGGGCGCCGGAAGTACGTGGGTTTTCACCAGTGTGCATATTGAAAGGCCATTTTAATATATCGAAACCGCATGAGAATATATCCACGGAGACGCATGAAGACCAGTGTATTTACCCGAAACGCCATCGCCGGCTCGTTGATGGCCCTCGCTTCGCTCGCCTCTCAGGCAGCTGAATCCTCGGAGTATCCGAACCGACCGATCCGGATGGTCCTGGGTTACACCCCTGGTGGCGCGGCTGACCAGGTTGCTCGCGACCTGGCGCCCGCCATGGAGAAGGTGCTGGGGCAAACCGTCGTCATCGACTACAAGCCTGGCGCCGGCGGCGCGATCGCAGGTGACCTGCTCGCCAACTCGCCGGCGGACGGCTACACGATCGGCCTCATCGATGGCGGTCCGCTCACGATCATTCCGCACGCGCACAAGGTCGGTTACGACCCGATGACCTCGTTCGCATACGTGGGGATCGTGTCGCAGTCGCCTTTGGTCATCCTGGTGAATCCATCGGTGCCGGCGACGAATCTCCCCGAGCTGACTGCGCTGATGCGCAAGGCGCCTGGTTCGCTGAACTATTCGACGTCCGGTCTCGGCACCATTCACCACCTCTCCGGTGAGTTGCTGAAGGCGGCCACCAAGACGGACATGGTCCATGTGCCCTACCGCGGCTCCGGTCCGGCGATGACCGACTTGATGGGTGGCGTGGTCAAGGTGTCATTCGCAACGATCGCGCCCGCCGTCGCCGTGGTTCAGTCGGGCCGCGCGCGGGCCATTGCAGTGACGTCGACGCGTGAAGTGCCGACCCTGCCCGGCGTGAAGCCCGTGGCAGAACAGGGAGTGCCAGGCTACGACGCGCAGGGCGTCTTTCTGATTGCCGCACCGAAGAATCTTCCGGCCCCGATCCTGGCCAAGCTCAACGAGGCCCTGAACTCCGCCTTGTCCACGCCGTCGGTGCGTGACCGCTTCGTTTCGCTCGGTAGCGTCGTTCGCCTCTCCACTCCGCAAGAGGCACAAGACCTCGTTCGCAAGGACTACCAAAAGTGGGGCGCCCTCATTCGAGAACAAAACATCGTCTTCGAATGATCTCACGCGTCGATTTCAAATCCGTCAATCAGCCTTCCTGTTCAATGACCTCCACGACTACTGCCGCGCTGTCCCAGCCCCCAGCCCTTTCGATCGAAGGCGCGCTCGCAACGATCACTTTCCGCCGGCCGGCGAATCACAATCGCATCGAGCCGGACGACGTTGCGATCCTTCGCGGCTATCTGAAGGAGCTCAACGCCAACCACGATGTTCGTGTCATCGTGTTCCGAGGAGAGGGCAAGACTTTCAGCTCGGGCTTCGACCTGACGCGACTGGGCAAGGTCGCTGGCCAAAGCACCGAGAACTCCTTCGAGGTGCTGACAGACGAAGTCGAGAATGCGCGGGCGATCACCATCGCTCGGCTCGACGGGCCCGTGTATGGCGGCTCGACGGACTTGGCGCTGGCTTGTGACTTCCGTATCGGGGCGGAAGGCATCCGCATGTTCATGCCAGCGGCGCGCCTCGGGCTGCACTACTACGGCCACGGCCTGCGTCGTTGGGTATCGCGTCTCGGCATTGGTCCGGCCAAGAAGCTGTTCCTGACCTCGCGCCAGATCGATGCCAACGAGATGCGCGCGATCGGATACCTCGACGCCGTCGTTCCCGTTGCGCTCTTCGAGGCAGAAATGCAGCGTTGGATTGATGAGTTGCTCGCGATGGCACCGGTGCCCTTGGTGTCGATCAAGACCGTGCTCAACGACATCGCGCGTCAGCAGTACGACGAGGAGGCAGCGAAGGCCGCCTACCATGCAAGCCTGAAGACGGAGGACATCGGCGAAGCGCTTGCGGCTTTTGCCGAGAAGCGCAAGCCTGTCTTCAAGGGTCGCTGATGAAATCGAGCAGCGACCTGCCGCTCGCCGGCGTGCGTGTCCTCGAGCTTTCGCAGATCATGGCAGGACCGACCTGCGGTTTGATGCTCTCGGACATGGGTGCCGAGGTGATCAAGATCGAGAAATTCCCGGGCGGAGACGATGCGCGAGGCTATGCGAAACCGGGAGATCCTGGCCTTGCGCCTGGCTTCCTGATGCTCAACCGCGGCAAGCGTTCGGTCGCCGTCGATATCCGCAAGCCAGCGGGGCGTCAAATCATCGAGCGCCTCGCTGCGCGGAGCGATGTCGTGACGGAGAACTTCCGTCGCGGGAAGCTTGATGCACTTGGCCTTGGCTACGAGGCCTTGCGCAAGATCAATCCGCAACTGGTCTACTGCTCCATCAGCGGCTACGGTCCAACTGGCCCAATGGCCGACAAGGGTGGCTTCGATCTGGTGCTGCAGGCCTTCTCTGGTCTCATCAGCGTCACTGGCTCCGGGCCAGACAATCTGGTGAAGCCTGGCAACTCGGTGTCCGACATCAACGCGGGCATCCTTGCCGCGCTCGGCGTCGTGACGGCTTATGTGAAGAGGCTGCGCACCGGTGAAGGCAGTCGCGTGGACACCTCACTCCTGCAGGCCTCGATGCAGCAGATGTATTGGTTCGCCGCGGCCTACTTCTTCAATGGAGCGATTGCCGAGCCGATGGGAACCGCCCATCCGCTGATCGCGCCCTACCAGACCTACAAGTGCCGCACCGGACAGATCGCATTGGGTGGCGGCAACCAGGCGAACTGGAAGCGCATCGCCTCGGTCCTCGATCATCCGGAATGGATCGATGACGTGCGCTTCTTGACGGGGCGCGATCGGCTTGCGAACAGGGACGCCCTCGAGCGCCTGATCACCGCCGAGTTGGCAAAGCAGGATGCTTCGCACTGGATCAGCGTGTTCGAGTCGCATGACGTGCCGGTAGGCCCGGTCAACAACGTCAAGGAGGCCATGGAGCATCCACAGACCCGCGCGATCGACATGGTCGTGGATGTCGAGCATCCGGATGGTGGTACGACCCGCTCACTGGGCTGCCCGATTCATTTCGATGGCGTGGCGCCACATGACACGGCGCGTGCCCCGCACATCGGGGAGCACACGTTCGATGTCCTCAAGGAGACTGGCTTCTCAACCGATGAGCTGACCGATCTCGAGTCACAAGGCATCGTGCTTCAGCATCGGGTTTCCTGACCCTCGGAAGCGCCGGGCTCGGTCATCGTCCAGGTCTCAGATCCGCTTGCGCCGCGGAACCACGTTGAGCTGGAGCGTGGCCTTCGCGGGCCCGTCACCCAGCATGACCTGCAGCGGCGCGATGTCGATCAGCTGGTCCGCGTGCCACACCTTGATCGACGCGGCACCGTCAGGAGCATCGAGCATGGCGAGGCCGTCCGGGCCCGTCAGCGCCGCCCAGGGCGAATCGCTCACGTAGACATGGCCGCGCATCGAGTTGTGCAAGTGGCAGCCGAGCAGCACGGCGCCGGGCTTGTCGAAGATGGCGTCGGCGGTCTTGCCGGGTTTGCCTTCGGGCTTGCCCGAGATCATCAGCTCGAAGCTGCCTCCGGGACCGGCGTCGAACTGTGCGACACCGGCGGCGGAAGCGCGCACGTGGTGGTCCCACGGGTCGTTGTTGACGAAGTGCGCCTTCGCCCCGGGGGCCACCAGACTCACGGCCGGCACGAAGCGCATCTTCTCCTGGCTGATCGTCACTTCCTTGGGCAGCGGCCGAGATGGCGCGGCCTTCGAAGCGGTGATCACGACGACCACTGCATCGACGACGGGCTGTCCATCCTTGTCGAGGACGCCAACCTGCAGAGGGGTCGCCGCACAGAGCGTGCAAAGAAGCGCGCTGGCGAATGCGACGAATGAACCGCGCATGCCTGGCACGCGAAAGGGCGGAGGGTTGCGCATGTGATCAGAGCTGGCTCGTCTTGATGACGTGCCAGACCTTGTCGTAGTCGTCGCCGTAGACGTCACCGGGCTCCTGGTCCTCGGGCCAGGTGTACAGCGGTTGACCCTTGAATGCCCACTGCTTGGCGCCGTCGTCGCGGGTGATCAGCGACAGGCCGCCGCTCGGCTTGGTGCCTTCGGCGGCCAAGACCGGTGGCCAGGTCACCGCACAGTTGCCATAGCAGGTCGAGCGGCCACTGTTCGGTGCGTCCTTGTCGTACGTGTAGAGCGTGAACCCCTTGTCGTTGACGAGCATGCCGTTGACAAGGTTCACGGTCGAGAACTCCTTGGTGGGCGCATGCGTTGCGCAACCGGCGAGCAGGGTCAGGGTGATGGCGAGACTGGCGGCAATTCGCACGAAAGACTCCTTTGAAATCGCGAATGGGAGGCGGGACGGCTCACTACACAATTAGATACAGTTTCGCCCAGTGCACCCAGTGCACCCAGTGCAATAAGTCACGGCCTGAACGCTTTCGTTTTCGTGGAAACCCTTGATCGGGACTGCTCCAGGCGCGGGAGATTCCGCGCGCAGCAGGTCTGATGGGCGTCGCTGCGACAGCACCTCGCCCGCTATGATGCGGCGGCCCCCGGCAAACCCATGCCGCCGGCCGCGCGTCTCAACCATCGGCTTGACGGACACATCGAGCCACCAGGACTGGAAGCCGATGTCGCACAAGCCTGCCGGGCTCATCTACGGCGTCGACGACACGCCGCCGCTGGGCATCAATATCCTCAGCGGACTGCAGCATGTCGGGCTGATGTCGATCTACCTGGTCTACCCGGTGCTGATCGCGCAGGCAGCCGGCGCCTCGGCCGAGGTCGCGGCCTCGCTGGTCAGTGCCACCTTGATCGCGCTGGCCGTCGCGACCTTGCTGCAGGTCATCACGATCGGGCCGATCGGCTCGGGCTTCCTGTGCCAACCGACCTCCAGCGTGGTCTACATCGTGCCTTCGCTGGTGGCGGCGCGCAGCGGCAACCTCGCCGCGGTCTTCGGCATGACCATGCTGGCCGGCCTGTTCGAGGTCGCGCTGGCGCGCGTGCTGCCGCGCCTGCGTCCGATCTTCACGCCCGAGATCACCGGCCTGGTGGTGGTGCTGCTGACCGGCATCTCGGTGGGCGTGGTCGGCCTGCGCACCGCGCTCGGTGGGGGCGCATCGCTCGCTGAACCGGCCGAAGTCGACTTGCTGCTGGGCCTGGGCACGCTCGGCCTGATGGTGGCGCTGAACGTGTGGGGCCGGGGCGCGCTGCGGGTCTTCAGCGTGCTGATCGGTCTGGTGGCGGGCTGCGCGGCCGGCTGGGTGCTGGGGCGCTTCGATGCCCAGGAAGTCGACCGCCTGTCCGCTGCGCCCGCGTTCGCGGCACCCCTGCTGGGCCACGTGGGCTGGTCCTTCGATGCCGGCCTGCTGCTGCCGTTCCTGATCGGCGCGGTCGCCGCGGTGCTGAAGGTGATCGGCAATGTGACGACCTCGCAGAAGGCCAATCAGGTGGGCTGGGTGCGCGCCGACATGCGCTCCATCAGCCGCGGCGTGCTGGCCGACGGGCTCGGCTCGGTCGTCGCCGGTGCGATCGGCGCGCCGGGCATCAATTCATCGAGCAGCGCGGTGGGCCTGGCGACGGCCACCGGCGTGGCCAGCCGGCGCGTCGGCTGGTCGGTGGCCGCCATCCTGCTGGTCTTCGCCTTCGTGCCGAAGCTGGGCATGCTCTTCAACCTCGTTCCGCGGTCGGTGCTCGGCGCGGCGCTGGTGTTCTCGTCGACCTTCATCGTCACCAACGGCCTGGTCATCATGACCTCGCGCCTGCTCGACGCCCGCAAGACGCTGGTGATCGGGCTGGCGATCGTGTTCGGCCTGGCGGTGGAGATCTTCCCGGGTCTGCTGGTGGTGCTGCCGCCGGCGCTGCGGCCGTCCTTCGGCAATTCGCTGGTGTTCGGCACGCTGGTGGGGCTCGGCCTGAATCTGTTGTTCCGCATCGGGCTGCGGCGCAGCGTCTCGATGAGCGTCGCGCCCGAAGCGATCGACCCCGAGGCGCTGGAGGAGTTCCTCGACGGCCAGGGCGCGGCCTGGGGCGCGCGCTCCGACGTGATCGAGCGGGCCAAGTTCAATCTCGTGCAATCGATCGAGACCCTGGCGGGGAGCGGCGTCGCCTCGGGGCCGCTGCACATCGAGGCATCGTTCGACGAGTTCAACCTGGACCTGAGGGTGTCCTATGTCGGCGAGCAGCTCGAACTGCCGGAACAGCGGCCCTCGATCGAGGAGATCATCGAGTCCGACCATGGCGAGCGCCGGCTGGCCGGCTTCCTCTTGCGGCGCTTCGCCGACCGCGTGACCTCAAGGCGCGCGGGCGAGCGGGCGACGGTGGGGTTTCACTTCGATCACTAGGGCGCGCTCGCCCTCGGCGGCGGGCGGAGGCTCGAGGGCCCCGGCTCAGCCCGGCGTGAACGCCTCGTGCACGGCGGACTGCACCGCCCCGCCCAGCACGGCGCCGCCGCCCGCGACGTAGATCCGGTCGCCGATCGCGGCCGCGCCGACCGCGTGCCGGGGTGTAGTCATCGGCGCGTGCCGCTGCCAGCCGTCGGTGGCGGGGTCGTAGCTTTCCATCTGGCCGAACACGGTGGCCTGGCGCGGCACGCCGCCGGCCAGGATGCCGCCTTCGCCGCCCATGGCGTAGAAGCGTCCGCGCAGCACCACCAGTCCGTGGCCCGATCGGGCCGTGGGAAGCGGGGCGCGCAGCTCCCAGGTGTCGCGCGCCGGCAGGTAGACATGGTGCAGGTCGGTGTTGTATTCGAAGGTGTTGAAGCGCCCGCCGACCACGTGGATCAGCCCCGCGTGGGCGACGCAGCCCACATGGTCGCGCGCGCCCGGCAGCGGCTTGCGCTGGCTCCAGGCGTCGGCCTGCGGATCGTAGACCTCGTGCCAGCCGACGCTGGCGCGCTCGCTCGCGGGTTCCGAGGCGCCGCCGACCAGGTGCAGCTTGCTGTCCAGCATGACGGCCGCCGCGGCGCCGCGTGGCCGCCGCAGCGGCGCGATCTCACGCCAGCGATCGGTCGCCAGTTCGTAGGCATAGGCATGGGTGTCCGACAGGCGGTTCTGCTCGACGAAGCCGCCGAGCGCATAGACGAATCGCTCGTCCGAGGCCACCGCGACGTGGTTGGCGCCGCGCGGCAACGGCGCCCCCTGCAGCCAGCGGTCGACCGCCGGGTCGTAGATGTGGTGGTAGGCACGGTTGACCGCGCCTTCGCCGTAGCCGCCGACGACGTGCATGCGCCCCGCGGTCGCCGTGGCCCACGCCATCTCGCTGCGCGGCAGCGGCAGCGCGGCCCGCGCCGCCCATTGCCCGGCCGGGCCGGCGGGCGCGGGGCTGTCGGTCTTGCGCTGCGATTCCTGGTCGGGCGTGAGGTGGTGCGGCACGCCGCCCTGCAGCCGGGCATACGGCTCGGCCGATGAAGGCGCGGCGGGGAGGGCGGGTGCGCCCGCCTGCGCGGCATGGACCGCAGCGGGCATGCGGCCTGGCGAAGCGGCGCAGCCCGCGAGGGTTGCGCCGGCGGCGGAGAGCAGGAACTGGCGGCGTCGCATGCGCCCAGCTTAGCGCGCCCCGGCGTTCAATCCAGCTTGATGTTGGCCTCGCGGATCACCTTGCCCCACATCGCGCGGTCGGCCTCGATGAAGGCGCTGAACTCGGCCGGCGTGTTGCAGCGCAACGCACCGCCGTACTCGGTCCATCGCTTCGCCAGCTCCGGCGACTGGCAGGCCTTCTGCATGGCGGCGCTGAGCTTGTCGAGGATCGGCTTGGGCGTGCCGGCCGGCGCCAGGATGCCCTGCCAGGCGATCGGCGCGTAGTCGGGCAGGCCGGCCTCGGCGAAGGTCGGCACGTCCGGGAAGCTCGGGTGGCGCTGCTTGCCGGTGATGGCCAGCAGCTTGAGCTTGCCGGCGCGGATGTTGCTGGCCGCCGCCGGCAGGCCGTCGAACATAGCCTGCACCTGGCCTGCCATCAGGTCGGTGTAGGGGCTGTTGCTGTTGTAGGGCACCAGGTTGGTCTTGACACCCGCGGCGTTGTTGAACCACACGCCCGACAGGTGCGAGTAGCTGCCGATGCCGGCCGTCGCGACGGTCACGGAATCGGGCCTGGCCTTGAGCTCGGCGATGAGCGCGCGGGCGTCCTTGGCCGGCAGGTTCGGGTTGGCGATGAGGCCGGTGTTGAGCACGCCCAGCAGGCTCACCGGGGCGAAGTCCTTCTCGGCGTTGAAGGGCAGCCTGGCATAGAGATGCGGCACGACCGACAGCGAACTGGTGGTGCCGATGTAGAGCGAATAGCCGTCCGCCGGCGCCTTGGCGGCGACTTCGGTGCCGATGATGTTCGAGGCCCCGGGGCGGTTCTCGACGAAGAAGGACTGGCCCAGGATCTTGGTCAGCTCGGCCGCGATCTCGCGCGCATTGGCATCGGGCCCGCTGCCGGCCGGGAAGGGCGCGATGATCCGCACCGGCTTGGTGGGGTAGTCCTGCGCGTGGGCCGCGAGCGCGGCGACGGCGGCCGTGCCGGCGAGCAGGCGGCGGCTCCAGGTCTTCAAATCGATCATCCAATGTCTCCTTGTGATAGCGGCGCGTCTGCACCACGGCACGATGGTACATAAAATCATTAAATTGTCAAAATACGATAATACGAACTGTAAATTTCTTCGGAGGCCGGCGGACCGGCCGGGTCGGATCGATATATCGTCGGAGCCGCGCGCGCACCTGGCGGTCGCGCCAAGAACCAACGAATGAATGAACGAAGGACTCCGGTGGCGGAAAAATCAACATCCAGCCTGGGACGCATGCTCGATGTGCTCGATCTGTTCGACGACAACCGCCTGACGCGGACCGCGGAGGACATCGCGACCGAGTTGGAGGTGTCGCTGCCGACCGGCTACCGCTATGTGCGGATGCTGGTCGAAGCCGGCCTGCTGCAGCGGGTCGAGAACTCCCACTACACCCTCGGGCCGCGCATCATCCTGCTCGACCACTACATCCGCAAGGCCGACCCGGTGCTGCGCGAAGGCATTCCGGTGATGCGCGAACTGGTCCAGCAGACCGGCTTCGACTGTGTCAGCTCGGGCCTGTTCGGCACCCAGCTGCTCGACACCCACCGGGAAGCCGGCAGCACGCCCGCCGCGCTGGCCTACGGCCGCGGCCGGCCGCGGCCGCTGTTCCAGGGCGCGGCGCCCAAGGTCATCGTCGCCAGCTTCGCGCCGGCGCCCCTGCACAAGCTCTTCGATGCCCGGCATGCGGAAATCGTCCGCTGCGGGCTGCCCTCGGAGTGGAGCGATTTCAGGCGCTACTACGCGGCGATCCGCAAGGCCGGCCACTATCTCTCCGTGGGCGAACTCGAACCGCAGCTGGCGGCGCTGGCGGCGCCGATCGAGAAGTCCGAGGGCGGCGTCTGGGGTGCGATCTCGCTGGTGCTCGACACCGCCCGGCTGGCCATCGTCGACACCGACCGGCTGGCGCACCTCGTCAAGGACGCCGCCCGGCGCATCGGCGACCGCCTGGCCTGAGCGCGGGGCAACCGCCGGTCGATGGCCAACGGGGCTCGTGCTTCAATCGCGCCAACGCGGATCACGCCGCTGGAGACCTCGATGCCCGTGCGCAGTTCGCCCCGCTTGTTGGAACCGACCACCGTCCGCGCCCTCGAAGAACGCAGCTTCAATGCCTGGCCGGCGCGCCAGACCGTCTTCTTCGACGGCTGGCTGTTCCGGCTGTCGGGCGGCTATACGAAGCGGGCCAACTCGGTCAATGCCGCACAGCCCGGTGCCTCTTTCGAAGGGGTCCGCCGCGCCGCCGAGGCCTTCTATGGGCGGCACGGCCTGCCGGCCGTGTTTCGCCTTTCGCCGCTGGCGCCGCCCGAGGCGGACCAGGAACTCGCGCAGGCAGGTTATGTCTTGTTCGACCCGAGCCAGGTCGCCTGCGCGTCGCTGGCCGGCGCGGCACCGCAGCCTGGGGTGCGCATCGACAGCGTGCCGTCACCGGCCTGGCTGGAAGGCATCGCCGCGGCCAACGGCGTGGCGCCGCCGCAGGACCAACTGCACCATGGCATGGTGCGCGCCATCGCCTGGCCGGCCGCCTTCGCCACCCTCCACGACGAGGGCGATGCGATCGGCTTCGGGCTCGCCGTGCTGGAGCGCGGCGCGGTGGGTCTCTACGACATCGTGGTGAGCCCGGGCCGGCGCAGCCGCGGCCATGGTCGTGCGCTGACGCAGGCGCTGATGCACTGGGGCCGCGAAGCGGGCGCGACATCCGCGTACCTGCAGGTAAGGGAGCAGAACCAGGCGGCGCGCCGCCTGTACGCCGAGCTGGGCTTCGAAGATCGCTATCGCTACCACTACCGGGTGCCGGGCGAAGTGGCCTGACTCGGGGTGCTGGTGCGGGAGTCGCGACCGCACGATTCGAAAAAGCGGCGCCGCATTGTTCAAGCCAGGGAAGCCGGCGTGCCTTAGTCTCGGGGGCCGCAGACCTGCTCCCCCTCCACCAAGGACACCGCCATGCCCATCACCGCCAAGCCCGCCCCCGGCGCCAAGCTGCTCACCCCCACCGACCACACCCTGGTCATGATCGATTTCCAGTCGCAGATGGCGTTCGCGACGCACTCGATCGAGGCCGTCACGCTGCGCAACAACGCGGCGCTGGTGGCGCATGCGGCGGCCGGCTTCGGCGCCTCGACCATCCTCACGACCGTGGCCGAGAAGAGCTTCTCGGGCCCGATGTTCGACGAGATCAAAGCCGCCTTCCCGGGCCAGGCGATGCTCGATCGCACCTCGATGAACACCTGGGAGGACGCCGCCGTCATCAAGCGGGTCAACGAGATCGGCAAGTCGCGCATCGTGCTGTGCGGGCTCTGGACCGGCGTCTGCATCGTCGGCCCGGCCCTGTCCGCGCTCGACCAGGGCTTCGAGGTGTATGTCATCGCCGACGCCTGCGGCGACGTCTCGGCCGAGGCCCACGACCGTGCCATGGACCGCATGGTGCAGGCCGGCGCCCAGCCCATGACCTCGCTGCAGTACCTGCTGGAGCTGCAGCGCGACTGGGCCCGCACCGACACCTACGAGATGACCACCGGCATCGCCAAGAAGTTCGGCGGCGCCTACGGGCTCGGGATCATCTACGCCCAGTCGATGTTCGGCGCCCACGAAGGCTGAGCGGGCGGGCCGGGCCATGAAGGCTTACCTCGTCTCGCTGGCGCTCGGCATCCTGGTCGGCGTGATCTATGCGCTGTTCAGCGTGCGCTCGCCGGCGCCGCCGATCATCGCGCTGGTGGGCCTGCTCGGCATCCTGGCCGGCGAGCAGCTGCCGCCGCTGGTCAAGCGCCTGCTCGAGCCGTCCCACGCCGCCGGCTCGTGGCTGCAGCACCAGGTCAAGCCCCACATGTTCGGGGAGCTGCCTCAATGCGCGAAGACCGTGGACGTCGCCGCGGCCGACTCGGCGGCGGCGCACCGCGACACCCCATGACGGCCGAATTCGATCCTCGACGCCGCCGGCTGTTTCTCGGCACGCTCGGCGCCGCGCTCGCCGGCCAGGCGGCGGCCCAGCCACTCTCTCCCAGGAAATCCGACATGGTCGACACCGGTGCCCCCGAGCTCATCCTGCACAACGGCCGCTTCACGACATTGGCGCGCAGCAACCCGACGGCCAGCGCGGTCGCGATCCGCGACGGCCGCTTCACCCATGTGGGCCACAGCGAGGACATTCTGCCGCTGGCCGCCGCCGGCACCCGGGTCGTCGACCTCCGCGGCCGCCCGGTGCTGCCCGGGCTGATCGACAACCACCTGCACATCATCCGCGGCGGCCTCAACTACAACCTCGAGCTGCGCTGGGACGGCGTGCGCAGCCTGGCCGACGCCATGGCCATGCTCAAGCGCCAGGTGGCGATCACGCCGGCGCCGCAATGGGTGCGGGTGGTGGGCGGCTTCACCGAGCACCAGTTCGCCGAGAAGCGGCTGCCGACCATCGCGGAGCTCAACGCCGTGGCGCCCGACACCCCGGTGTTCCTGCTGCACCTGTACGACCGGGCGCTGCTCAATGGCGCCGCGCTGCGGGCCGTCGGCTACACCAAGGAAACGCCGGCCCCGCCCGGCGGCGAGATCGTGCGCGACAGCGCCGGCAACCCGACCGGGCTGCTGCTGGCCAAGCCGAACGCGAGCATCCTCTATGCGACCTTGGCCAAGGGGCCGAAGCTGCCGTTCGACTACCAGCTCAATTCGACCCGGCACTTCATGCGCGAGCTGAACCGGCTCGGCGTCACCGGCGCGATCGACGCCGGCGGCGGCTTCCAGAACTTCCCCGAGGACTACCAGGTGATCCAGCAGCTGGCCGACGCCGGCCAGCTCACGATCCGGCTGGCCTATAACCTGTTCACGCAGAAGCCCAAGCAGGAGAAGCAGGACTTCCTCAACTGGACCGCGACCTCGAAATACAAGCAGGGCGACGACTACTTCCGCCACAACGGCGCCGGCGAGATGCTGGTGTTCTCGGCCGCCGACTTCGAGGACTTCCGCCAGCCGCGCCCCGACATGGCGCCCGAGATGGAGGGCGAGCTGGAGGAGGTGGTGCGGGTGCTGGTGCAGAACAAGTGGCCCTGGCGGCTGCACGCGACCTACGACGAGACCATCGAGCGCGCGCTCGACGTCTTCGAGAAGGTGAATCGCGACACGCCGCTGGCCGGGCTGAACTGGTTCTTCGACCACTGCGAGACGATCTCCGAGAAGTCGATCGACCGCATCGCGGCGCTCGGCGGCGGCATCGCGGTGCAGCATCGCATGGCCTACCAGGGCGAGTATTTCGTCGAGCGCTACGGCGCCGCCGCGGCCGAGGCGACGCCGCCCGTGAAGCGGATGCTCGAGAAGGGCGTCAAGGTCTCGGCCGGCACCGACGCCACCCGCGTCGCCTCGTACAACCCGTGGGTGTCGCTGTCGTGGCTGGTCACCGGCAAGACCGTCGGCGGCCTGCGGATCACGCCCCAGCGCAACTGCCTGGACCGCGAAGCGGCGCTGCGCATGTGGACCGAGAACGTGACCTGGTTCTCCAACGAAGTGGGCAAGAAGGGCCGCATCGAGGTCGGGCAGCTGGCCGACCTGGTGGTGCCCGACCGCGACTTCTTCGCCTGCCCCGAATCCGAGATCGCCGACACCACGGCCTTGCTCACGATGGTCGGCGGCAAGGTGGTCTGGGGCGCCGGCGAGTTCGCCGGGCAGGACGAGGGCGCGCCGCCGCCGGCCATGCCCGACTGGTCGCCGGTGCGCAGCTTCGGCGGCTACGCGGGCTGGGGCGACAAGGAGGGCCGGCCGCTGCAGGCGACCGTGCGCCGCCTGGCGGCCGAGTGCGCCTGCGCCAACGACTGCAACCTGCACGGCCACCGGCACGCGACCGCGTGGTCGAGCCGGCTGCCGGTGGCCGATCTCAAGAGCTTCTGGGGCGCTTTGGGTTGCGCCTGCTGGGCGGTGTGATGCGCCGGATCTTCACCCATCCGGCCGTGCACTGGCTGGCACTGCTGTTCCTGTGCGCCGCCTATCTGCAGGGCGGCTTCAACAAGGCGACGGATTTCGCGTCGGCCGTCGCCGAGATGAACCATTTCGGCCTGTCGCCGGCCGGGCCGCTGGCGGCGGCCGTGATCGTCTTCGAGTTCGGCGCCGCGCTGATGATCCTGACGGGCTTCCACCGCTGGCTCGGCGCCCTGGGCCTGGCCGGCTTCACGCTGATGGCCACCTTCGTCGCCAACCGCTTCTGGGAGCTCGCGATGCCCGAGCGCTTCATGGTCGCCAATGCCTTCTTCGAGCACTGGGGACTGGTCGGCGGCTTCCTGCTGGTCGCCTGGCACGACCTGAGCGAGCGCCATGAGCGCTGAACCAGCGCCGGCAGTGCCGGCAGCGTCCGGCAGCTTCGCGCCGCTGCGCCAGCCGGTCTTCGCGGTCCTGTGGGCCGCCACCGTGCTCGGCAATGTCGGCAGCTTCATGCGCGACGTCGCCAGCGCCTGGATGGTCACCGAGCTGTCGGCCAGCCCGACCGCCGTGGCGCTGGTCCAGACCGCGGCGACCTTGCCGATCTTCCTGCTCGCGATCCCGGCCGGCGTGCTGTCGGACATCCTCGACCGGCGCCGCTTCCTGATCTTCATCCAGCTGATGCTGGCGGCGGTCAGCGGCACGCTGCTGCTGCTCGCGAGCACCAAGTCGCTGACCGTCGAGTACCTGATCGCGCTGACCTTCGTCGGCGGCATCGGCGCCGCGCTGATGGGGCCGACCTGGCAGTCGATCGTGCCCGAGCTGGTGCCGCGCGCCGACCTCAAGAACGCGGTGGCGCTGAACTCGCTCGGCATCAACATCGCGCGCGCCATCGGGCCGGCGGCCGGCGGCCTGCTGCTGGCGAGCTTCGGCGCCGCCGCGGCCTACGGCGCCGACGTGCTGAGCTATGTGTTCGTGATTGCCGCGCTGCTGTGGTGGAAGCGTCCAGCGACGCCCGACACCGGCCTGTCGGAGCAGTTCTTCGGCGCCTTCCGGGCCGGCCTGCGCTATGCCCGCGCCAGCCGCGAGCTGCACGTGGTGCTGCTGCGTGCGGCGGTGTTCTTCCTGTTTGCGAGTTCGGTCTGGGCGCTGCTGCCGCTGGTGGCGCGCCGGATGCTCGGCGGCACGGCGGGCTTCTACGGCCTGATGCTGGGCGCCGTGGGCGTCGGGGCGATCCTCGGCGCCTTGCTGCTGCCGCGGCTGCGCGCCAAGCTCGACGCCGATGGCCTGGTGCTGCTGGCCTCGCTGCTGTCGGCGGGGGTGATGGGGGTGCTCGCCGGCGCGCCGCCGCAATGGGCGGCGGTGCTGCTCATGCTGGTGCTGGGCGGCGGCTGGATCATCGCGCTCACCACGCTCAACGGCGTCGCCCAGGGCGTGCTGCCGAACTGGGTGCGCGGCCGCGGCCTGGCGATCTACCTGACCGTCTTCAACGGCGCCATGGCCGCGGGCAGCCTCGGCTGGGGCCTGGTGGCGCAGAAGATGGGCGTGCCGGCCACCTTGCTGGTCGGCGCGGCGGGCCTGACGGTGGTGGCCTTCGTCTTCCATCGCGTGCGGCTGCCGACCGGCGAAGCCGACCTGCAGGCCTCCAACCACTGGCCCGAACCCTTGCTCGACGCGCCGGTCGCGAACGACCGCGGGCCGGTCATGGTGCAGATCGAATACCGCATCCGCAAGGAAGACCGGCCGGCCTTCCTGCAGGCCCTGAAGGCGATGTCGATGGAGCGCCGCCGCGACGGCGCCTACGCCTGGGGCATCACCGAGCACACCCGCGAGCCCGAGCGCCTGATGGAGTGGTTCCTGGTCGAGTCGTGGGCCGAGCACCTGCGCCAGCACCAGCGGGTGTCGAAAGCCGACGCCGACCTGCAGCACGAGGCGGTGCGCTTCCACATCGGGCCGGAGGCGCCGGTGGTGCATCACTTCCTGGCGCTGGAACTGGACGCCGGCCACGACGACCACGACGGCCGCGCTGCTGCACCGGCCGCGGCGGCGTAGCGCCAATCGACCGTCAGGCCGTGTCCGCCGGGGCGGGTGTCGCTGGTGCCGCGAGCGGCTCCATGACACGAACGCGGCGCACGACGAGCTCGTCGATCTCCAGCTGCCGGATGCGAGCCCGGCCGACGAAGAGCCGGCCGACGGACAAGGCACCGATGGCCAGGGCGCCGAAAGCCAGGGCGCCGACAGCGATCGAGCCCAAGGCGGTGGTGCCGATGGCCTGCGCGCCCGTCGCGGCTGCCGGGACGGCCCGGGCGCGCGCGAACTTGCGCTTCATTGCAAGCCGCCTTCCGACGACGGCGCTGGGGGGCATCGAATCCATGGCAACTCCTGGAGCAAGCGTGGGCCGACCCGCATTCTGACGTGCGCGCACGGCGGCGGCCATCAGGTCGCGAAGCGCCGCCGGTATTCCACCAGGCTCACACCCAGGCGCCGGCCGAAGGCGCGCCTGAAGCCGTCGACATTGGCATAGCCGACGGCATCCGCGAGCCGCTTGGCGGGCAGGTCCGACGCTTCGGCCAGGCGGCGGGCGGCGTCGATGCGCGCGTTCTCGACGAACTCCGCGGGCGTGGTCCCGGCCTCGCTGCGGAAGGTCCGCGCGAAGCTTCTTTCGCTCATGCCGGCGTGGCGGGCCAGGGCGGGCACGGACAGGTCGTCCTTCAGGTTCGCCAGCACATGCGCCTGCACCTCGCGCACGCTGGAGCGCTCGGCCGTCTGCGCCGCCAGGTGGGCGCTGAACTGGCTCTGGCCACCGGGGCGCTTGAGGAACATCACCAGCTCGCGCGCCACGCGCAGCGCGAGTTCGCGGCCGTGGTCCTCCTCCACCATCGCCAGGGCCAGGTCCATGCCGGCCGTCACGCCGGCGGAAGTGAAGAGCTTGCCGTCCTTCACATAGATGGCGTCGGGCTCGACGCTGGCCAGCGGGCAGGCCACCGCCAGCCGGGCCGTGGCGTTCCAGTGGGTCGCCACCCGCTTGCCATCGAGCAGCCCGGCGGCCGCCAGCACGAAGGCTCCGCTGCAGACCGAGCCATAGCGCCGCACGGTACGGGACTGGCGGCGCAGCCAGTCGTACAACGCCGGGTCGCCGGCCATGTCCTCGATGTCGGGGCTGCCCGCGACCAGCAAGGTGTCGATGCGCCCGCGCTGGGTCGCCACGGTCGCGTCGACGGCCAGGCGCAGGCCGTTGCTGCTCCTGAGCAGGCCGGCGCCGGTGCCGATCACCTGCACCCGGTAGGCGGCGGGCCGCCCGAGCTGGCGCGCGGCCTCGGCGAACACGTCCGCCGGCCCGGCCACGTCGAGCAGCTGGACCCGGGGAAAAGCGAGGATGGCGATGCGCATGGCCGAGAAAGCTCACAGATTGGCAGGAAAGGCCCGCAGCGGGGCATGGAGCACGGCGGAGTTTGGCAGAAACTAACTGCACCTGCAAATTCTGCCAAAGGAGCCCCATGCAAGCCCCATCGATGGACCCGTCCCGCCCGATCGTCGAACCGTCCGGAAAGTCATCGGTACGGAACCTGCCCGTCAACCTGTTCGCCTCGGTCATGGGCCTCTCGGGGCTGGCCCTGGCCTGGCGACTGGCGCACGACCGGTTCGGCGCGCCGGCCTTCGTCGGCGAAGCCATCGGCGCGTTCGCGCTGGGCGTCTTCGTGCTCGTCGCGCTCGGCTACCTGACGAAACTCGCGCAGCATCCGCAGGCCGTGCGGGCGGAGTTCCAGCACCCGGTGGCGGGCAATTTCTTCGGCACCATCGCGATCTCGGTGCTGTTGCTGTCGGCAGTCGTCGAGCCCTACAGCGCGGCGGCGGCGCGGGCGACCTGGACCATCGGCGTGCTGGCGGCCTTCGCGCTCAGCTTCGTCGCCGTGTCGCGCCTGCTCAAGGGCCAGGTCGACGCCTCGCACGCGATGCCGGCCTGGCTGATCCCGGGCGTTGCGACGCTGGACATCGCCGTCACCGGCGGCCACATGCCCATGGCCTGGGCCTCCGAGATCAACCTGTTCGCGGGCGCTGTCGGCGCCGTGCTGGCGCTGGTGCTGTTCGCGATGATCGTCAGCCGGCTGGTGCATCGCGACCCGCTGGTGCCGGCCATGACGCCGTCGCTGATGATCCTGGTGGCGCCCTTCGCGGTCGGCTTCCTGGCCTACGTCAACATCATCGGCGGCATCGACCGGTTCGCCGCGCTGCTCTTCTACTTCGCGCTGTTCATGTTCGCGGTGGTGGCGCCCAAGGTGTTCCGCCGCGGCATCGGGTTTTCTGCGGCCTGGTGGGCGATCGGCTTCCCGATGGCCGCGCTGACCAACGCGGCGCTGAAGTACGCGGACTTCCGCGCCAGCGGGCCGCACGGGGTGCTCGCCGCGGTACTGCTGGGCTTGCTGAGCGTCGCCTTGGCGGTTCTCACGGTGCGCACCGTGCGCAGCGCGCTCGACGGTGCGCTGTTCAGCTGAGCCCGCCCCGAACAAGAACCTCGAATCGAACCCGGCCTTGTTCCACTTGCATGACGGCCGGCATGGGGCGCAGCATAGGGCCGCCACGCTGCGCGGCATGGCGACACAACCTGCCGTCTTTCACCCAAGGAGCCCCGCATGATCACCAACGCCACCGCCGGCACCAACGTGCAGGAAATCGCCACCGGCATCTACCGCATCAACACCCCCGTGCCGCTGCCCGATGGCCAGCGCTTCAGCTTCAACCAGTACCTGCTGGTGGACGACCAACCGCTGCTGTTCCACACCGGTCCGCGCCAGCTGTTCCCGCTGGTGAGCGAGGCGATCGGGCGCGTGATGCCGATCGAGCGGCTGCGCTACCTGGCGCTGTCGCACGTGGAGGCCGACGAATGCGGCGCGATGAACCTGCTGCTGGCCGCCGCGCCGCACGCCGTCCCGCTGTGCGGGCAGGTCGCGGCCATGGTCTCGATGGGCGACCTGGCCGACCGGCCGCCGCGTGCGCTGGCCGATGGCGAAGAACTGGCGCTGGGCGCCCACACGGTGCGCTGGTTCGACATGCCCCATGTGCCGCACGGCTGGGAATGCGGGCTGATGATGGACACCCGCACCCGGACCCTTTTCTGCGGCGACCTGTTCACGCAGTCGGGGCCGAGCGAGCAGGCCTTGACCGAGGCCGACATCCTCGGCCCCAGCGAAGCCTTCCGCCAGCAGATGGACTATTTCGCCCACGCGCCGCAGACGGCGGCGCTGCTGGCCGGCTTGGCCGCGCACGCGCCGCAGGTGCTGGCCTGCATGCACGGCAGCGCCTGGCGGGGCGACGGCGGCGCGCTGCTGCGCCAGTTGGCGGAGGCGGTCGCGCCGCATTGAGCCGAAGACGGACCTACGGCACTCTTCGCACCAACGCTTGCACCGGCACCTGGGCCGCGCGCGCCCGCAGCTGGCCGCAGCCGCCATCGACATCCTGGCCGGCCGAGTAGCGCAGCTTGGTGAGGATGCCGCGCTCGTGCAGCGTGCGGGCGATCTGCTTGCAGTGCTCCCAGGTCGGACGACCGAAGGGCACGCCGTCGACCGCGTTGAAAGGGATCAGGTTCAGCACGCCGTACTTGCCGGCGAGCAGGCGGACGATGCCTTCCAGCTCGTCCTCCCCGTCGTTGACGCCTTCCAGCAGCGTCCATTGGTACTGGATCGGGTAGCCGGTCGCGCGGGCATAGCGCTCGCCGGCGGCGACCAGTTCCTCGGGCGCGAGGTTCGGCGCCCGCGGCAGGAGCTTGCGGCGCAGCGCGGCCTTGGTCGTGTGCAATGAAAGGGCCAGCGCCGGCCTCACGCGTTCCTGCTGCAGCCGATCGAACACGCGGGGATCGCCGACGGTGGAGAACACCAGGTTCTTGTGGCCGATGTCACCGGCAGTGCCGAGCAGGTCGATCGCCTCGATCACGTTGTCCAGGTTGTGGGCCGGCTCGCCCATGCCCATGAACACCACCTTGCGGACCGGGCGCCGCGCGCGCGCCAGGGCGACCTGGGCGACGATCTCGGCGCTCCCGACCTGGCGCTGCAAGCCGTCGCGGCCGGTCATGCAGAACTGGCAGCCGACGGCACACCCGACCTGCGACGAGACGCACAGGCCGTCCCGCGGCAGCAGCACGCTCTCGACGGTCTGGCCGTCGGCGAGCGCGACCAGCAGCCGTTCGGAACCATCGGCGCCGGGATGGACCGCGTGGATGCGCGCCAGTCCCGCCAGCTCGGCTTCGATGGCCGGCAGGGCGGCCAGCAGCGACGACGGAAAGAAAGTGTCCGGCCGGCGCCGGCCGCTGTCCCTGGGCAATGCATGGGACCACAGCCGCAGGATCCGGTGTTCGTGGAGGGGGCCGGCGCCGGCGTCCCGCATTCGCCGTTGGAGTTCGTGGATTCGCATGCGCTGCCCGGAAGAAATTGACAGATTGTGCAATGGGTTCGCGCGATCCCTTCCCGCCCCGGCTCGAAGCTCATAGACTCGCCGCCATGCATATTGACAAGCAGGAACTTCTCACACGGCCGCGCAAGCTGCCGGCGTTCTCGGTAGAGCTTCGCGCCCCGGTGGGCTTCGAATTCAAGATCGGCCAACGCTTCATGCTGGGCCTGCCGGACATCGACAAGCACCTGGAGGCGCCGGGCGAAGACGTGCCCCTCAAGCCGATGGACGGCGTCGAAGTTCGTGCCGTCACCGCGGCGACCCAGCGCAAGGTGCTGCTTCGGGCGCACTACAGCGGCGCCACCGTCAACGTGCTGGTCGTCGCGGTCGCGCCGGCGCCGACCTATTCGGGCAATCGCGATGCGGTCTGGAAAGAAGCCGCCGCCACGGCCCGCATCGTGTTCGGCGAGGCGGCGTAGCCGGCCGTCGACGACTCAGGGCGTCACACGGTAGCCCGCTGCTCGAATCCTTCGGGCGCCCCGGCCGGATCGCGCGGCACCAGCACGTCGACCCGATCGACGCGCGCCTCAGGCGGACCGCGCTGCGCCCACCGCACCAGCGCCTCCACCGCCGCGGCATCGCCGACGGCCAGGGCCTCCACCGTGCCGTCGCGGCGATTGCGCACCCAGCCGCGCACCCCCAGCGCCTCGGCGGCCTGGGCCATCGACCAGCGGTAGCCCACGCCCTGCACGGTGCCGTGGATGATCAGGTGCTTCTGGACCGGTGACATCCCCGCACTGTAGTGCGTTTGTCCGCCTACATCGAAGGCCGTTCGCGCGGCCGCAGGTCGAACACCAGCACCTCGGCCTGGTCGCCCTTCGCGAACCTGAGCGCGCGCTCGTCGCGGATCCGGGCGCCGTCGCCCTGGCCCAGGCGCTCGCCGTTGACCTCGACGCTGCCCCGCGCCACATGCACGTAGGCGTAGCGGTCGGGGGCGAGCTGCAAGGTGGCGCTCTCGGCGCCATCGAAGAGCCCGGCGTACACGCGGGCGTCCTGGTGCACCGATAGCGAGCCTTGCGCGCTGTCGGGCGAGACGATCAGGCGCAGCTTGCCGCGCTTCTCGGCGGCGCCGAAGTGCACCTGCTGGTAGCGCGGCACCGCGCCGCGGACCGAGGGCACGAGCCAGATCTGCAGGAAGTGCACCGGCTCGCTTTTCGAATGGTTGAACTCGCTGTGGCGCACGCCGGTGCCGGCGCTCATCAGCTG
Source organism: Variovorax sp. 10N432 (assembly GCF_056394465.1). NCBI lineage: Bacteria > Pseudomonadati > Pseudomonadota > Betaproteobacteria > Burkholderiales > Comamonadaceae > Variovorax > Variovorax sp. 10N432. Next base: position 27,135 of record NZ_JBFTHX010000026.1, read on the forward strand.
CACGTCGCCGGGGCGGATGACCGAGCCCGTGCCCATCGAGTCGCGATGCTCCAGCGCACCGTCCAGCACGTACGACATGATCTCCATGTCCCGGTGCGGGTGGGTGCCGAAACCCTGTTCGGGCGCCACCCGGTCGTCGTTGATCACCAGCAGGTCGGAGAAGCCCTGCTGCTTCGGGTCATGGTAGTGGCCGAAAGAGAAGGTGTGGCGCGACTTGAGCCAGCCGTGGTCGGCGAGGCCGCGTTGGTCTGCCTTGCGGAGTTCGATCATGGGCGTTCCTTTCGGGGTTTTCGTTCGATGAAATTCACGATTCAGTGCGCCTAGTATCTCGCCACGATATGGCCATATGCTGACAATTTTCGGCTTCAATGATCGATAATTTCGATCATTCAAAGCGAAGGAACCCCCCGTGCTGAAGCTCAGCCTCGAAGCCATCGAACTGGTGGATGCGATCGCCCGCCACGGCTCGTTCGCCGCCGCGTCCGAGCGCCTGCACAAGGTGCCCTCGACCATCTCGTACGCCATCGGGCGCCTCGAGGAGCAGCTGGGCATCGCTCTCTTCGTGCGGCAGGGTCCGCGCGTCAGCCTCACGGCCGCGGGCCACGAGATGCTGCGCGAAGGGCGCTGGCTGGTGGCGGCCGCCGCCGACCTGGAATCGCGCATGCGCCAGATCGCCACCGGATTCGAGGCCGAACTGCGGCTGGTGCACGACTCGCTCATCCCGACCTCGGCGTTCAGCCACGACATCCGGGCCTTCGAGGACCTCAACTGCGGCACCCGCCTGCGGATCGCCTGCGAGACGCTGACCGGCACCTGGGAGGCGCTGCGCGACGGCCGCGCGGACCTGATCGTCGCTGCCGGCGACGGGCCCGGGGGCGGCGGCTACAAGGCGGTGTCGGTGGGCAGCCTCGACTTCGCCTTCTGCGTCGCACCCACCCATCCGCTGGCGATGCTGCAGCGGCCGCTGACCCGCGCCGACCTGCTCGACCACACCGCGGTGGTGGTCGGCGACGGCGCCCGCTCGATGTCCGACCGGACCATCGGCCTGCTGGCCGGGCAGCGGCGCATCACCGTGCCATCGATGGCGGCCAAGATCGCTCTCCAGGCCGAGGGACTGGGCCACGGCTTCCTGCCGCGCGCCTGCGTGCGGGCGGCGCTGGCGCGCGGCGATCTGGTCGAGCTGTCGCTCGAAGAGGCGCGGCCCGAAGAAGGCTTCTGGCTGGCCTGGAAGACCGGCACCGCCGTGGGGGAGGCGCTCAAGTGGTGGCGGGCCCGCCTGCAGCGGCCGCTGCTGCCGGACATCCTGCCGGCGGCCTGAGAACCTGTTCGGTCAGTGGCGGCGCATCCGCCGCCATTGCGCGGGCGAACTGCCCACGCGGGCGCCGAAGACGCGCGTCAGGTGGCTCTGGTCGGCGAAGCCGCAGGCGATCGCGATCTCCGACAGCGAGGCGGTCGACGCCTGCAGCATCTGCCGCGCCGCCTCGATCCGGCGCTCGATCAGCCAGGCATGCGGCGAGTGCCCGGTGGTCGCCTTGAAGGCCTTGCTGAAGTGGCCGCGCGACAGCGCGCACTCTGCCGCGACTTCCGCCAGCGAGACTTGGCGCGTGAGGTTTCCGGACAGCAGTTCCTTGGCGCGCCGCTCCTGCCAGGGCGCCAGGCCGGCCACGGTCGCCGGCCGCCTGCGGGCGCCGCCGTAGGTGCTGGCGAGGTGCGCGCACAGCGCCAGCGCCATGTGGTCGAGGAACAGCCTGCAGGCCTCGGCCGGCCGCTCCAGCGCCGGCAGCAGCGCCGCCGCGATGCCGGCCAGCACCGGGTCGGTCACGCCCGGGGTGCATTCCAGCGCGGCGATCGCGAGGCCGCCGCTTTCGCGCGCGAAGTCGTCCATCGCGGCGCGCGGCAGGCGAAACAGCACCGAATGGAAGGGACTGCACACGTAGGCCGACGGCCGCTCGGCGAGGTCGGAGATATGGACCGCGCCGCGCTCCAGCAGGCCGAGATGGGTCTGGGCATTGCCCTGGAAGAAGCGCCGGCTGCCGGCCCGTGCCAGTTCCACGCTGACGACGAAGGCGTCCTCGGCCGGCAGCGGGTCCAGCACGAACAGATGCGGCTGCGCGTGGTGCATGCTGGCCATGTCGAGCGACAGGCCGGGCGAGCGCGAGGCCGGCACGTCGTCGACCCCGTACTGCTGCGCGAGCTGGCGCGCGAACGGGGTGGGCGCGGCGCCGGGCGAGGCCATCAGATCCGCGGCGCCACGCCGTCGAAGGCATCCTGCAGCAGTTGCCGCAGGGCCTGTGCCTCGACCGGGCGCGGGTTGGCGTAGGCGTTCTGCAGCGCCAGCTCGCAGGCGCGGTCGAGGTCCTGCTCGCGCATGCCGATCTGCTTCAGCCCGACCGGTGCGCCGTTGGCCAGCGCCAGCGCATGGACCGCCTGCGGCGCGCTGGCGGCGTTCAGCGCCGCGGCGATGCGCTGCATAGCGCCGGCCGCGGCCGTGGCGTTGTAGGCCAGCACATGCGGCAGCACGATGGTGTGGGTTTCGGCATGCGGCAGGTTGAAGCTGCCACCCAGGGTATGGCAGAGCTTGTGGTGCAGCGCCATGCCGACACTGCCCAGCACGGTGCCGCACAGCCAGGCGCCGTACAGCGCGTCGCGGCGGGCCTGGGTGTCGGCCGGATTGGCATGGATGCCGGGCAGGGCGCGGCCGAGCGCGGCGATGCCCTCGACCGCCATCAGGTCGCAGACCGGGTTGCCGTCCACCGCGTAGAGCCCTTCGGCCGCGTGCGCGATGGCGTTGATTCCGCTGACCACCGACAGGCCGACCGGCAGCCCCAGCGTCAAGGCCGGGTCGTAGATGACGGTGCGCGGCAGCACGCGCGGATCCTTGCCGGTGCGCTTGAGCCCGTTCTCGGTCAGGCCGAAGATCGGTGTCATCTCGGAGCCCGCGTAGGTGGTCGGGATGGCCAGGATCGGCAGCCCCGATTCGAGCGCGATGGCCTTGCCCAGTCCGACGGTGGAGCCGCCGCCGATCGCCACCGCGGCGTCGGCGCCGAGGCGCGCGGCCGCCTCGCGCGCGGCGCGTGCGCTTTCGATCGGCACGTGCATCACGGCACCGTCGAAGATGCCCGCCGCGCTGGCGCCGAGCAGGTCGGCCACGCGCTCGGCCTGGGCGCGCTGGGGCGGCGTGCACAGCACCAGCGCCTTGCGTGCGCCCATCCGGGCGAGTTCGTCGGCGACCTGCGCCAGGCAGCCATGGCCGAACAGGACACGCTGTGCGCGGTTTTCGAAGCTGAAGGACTGGAGACGGCCAGCACCCGCATCGGTGGTCATTCGGCGACTATCTTACGAGCCTGGATCAGGCGGCCCCAGCGTTCGCTTTCGCTCTTGATCAGCTGGTTCATCGCGTCGCGGCCGCCGGCCACCACTTCGAAGCCGCCGTCCGCGAGCCGCTTCGCGACTTCCGGCTCGCGCAGGGTGGCGGTCATGTCGGCGGACAGCTTGTCGAGCACCGGTGCGGGCGTTTTCGCGGGGGCCACCATCCCGACCCAGGAATAGACCTCGAAGCCCTTGTAGGTCTCGGCCATCGCCGGCACCTCGGGCAGTGCCGGGTTGCGCTTTGGCGAGGTCACGGCGAGCGCCCGCAGCTTGCCGCTCTGCACCTGCTGCAGCACCAGCGGCAGGCTGGCGATCATCGAATCGACATGGCCGCCCATGAGGTCGGTCAGGGCCGGGCCGCCGCCCTTGAAGGGCACGTGCAGCCCCTGGCTGCCCGCGGTTTCGTGGAACAGTTCGGCCGCCAGATGGTTCGAGCTGCCGGCGCCGACCGAGGCGTACGACACCGCGCCCTTCGCCTTGGCCGCCGCCACGTAGTGCTGCAGCGTCTTGTAGGGCGAGGCGGCCGGCACCACCAGCACCATCGGCGAGCGGGCCACGTAGCTGACGCCGCTGAAGTCGCGCAAGGTCGCGTAGGGCAGCTTCGGGTAGATGTGCTGTTCGGTCGCGTAGGAGTCGAACACCAGGGCGACCGTGTAGCCGTCGGGCGCGCTCTTGGCCAGCGCCGCCATGCCGATGGTGCCGCCGGCACCGCCCCGGTTGTCGATCAGCACCTGCTGGCCGAGCCGGGCCCGCAGCGGCTCCTGGACCTGCCGCGCCACCTTGTCGACCGTGCCGCCGGCCGCGAAAGGCACGATCACCGTGACCAGCCGGGAGGGAAAAGTCTCGGCCCGTGCCGGGCCGGCCAGGGCCAGCGCCAGGCCGACCAGCAGGCCGGCGGAAATGAGGGAGCGGCGGGGCGTTGTCTCGGGTCGGGTCATGCAGCGGGTCCTTTTGATGATGGCGCCCGTCGATGCTATTCTTTGCGCTTCGTCATGGGAATCCGGCATGAAGGCCAAATGCCTTTGCGCCAGCCGCACAAATCGCACCAATGGAATCCATCCGCTTTGCCGAAAGCCTCTCCATGTTCGTCGACGTGGCGCAGGCGAAGAGCTTCTCGGCCGTGGCCCGGCGCAAGGGCCTGGTCGCGTCCTCGGTGGCGCGCCAGATCGACGCCCTCGAGCAGGACCTGAACGTACCCCTGTTCACGCGCTCGACCCGGGCCCTGGTGATGACCGAGGCCGGTTCGCTGCTGTTCGAGCGGGCGGTGAAGATCCTGCACGACATGACCGATGCGCGCAGCGAGGTCGTCTCGCTCGACGGCAGCGTGCAGGGRCTGCTGCGGGTGAGCTGCGTGCCGGCCTTCGGCCGCCGCCACGTGGCGCCGCACCTGGGCTCGCTGTTCGAGAAGCATCCGGCGCTCAACGTCGAGCTGGAACTCACCGAGCGGGTGGTCGATCCGGTGCTGGAGCGCTTCGACATCGTGATCCGCATCGGCGACCAGCCCGACAGCAGCCTGATCTGCCAGCGCATCGGCAGCCAGCGCTACATCATGGGCGCCTCGCCCGCCTACCTCCAGCGCCACGGGCGTCCGCGGACTTTCGAAGAGCTTTCGGGGCACCGGCTGATCGACCGCCAGCACAGCACCAGTGCGCGCGGCTGGCGCGAGCTCGACGGCTTCGACTGGCGCCGCCCGCCGCAGTTCGCGCTGGAAAGCAACGACTGCGACGCCCGCCGCATGTGCGCCGCCCAGGGCCTGGGCATCGCGCTGATGCCGAACTGGGCCATCGGCGAGGACCTGGCCGCGGGCCGCATCGTCGAGCTCGACCTCGAAGGCACGCCGCGCCAGGAGCCGAGCGGCATCTTCCTGGTGCGGGCCGCGCCGCGTGCCAGCGTCAAGGTCCGGGCCTTCACCGAGCACCTGCTCGAGAGCATCGGGCGTTCGGCCAGCTGGGTCAGCGACGCCGCGACGGCGGGGGAGTGACGCCGCACGCGTCCGGCGGCTACGGCGCCGGCGCCAGTCCCGCCGCCTCGTCCAGTGACCACCCCAGCACCGCATTGGCCCGCATCGGCCGCGCGTAGAAGAAGCCCTGGAGCTCGTCGCAGCCCATCCGCAGCAGCACGTCGCGCTGTCCCTGGGTCTCGACGCCTTCCGCCACCACCGTGAGCCGCAGCGCGTGCGCCAGCTTGATGACCGCCTCGACGACGGCGCGCGCATCCTCCTTGGACTCGATGTCCTTGACGAAGCTGCGGTCGATCTTGAGCTGCCGCGCCGGCAGGTCGCGCAACTGGCTGAGGCTCGAGTAGCCGGTGCCGAAATCGTCGATCGACAGGTGGACGCCGATGCGCGCCAGGCCTTCGAAGGTCCGGGTCGTGACTTCGCGCTCCTGGATCGCGACCGTCTCGGTGATCTCGCAGATCAGCTGCGAGCCGAGCAGGCCGTAGCGCCTGAGCGCTTCCTCGACCGAATCGACCAGCGAGGTTTCGCGCAGCTGGTGCACCGACAGGTTCACCGCCACGCGCATGTGGCGGCCCTCGGCGCTCCAGGCCGCGACCTGCCGGCAGGCCTCGTTGATGACCCAGTGGCCGAGCCGCACGATCAGGCCGAAGCGCTCGGCCAGCGGAATGAAGGTGTCGGGGCCGACGATGCCCAGCCGCGGGTGGTTCCATCGCACCAGGGCCTCGAGGCCGCTCATGCGATGGCGCCGGCCGTGGATCTTCGGCTGGTAGTAGAGCTCGAACTGGTTGTCTTCCAGCGCCTGGCGCAGGTCGCTCTGCAGCTGCAGGTGGTCGGCCGTGTCGATGGCCATGTGCGGCTCGAAGAAGGCCAGGCTGGAGCCGCCCGTGCGCTTGGCCGCGTACATCGCGGCGTCGGCGTGGGCGACCAGCTTCTCGGGGTCGCCGCGAAGGGAGTGCGTCGCGATCCCGATCGAGCACGAGATGCGCAGCTTCCGATCGGCCAGCTCGAAGGGTTGGGCGAAGGCGCGCAGGATACGGTTGGCCATCTGGACGCAGTCCTCGATGGCGTCCAGGCCTTCGAGCAGGAGCAGGAACTCGTCGCCGCCGACCCGGGCCACCGTGTCGCCCGCGCGGGCCTCGGTGATCAGCCGCTGCGCGGTGGCGATCAGGATCTGGTCCCCGGCGCCGTGGCCGAAGGTGTCGTTGACCGGCTTGAAGCCGTCGAGGTCGACGAACATCACGGCCAGATGTTCGACCACCGTCTTCTGGTTGACGCGTTCGAGGCGGTGCACGGCCTGGCGCAGCCGGTCTTCGAACAGCTTGCGGTTCGGCAGTCCCGTGAGCGGGTCGGACAGGGCGCGCTGGAGCAGTTCGTCGTTGGCGGTCTGCAGCCGCGCGTTCGACTCCTGCAGCGACTGCGACAGCAGGCGCGCGACCCGCTGCAGCCTGGCCTCGAGCATGGACGCGAGCAGCGTGCCCAGCAGCAGCACCAGGGTCGCGATGGCGACCGCGGCGCCCAGGCTTCGCCCGCCCAGCGCGTCGGCGCTCAGGCAGACCGAATCGGCCGGAAAGCCGGCCGCGGCCATGGCGGTGTAGTGCATGCCGCAGATCGCGGCACCCATCAAGGTGGCGGACAGCAACTGCATCGCGAAGCGCCGCCGCGCATGCACGCGCTGCAGCAGCCGGAAGATCAGCAGGGCGGCGGCCGAGGCGGCCACGGCGATCGCCGCCGAGGCCGCGACCAGGCGCCAGTCCCAGACGATGCCGGGCTGCAAGTCCAGGGCCGCCATGCCGATGTAGTGCATGGCGCAGATGCCGGCGCCCATCGCGACCGATGCCAGCGCGATCGAGCGGCGGCTGTACCTGCCGTGGCTCGCCACGCCGAGCGCGATCACCGAAGCGCCGACCGCGGCGAGCCAGGAGACGAAGGTCAGCAGGGTGGTGAAGCCGATGTCCATCGGCAGCATGAGGGCCAGCATGCCGACGAAATGCATCGACCAGACCCCGGTGCCCATGACCAGCGCACCGGCGATCCACCACATTCGGTTGACGCCGCCCTCGGGGGTGCGGACCTTCAGCGACAGGTCGAGCGTCACATAGGACGCCAGGACCGCCACCGCCACCGAAGCGAGGACGACCCACGGATCGTGCTCCGCGGCAAGAAAGCTGAGATCGTTCATGGAGGCGCGCCGGAAATGAATCCCCGTCTATCGGCAATTCGCGGCAAAAGTTGAGGGCGCGCGGCAATTTTTGTCGGTTGGTGACAAATGCAACTGATACGCTTGCTCACCCCCTGACTTCGCGACCCAGGAAATCCCGCCATGAACGCCGACGATCTCCCCAGAAGTTCCCGACGCTCCGGTTCGGGCCGCTGGCGCAGCGGCCGTTCGCGGCGGGCGCGCAGGAAGGGCCTGTGGATCTTCTTCGCCACCCTGGTGGTGGTGGCCGCGGTGGTCGGCGCTGGCCTGTACCATCTCCTGGCCTCCGAGCCGGCGCCGCTGGCGGCATCGGGCGCGGCCGCCGCCGCCGGGCCCGGACAGCCGGTCGAACGCACCGCCGCCCTGGCACCCCTGAACCTCCCGGCCGACGACCGGGCGCACGGCTCGGGCATGGAGTGGTGGTACTACAGCGGCATCCTCAACGCCACGTCGGGCGAGCGATATGCCTTTCATGTCGCGGTCTTCGTGGCCAACGGGCTGATCAAGCACACGGTCTTGCATGCCGCGCTGACCGATCTTCAATCCGGCCGGCGCTTCACCAGCCAGAGCCGCACCGGCGGCATGCCCTCGAACGCCGTCGAGAAGGGCTTCGATTTCAGGCCGGAGGGCTGGCAGGTCTCCGGCTCGGGTCCGGCCCACGTCGTGCGCGCGGCCCTCGACGGGGCATGGCTCACGCTCGACCTCAAGGACAGCCACCCGGTGGTCGCCCACCGCGCCGCCGATTCCCGCACGCCGGGCCTGCTCGATTTCGGCCAGAGCGGCATCAGCTACTACTACTCGCGCCCGCGCATGGAGGCGCAGGGCGAGGTTTCGATCGCCGGCAAGCAGGTGCCGGTGCGCGGCGAGGTCTGGTTCGATCACCAGTGGGGTGAGTTCGATGTCCTGACCCTGGGCTGGAACTGGTTCGCGCTCCACCTGGCGGACGGCTCCGACGTCATGCTCTATGCACTGTTCGACATGGAAGGCCGAAACGTCCTGACCGCCGGCACGGTCTCGGATGGCAACGGGGCGGCGGTGCCGCTGAAGGCCGGCGAGACCGTGTTGACGCCCGCCGGCACCTGGACCAGTCCGCGGACCCGGATCAGCTATGTCGTCGAATGGGACCTGAAGCTGCCTTCGGGGGTCTACCACCTCAAACCGCACCTCGCCGACGCGGAGTTCGATGCCGCCCAGACCACCGCCAATGTCTACTGGGAAGGTCCGGTCAAGGTCACCGGTGGCGCGGGCGGCGAGGGCTTCATGGAACTGAGCGGCTACGACCGGGTCGACCCGGCCAAACTGGCGCGCAAATGAGGTCCTCAAGGCGTCGTGCGCCGCGGCAGCAGCGCCGCGAAACGCGCCAGGAAGTCCCCCACGGCCTGCTCCAGGCGCGCGATCGCGTCGTCCTCGAGCGGTAGCGACAGCACGATGAAGCCACGTGGCGAGGCATAGATGCCTTGCGCGAGCAGATGGAAGAAGAACAGCTGGCGCAGGCGCGCGTCGACCGCTGCCAGGTCTTCCGGCCGCCGGATCTCGCCCGCCGCGAAGTGGGCGTTCATCACCGAACCGATGCCGGTGAACTGGAGCGCCACGCCGGCTGCTGCGCAGCGGCCATTGAGCCGATCGCGCAGCGCCGCGCCGCGCGCCGCCAGGGCCGCGGCGGCTTCGGGCGGAAAGAGCCGGGTCAGGCCTGCATGGCCTGCGGCCATGGTCACCACGTTGTTGTTGAAGGTGCCCGAATGGGCGAGCGGCCCGCTGCGCGGATCGAACAGCGCCATGATGTCGGCGCGCCCGCCAAAGGCGCCGAAGGGCATGCCGCCGCCGATGTACTTGCCCAGCGTGGTCAGGTCCGGCCGGAGGCCGTGCTGCGCCGCCAGCCCGTGCGGCGCCAGCCGCGAGGTCATCACCTCGTCGACGATCAGCAGGGCGCCGGCGTCGGTGGCCAGCGTTCGCAAGGCTTGCAGGAAGGCGGGCCGGCCCGGGATGCAGCCGCTGGCGCCGAGCATGGGCTCGACCAGCACCGCGGCGATGGCCGGCCCCTCGCGCGCAAAGGCGGCGCGCGCGGCAGCTTCGTCGTTGTAGGGCAGCACCAGGAAATCGAAGGGCACGGTGGTCGGCGCCGGCTGCGCACCGAAGCCCAGCACGCCGCCGTGGTAGCCGCCCGAGAAGACCACGATCCGCCGCCGCCCGGTGAAATGCAGCGCTGCGGTGATGGCCATCAGGTTGGCCTCGGTGCCGGAGTTCGTGAAGCGCACCCGTTCGATCTGCGCAAAGCGCTCGCAGATCAGCTGCGCGAGCCGGCCTTCGCGCAGGTTGTGGCCGGTGAGGTTGATGCCGCCTTCCATGGCCTCGATCACGGCCGCGCGGATCTCCGGGGCCGAATGGCCGTAGACACCGGCCGTGTACTCGGCGATGAAGTCGTCGTAGCGGTGGCCGTCCAGGTCCCACAGCACGGCGCCTTCGCCGCGCGCCATCGTGAGGGGGAAGGGCGCGTAGAACAGCACCGAGCGGCTGTTGGCGCCGGGCAGGTAGCGCGCATGGATGTCGAAGCACTCGCGGCTGGCGGGGTTGGACGCGGAGAACGCGTCCAGCATTTGCGCCAGCGCCTGGTCGAGCGCTTGGGATGTGGGCGAGGAAGTCGTCATGGCTCTTTCTTGTGTCTCCGTGCATTCATCCTAGACCACCGAGGTGGCACCGCCGCCGGCAAAGCCGGGCTCGCGCCAGTTCGCCGGCGGCGGCGCGGTGACGATCGAGTCCAGCGCCGGCTCCGTCATCCGCAGCGCGGTGAGGTCCGGGCGCGGTCGGCGCAGCACCGGGTCGGCGGCGAAGGCCTGCTCCAGCGCCAGCGCGGCCGAGAGCACCTGCAGGTCGCCGCGGAACGGCCCGACCACCTGCAGCCCGAAGGGCATGCCCCTGGCATCGGTGCCGCAGGGCAGCGTCAGCGCGGGGTGGGTGGTCAGCGTGGTGACGTAGGTGAGGGCCAGCCACCGGTAGTAGTTGGACTGCGCCTTGCCGTCGATCACCTGGGCGTGGGATTGCGTCCATGGGAAGGGCGAGACCGGCGTGGTCGGCGCCAGCACCAGGTCGTAGTCGGCGAAGGTGGCCTGGAAGCGCTGCAGGATGCGGGTCTGCTCGGCCTGCGCCCAGGCGCTGTCGAGCAGGCTCATGCCGGCGCCCATCTCGTAGTTGGCGCGCGGGTTCTCGCCCAGGCTCGCAGGGTCCTTCTCGTAGGCCTCGCGCATGCCGGCGACGAAGGCTTCGGCGCGCAGCACGTCGAAGCAGCGGTGGACGTCGCCGAGCTCGAAGCGCACCTCGTCGCAGCGGGCGAACAGGTGCCGCATCGCCGCGATCCGGCTGGCGAAGGTGGCACGGATCTCCGGGTCGACGTCGCAGCTGCCGAAGTCGGTGGTCCAGGCGACCCGCAGGCGGCCCAGCTCGGCGGCCCGCGGCTGCAGGAACGCGAGCGGGTCGAGCGGATAGCTGAGCGGGTCGCCGGCATGCATGCCGGCCGTCGCGGCCAGCTGCAGGCAGGCATCCCCGACGCTGCGCCCCATGGGACCGACGACCGAGATCGGCGTCCAGCCCAGCAGCTTGCGCACGCTCGGCACCACACCGGGCGAGGGGCGGAAGCCCACCACGCCGCACTTCGATGCCGGGATCCGCAGCGAGCCGCCGGTGTCGGAGCCGGTGCACACGGGCAGCATGTCGCAGGCCAGCGCGGCGGCCGAGCCGCCCGAGGAGCCACCGGCATTGAGGCGGGGGTCGAAGGGGTTGCCGGTGGCGCCCCACACGGGGTTGCGCGAATTGGCGCCGGCGCCCATCTCGGGCACGTTGGTCTTGCCGGCGACGATGGCGCCGGCGCGGCGCAGGCGGGCCACCAGTTCGATGTCCTGGGTCGGCACGTGGCCGCGAAAGGCCGGCGAGCCGAAGGTGGTCAGCAGGCCGGCCGTGGGCTCCAGGTCCTTGACGCCGAGCGGCAGTCCGTGCAGCAGGCCGAGAGGCTCGCCTCTCAGCACCGCCCGCTCGGCGGCGCGGGCCTCGTCGCGGGCGCGCTCGAAGCAGGTCGCGGTGACGGCGTTGACGAAAGGGTTGACGGTTTCGATGCGTTCGATGCAGGCCGCCAGCAGCTCGACCGGCGAGATCTCCCGGGTGGCGATCATCTGCCGCAGCGCGACGGCCGAGTGCTCGACCAGCGCGACGGGACGGACAACTTCGCTCATCGGCTCACTCCGGCTGGATGTTGGCGCGCACGGCGACGGCGCGCATCAGCGGCAGCTCGGCCTCGAGCTGGGCGGCGGCCTGGGCCGAGCCGATGAAGCCGGGCTCGACACCCTGCTCGGCGAAGCCCTTGCGCACCGCCGGATCGGCCACCGTCTCGGCCAGCGCCTTCTCGAGCCGGGCATGCACCGCCGGCGGCAGGCCGCGCGGCGCGACCACCATGCCCCAGCTGTCGAGCACGGCCGATGGGAAGCCCGACTCGGCAAAGGTCGGCACGCCCGGCATCAGCGCCGAACGCCTGGCCGTCGTGACCGCGATCGCCTTGACCTTGCCGGCCTTGATCTGCGGCAGCGCGGCGGTCACGGTGTCGAAGGAGAAGGGCACCTGCCCGCCGATCAGGTCGGTCATGGCCGGGCCGCTGCCCTTGTAGGGCACGTGGACCAGGCGGATGCCCATCGCCTGCAGCGCCATCTCGGCCGCGAAGTGCGAGCTGGTGCCGGCACCGAAGGAGGCATAGGCGTACTTGTCGGGGGCGGCCTTGGCGGCCGCCACCAGCTCCTTCAGGTTGTTCACGGGCACGTTCGGGTTGGCCAGCATCACGAGCCCGACCCGGCTCACGATGCCGATCGGCTCGAAGCTCTTGACCGGGTCGTAGGGCAGCGTCTTGCGGATCGCCGGGTTCAGCGTGAAGGTGGAGGCCGAGCTCATCAGCAGCGTGTAGCCGTCGGCCTTGGCGTTGGCGACGTAGGCGGCGCCGATGGCGGTGCCGGCCCCGGGGCGGTTGTCGACGATCACGTTCTGGCCCAGCTTTTCGGCCAGCTTCAGGGCCAGCAGGCGGCCCTGGGCGTCGCCGCCGCCACCCGGCGGGAACGGCACCACCATCGTGATCGGCCGCGACGGCCAGGCGTCCTGCGCCATCGCGTGGGGGGCGTGCAGACCGAGTGTGCAAAGGGCGGCGATGCCGAGGGCGCGCAGGTGTTGGAGGTGCATGGCTGGGTGGGGGCGATGGGGCGGGAGGGGCAGCGAAGCCTCATCGTAGAAAGGCGAATGCCCTCCAGCAATATCAATGTTAGAAACCTTTCATTGCGATAATGGCAATCTTCATCAGGGTCATCCCGTGTCCAGGAACATCAGTCAGCGCGTGTTGCAGGAAAGCTCCTTGCGCCATTTCCTCGAGGTGGTGCGCACCGGCTCGGTCACGGCGGCCGCCGAGCGGCTGAACGTGGCGCCGTCGGCGGTCAGCCGGCACATCGCGCGGCTGGAGAGCGAACTCGACACGCTGCTGTTCGAACGCCGGGCGCGCGGCATGGTGCCCAATGCAGCAGGCGAACTGCTGGCCGCGCACGCCAAGCGCGCCTGGCAGGACATCGAGCGCGTCACCGACGACATCCTGGCGCTGCGCGGGCTGCAGACGGGGCAGGTGCGGGTGGCCAGCACCGAGGGCTTCGCGTCCGAGTTCCTGCCGAACCTGATCGCCGATTTCCAGCGCGACTACGCCGGCATCCGCTTCGCGCTCGATGTCCGCATGCAAGCCGAGATCCCGCAGCTGGTGCGCGACGGCGATGTCGACATCGGTGTCACGCTCAGCACCAGTTCCGAGCGCCACATCAACGTCGAGCTGCGCCACCCCTCGCCGATCCTGGCGATCATGGCGAAGGACCACCCGCTCGCGTCGCGGCGCCAGCTGGCGCTGTCGCAGCTGGTCGGCTACCCGATGGCGCTGCCCGGCCCGTATTCCACCTTGCGCCAGCTGTTCGACATCAGCTGCAGCCGGCAGGGCCTGCAGTGCGAGCCGGTCTTCCTGAGCAACCGGCTCGACGCCATGATCGCCTTCGCCGCCGCCGGCGGCGGCATCGCGCTCAGCGGCGAAGCGGCGCTGCGCACCCGGCTGAAGGCCGGCCTGGTGGTCGGCGTCCCGCTGCGCGACCGCGAGATGAACGAGCGCCATTTCGAGGTCCAGACGATGGCGGGGCGTACCTTGCCGGGGTCATGCCGGGCCTTTCTCGACCACCTCAGAGAGGTGCTGCACCGGGAGGGATGAAGCGCTTTGGGCATTGTGATTTTCGCAATGCATCGTTCAACAGATTGCCACGCCTGCATATTCCCAGCCACCCATAATCGACCGCATTTCAAAGCCGCCCCATGACAGCATCCGCACTTCCGTTCTCCAAGCTTCGCCAGGCCAGGGGCCTGGTCTTCCTGTCGGGCGAGATGCCCTTTGCCGACGACGGTCGCATCCCGGAGGGCATCGCGGCGCAGACCGCGCTGGTGCTGCGGCGCGTCGGCGCCACGCTCGCCACGGTGGGCCTGGGGCTGGACGACGTGGTGCAGGTGGCCGTGCACCTGGTCGACGGCGCTGACTTCGCCGCCTTCAACGCCGAGTACCGCCAGCACTTCCGCGACCCGCTGCCGGTGCGCACGACGGTGGTCGCGAGCCTGCTGGCGCCCGGCGCGCGGCTCGAAGTCACGGTCACCGCGGCCCGGCCCGACTGAAGGGCGCGGCGCAGATGGCGTGCGATGTCCTGGTCCTGGGTGCCGGCATGGTCGGCACCTGCACGGCGCTGCAACTCGCGCGGCGCGGGCACTCGGTGGCCCTGGTCGACCGGCGCCCGCCCGGCCGCGAGACCTCCTACGGCAATGCCGGGATCATCCAGCGCGAGGCGGTGGAGCCCTATGCCTTTCCGCGCGAGTGGGCGAGTGTGTTCGATGTCGCGTTCAAGCGCGGCATCGACGTCAACTACCACTTCAGCGCGCTGCCGGCGGTGCTGCCGCGCCTGGCCCGCTACTGGCACGCCTCGGCACCGGCCCGCTACGCACCGATCGCCCAGGCCTACAGCCGGCTGATCGAACACTGCCTGACGGAGCACCAGGCCCTGATGGACGAATCCGGCGCCGGCGATCTGGTGCGCAAGGAGGGCTACCACTTCGCTTTTCGCACGCCGGCGGCGATGGAGCAGGCCGTGGCGCGCGCCGCCGAGCTGGCGCGGCGCTACGGCGTGCGGCATGCGCTGCTCGACAGCGCCGCGCTGGCGCGCGCCGAGCCGGGCTTGCGCCGGCCCATGGCGGGTGCGCTGCATTGGCTGGATCCATGGTCGGTCAACGATCCGGGCGCGCTGGTGGCGCGCTACGCCCGGCGCTTCGCCGAACTCGGCGGGCAGGTGGTCGAGGCCGACGCCAGCGGCTTGCGCCCGGTGGGCGGCGGCTGGCAGGTGCAGACGGCGGCCGGGCCGCTGGCCGCGCGCCACGCGGTGGTGGCGCTCGGGCCCTGGGCCGACCCGCTCATCGCGCCGCTCGGCTACCACCTGCCGCTGTTCGTCAAGCGCGGCTATCACCGCCACTACCGAGGCGGCCCCGGGCTGCGGTTGCCGTTGCTGGATGCGGAGCGCGGCCTGGTGCTGGCGCCGATGGCGCAGGGCATGCGGATCACCACCGGCGCCGAGTTCGCGCGCATCGGCGCGCCGGCCACGCCGGTGCAGCTCGACAAGGCGGAAGCCGCGGCCCGAGAACTGCTCGATCTGCCGCAGCCGGTCGAGCCCGAGCCCTGGATGGGCAATCGGCCCTGCACGGTCGACATGAAGCCGGTGATCGGGCCGGCGCCGAACCATCCGGGCCTGTGGTTCAACTTCGGCCATGCGCACCAGGGCTTCACGCTGGGGCCGGTGAGCGGCCGGCTGCTGGCCGAGATGATCGAGGGCAGTCCGCCGCTGGTCGACCCCGCGCCCTATTCGGCGGCGCGGTTCTGACCGACTGCTCGCAGCTGAAGCTGGCCGCGTCGTCCGGATGGCTGCCCGTGTAGGCCGCCACCTCGGATTTCGCAGTTCCTGGTGCGTTGAAGCGGCGGTCGGCTATGCTGAACACGACATGAACGCGATCACCTGCATCGAAGACCTGCGCGTGCTGGCGCGGAAGCGGGTGCCCCGGATGTTCTATGACTACGTCGACGGCGGGTCATGGACCGAGAGCACCTACCGCGCCAACGAGCGCGACTTCCAGCGCATCCTGTTGCGCCAGCGGGTGGCGGTGAATCTCGCGCATCGCAGCACCCGCACCACCATGCTGGGCCAGGAGGCCGCGATGCCGGTCGCCATCGCCCCGACCGGCCTGACCGGCATGCAGCGCGCGGACGGCGAAATTCTGGCGGCGCGCGCGGCGAAGGCCTTCGGCGTGCCGTTCACGCTGTCCACGGTGAGCATCTGCTCGATCGAAGACGTCGCCGAGGCCACCGGCGGCCACCCGTTCTGGTTCCAGCTCTATGTCATGCGCGATCGCTGGTTCGTCGAGCGCCTGATCCGCCGGGCGCACGACGCGAACTGCTCGGCCCTGGTGCTCACGCTCGACCTGCAGATCAGCGGACAGCGCCACAAGGATCTCAAGAACGGTCTCTCGGCACCTCCGCGGCTCACGCTGCGCAACCTGATCGACATGGCGAGCAAGCCGCGCTGGGCCCTGGGCATGCTCGGCACCCGGCGGCATGGCTTCGGCAACATCCTCGGCCACGTGAAGGGGGTCGAGGACATGGCGTCCGTGTCGGCCTGGACCTTCGCACAATACGACCCGACCCTCGACTGGGACGACGTCGACTGGATCCGCCGGCTGTGGAAGCGCAAGCTCGTGCTCAAGGGCATCCAGGATGTCGAAGACGCGCGGCATGCGGTGGCCGCCGGCGCCGACGCGCTCATCGTCTCCAACCACGGCGGCCGGCAGCTCGATGGCGCGCAGTCGTCCATCCGTGCGCTGCCTGCCATCGTGGAGGCCGTGGGCGACCGCATCGAGGTTCACATGGACGGCGGCATTCGCTCGGGCCAGGACGTGCTCAAGGCCGTGGCGCTGGGTGCCAAGGGCACCTACATCGGGCGGCCGATGCTCTATGGCCTGGGCGCACTGGGCGAAGCGGGCGTCAGCCGCGCGCTCCAGATCATCCACACCGAACTCGACCTCACGATGGCTTTCTGCGGGCGCACCGACGTCGGCGATGTCGATACCGGTGTGCTGCTGCCGGGCACTTGGTGACAGCGTCCGGCGGCTCGCTCAGGAACGGTCCAGGGACCCGTCGTCGGCCCGGGCCTGCGCGCCGCGCCGGGACCGTGCACGCTGCACCAGCAGCCCGATCAGCAGGGCCGCGGCCGCAGAACCCGCCAGTGCGCCCGAGGTGGTGAGCTGCTGCACCAGGCCGTCGACGGTCTCGACGCTGACCTGCTGCGCGTGGTGGACCAGCGCCACCATGTCGGCGGCGCCGACGTTCTGAAGATCGTCGATGCGCACGCCCGGATCCTGGCCGGCGTTGCGGAACCGGATCTTGGCGAAGATGCCATTGGCGATGGCCACCAGCGACAGCACGCCCAGGGGGCGCAGCAGCGTCTCGACCAGGCGGCAGCGCTCTTCCGCGGGGGCTGATTCGTAGACCTGCGCCACCAGCGCAGGGATCGCCGTCTCGGCGGTGGCTTCGGGGGATTCGGGTGTGCGGTCGTCAGGCCACGATGCGAAGGTTGCCATGTGTCTGCTTCCTTTCTCTGCATCCAGCATATTGGCGCGGCGATGCGGCAATTTGATGAAGGAACCGTAAAGCCGCGATGACTTTGCGCAACCGGATGTGGCGTGTCAGCCCTTGGTCAGCAGCCGCGCCGTGGCGCGCGCGATCGGCTCGTCGTCCTCGGCATCGTAGAAGGTGAATCCGGGCGACGGGTTGACCTCGAAGCAGATCCAGTCGCCTTCTGCGCTGCGGCGCAGGTCGATCCCGGCCATGACCAGCCCCAGCGATGCCGCCAGTCTGCGCACCCGGGGCCGGAGTTCGTCGGGCACCCGCCAGGGCTGCAGTCGAACGCCTGACTCCGCATAGCGATAGTCATCGGCTTCGGAGTCGATCGCGTGGCCGTGGATCTCGTCGCCGATCACATGCACGCGGTAGTCGGTGCCCGGCACGTATTCCTGGAACTGGGTCGGGCAGGTGGCGAGCCGGGCCAGCCGGTCGGCATCGTCCGCCGCCAGGCGCGAGACGATGCTGCGAACACCGCTGCTGGACTTGTAGACGATGCTGCCGTGGCGCCGCCAGAAGGCGCGCAGCGCATCGGGGTCGTTGGTCACGAGCGTGTCGGGCACCGCGAAACCCGCCTTCGCGATCAACGCCGACTGGTAGGGCTTGGAACTGTTCGATCCCATCGCGGACAGTCGATTGACGACCAGCGCCGGCGTCAGTTCGAGCCAGCAGGCCAGCGCCTCGTCGACCGCGCGGGCCGCGTCCTGGGGCCGCGCATAGACCGAGCGGACGAGGTCCAGCGCGCAGCGCTGGTCGCCGACCTGGATCCAGCCGCCGAGGACGCCATCGATCTCGATGTCGATCTCGATGGAAGTCTCGCCGGCGCGCGTCTGGTCGACCAGGAACATCGGCGTACCGAGACGGCTCAGCGCGGTGCAGACGGCGGCGATGGGCAGGTCCAGCGGCGAGCCCCACAGCAGCACGGGCCGGGACGGGCGGAGGCTCATGACAGGCTCTCCATCACGGCGTCGCCGATCGATCGGTCGGACAGGTCGGGCCAGCGGTCGGCGCCGACGAAGCGCGCATGGCCGTCGTCCGCATCGAAGAACACGCCGAGCAGCGCCATGCCGGCGCTATCGGCCAGCCGCCGGGCATGCGCGCGCAGCCGCGGATGCCCGTGGCCGATGACCGCCCGGCCGATGACGTCGAGGCGAACGCAGGCCTCGCCCGGAGGCGGCGGCGCCGGCATCGGCGACCCGGGCCGCAGCGCGAGCCGGACCGGCGCGACCGGAATGTCGAGGCCGAGCGCCAGCCGGACCCACTGCTCCCGGCGCCACACCGGCCCCGAGAGGGAGGGAACGAAAGGGCGGTTCATTACCGGGCATGCCAGCGCCGACAGCCAGGCCCCGAGAAAAGCGCTCATCTCGCTGGCCACGTAGTCGCGATCGGCCTCGGCCACGTGCGGCAGCTGCGCGGGCGCGATGGCGGCGAGCCGTGTGATCACGCCGCGCAGCGTCGATGCGGCGATGGCGCCGTCTTCCGCCACGGCGACCGAGGCGCCCGGATCGCCGACGCGAAGGCACCAGCCGGGGCGCGAGAGATCCGACGGTATCAACAGGCGCGCGCCCTCCGAGCGATGGTGGGCGACGAAAGCCCGCGCCGCGAGATCCCGTTCGTCGGCGAGCACGAGCAGCGGCCGATCAGCCACCTTTCTTGCTCTTGCCCTTGGTCTTGCCGGATGCCTTGGGCGGCGCAGGGGGGGCTGGCGGCTCCGGCGCGGCCGGCGGCGGCCCGACCTCCGGCCGCTGGGCGGGCGCGATGAACGAGCGCTGCAGGATCACCGGCGAAGAGATCACCGCCGGGCTGGCGATCACCGGGCTCACCACCGCCGGGCGCACCACCACGTCGCTGACCTTCTCGGCCAGCACCGCCTTGTCGAGGCGCACGGTCTTGTCGGCGGCGGCCTCCTTGTCCTTGTCCTTGTCCTTGCCCTTGACGCGCACGGTCACCGTGGCCTGGGCGCTGCGCCGCGGGTCGGCGACGCTGGTCGCGACCACGGCGAACACGCCGGCCGCGCCGGGTGCGACGTAGTTGCCCGAGGCGCTGACGGAGCCGCCGCTGCAGCTCCAGCTCACGCCGGTGTCGACACCCCCAGGGATCGCGACCCCGCTGCTGCCGACGCTGGCCGTGAACTGCTGCGAGGTGCCGGCGAGCAGCAGCGCCGTCGGCGGCGACACGCCGACCGCCAGGACCACCACGGTGAAGTTGGTGGTGAGCGTGGTCGTCAACTGCGAATTGGGAATTGCGGGCACGCTGGCCGTCACGTTGACCACGCTGCTCGACGGCGGCGCCGAGACCGTGATCGGGAAGCTCGCGCTGGTCTGCCCGGCCGGGATCGTGAGCGGGTTGCCGCCGTTCAGCACGACCGGGATCGCCGGCGCGCTGCTGGCCGACAGCGTCACCGTGACCGCCGACTGCGCGACGCTCGCGAGCACCACCTGGCCGGTCAGCGCGCCGTCGCCGAGCAGCACCGCCGCGTTCAGGCCGAAGCTGCGCAGCGAGACCGGCGTGGCGGCGAGCTGGAGGGTGAACCAGCTCTCGAAGTCGCTGTAGCGGCGCCCGCAGCCCGAGGGAAAGGCCAGGTCGGTGCGCAGGCTGTTGGTGCGCGATGCGCTCAGCCCGGGCTGGCCGCGGACCTCGCCGTCGAGATAGAGCCGCTCCTGCCCGAGGTCGCCCCAGATGAAATTGCCCTTCATCCGCACGCGCACGCGCGCCTGCCCGCCGCTCAGCGCATTGACCACGCTCTGGGCCGCCGGGCTGGGCACCCACAGCAGCGTGTTCGATTTCGCCTGCCAGCTGATCGGGTTGCCGGGCAGCACCACCGGCACGGGCATCGTCAGCGCGGGCTGGGCGTTGGCGGGCTGGTTCGGTACCGGTGTCGGAATTTCGACGGTGACGACCATCGAATTGTCGGAAACCGTCATCAGCGCCACGTTCGTCGGCACCGGCGTGCCCGTTCCCGGGTCGAGGTTGACCGTGTATTGCCCGATCGGCGCCCCGTCCATCGAGATCGACAGGCCGGCGACGAACTGCGACAGCTGCAGGACGTCGTCGTTCTGCCAGCTGATGCCGGTGACGTGGAGCGCCGGCGGGATGTCGGTCAGCGGCGCAAAGGTGCGCCGGCAGTCCGTGAGCAGGCTGCCGGCCGGGGCGCCGGCCCAGCGCAGCAGCCCGATGCGGGCGAAGTGATGCACGATGCCGGCCGGTGGCTGGGGGGCCGCATGGTGCCACTCGACGCTGGCCGTGGCGCCCGAGCGGGCGGGAACGAGCCAGTGGTCGCCGGTCGCGTACTGGCCGGCCGTGAACTGCACCTGCACGCCGAGCTCCAGGTCCAGCCAGCCGCCGCCGCCCGCCGGCACCACGGTCGCGGCACCGTCCCAGCGGCGCATCTTCGGATTCAGCGACGCATCGATCGGCGTCGGCGACGCGGCGAAGCTCACGGTCGAGGTGGCGGGCTGCACGGTGGCGATCTGGATCAGCTGCCCGGGCCGGCCGTGCAGTTCGTCGGCGGCGCCGATGATCTCGACCCACTGGCCGTTCGCCAGTCCCAGCGCGTCGTCGGGTCCGGTGCTGTCGACCGTCAGCGTGCTGCCGTTGAAGCCCCGGATGCGCGTGACCACGCTGCCGTTGTCGCGCGACCATTTGAAGGTCGCGCTGCCGTCGGTGCCGGCGTCGTGGATCTCGACCCGGTAGAGCTGGTTGTCGAGTCCGCGGTAGCCCCCGCCGGGCGGGATCAGGCAAGGTCCGCTCTGACCGAGCGACGGTGCCGCGCGGGCCGACAGCGCGCCGCTGGTGCCGCCGGTCAGCGCATCCCATTCGGGGAAGGCCGTGCCGCAGGCCGGCGCATCGGTCGCGGGCGGCGTGACCGCGAGCAGCTTCAGCTGGCGGATGGTCCTGGTGCGCACGGCCGTGTCGGGGCCGCCGAGCGCGCTCTCGCGGATGTCCGGATCGTCGAGCGCAGTGACCAGGCGCTGCCAGACGTCGAGGTAGGCCACGTACAGGCCCTTGGGCAGCGCCAGGGTGGCCGGGTTTGCGCCGGCCGCGGCGCTGGCGAAGTCGGGATTCGGAAAATCGGGCTGCGTCAGGTAGGTCGTGATCCGGCGCAGCACGCCGTTGAAGCTGCCGCTGGCCGGCGTCGGCGGCCGGGTGACGGCCCCCGCCAGGGTCAGCGTGAAGCCGCCGTCCGCGGCCGCCACGGCGGTGATGCGCAGCATCTGCGACGCGTCCGCCGTGACGTTCAGAAGCACCCACTGGCCGGCGCGGAAGTCGGCCAGATCGGCGCGCGGCAGGGCCACCAGCGCCTTGTTGTCGCCGCTGCTGCTGAAGGCCAGGCGCTGGCCCGGCTCGGCGTCGCAGGCGATCCCGTCGACGTAGTAGCGGCCCGAGGCGATCGTCAGGTCGCTGCCGTCGGCGGTGAGGGCCAGGCCGAAGCCCGGGTCGTCCTGCGGCGCGCCGCTCGGGCCGACGACATCGATGCCGAGGCGCTCGCGCCGATGGGCGTTGATCGACTGCTGCTCGTTCCAGTCGGCATCGAGTTGCACCCGTCCCTGCTGAAGCAGCACGTCGCTGTAGTGCTTGCGCGGATCGAAGGTGTTTCGGCTGAAGTCGGCTGTCATGTCGTTTCTCCCTCGGAGGCTCAGTCGGCGAAGAGCAGGCCGCCGTCGAGTCCGACGCGCAGGTACTCCGCCAGGCGCAGGCGCAGGTTGCTCTCGCGCTGCTGGGCCATCTGTTCGTGGTGGACGCCCATTTCGGCGCCGTCTTCGGCGCCGGTGCGGATCTCGATCGCCGAGCGCCGGGCCAGTTGGCAGTAGGACGGGTCGCCGTAGCGCAGCGAATCGAAGAGCGGCACGACGCGGCTGGCGTCCGCTGCTGTCGCCGGCTGGCAGCGGTAGCGGCGCGGCACGATCGAATCGAGCGGCAGGTAGGAGAAGCGCAGGCAGCCCTCCTGCCGCCGCTCGGACCAGACCGGCGCCGGCCAGGGCGGGGCAGCGCCGCCCGCAAGGCTGGCGCGGGCGTGGAAGATGCAGTTCGAGGCCGCCCCGATCATCGCGCTGTGGACGCGGCCGACCAGCGTGCAGTCGGTCGCCTGCAGTGCGCCGCCCGCCGCGTTGCCGTCGACCGCCGCGAAGGCCACCGAGGCCGGATCCCCGGCGTCGACGATGCAGTGGCTCAGGCTCACCTGGCACTCGGCGGCGATGCGCAGCGCGCCGACCACGCAATGGTCGAGCTCGACCCGCGTGCCCTTCGTCTCGACGATCAGGCTGGGCGCGCCGGGCTGGGCGGCGCTGCCGTCGCTCTTCAGCGTCGACCCCGGCACCAGCGTGCAGTGCAGCAGCCGCAGCGTGTTCGGGCCCTGTCCGTTGGCGGTGGCCGCCAGGTGCAGCGCCGCGCCGCTGATGACCAGCCCGTTGAGCGTCAGCTCGGAGCCGGCAGCGCCGCTGATCTTCAGTTCGCCCGCCAGCTGCAGGACCGGCCGCGTCTGGTCGGCGGCCCGCAGTTCGACGACCGCGTCGGCCGCCAGCGCGACCGACGGTGTCTCGGCCCAGGTCGCGCTGCTCGGGAACTGCGCCGCGCCCCCCGCGCTGACGGCGCCGAACGCGGCCTGCACGCTGCCGTTCGCGGCCTGGACCTCGACCACCGGTTGGAGGCCGAGCGAGAGCGTCGACAAGCGCTCGTATTCGCCGCCGCCGAGGTCCGCCTCGGTGGCGCGATGGAACCATACCGCCAGCGGCCTGGATGGCGCGGCGGCGAAGGCGATGCGGCCGCGCTGCGGATCGATCAGCACGCTGCCCGCGGCCGGCACGTGCGCCCACTGGGTGCCGGCGGCATCGAGGTCCGACAGATCGGCCGCCAGCAAGGTCGTGCCGGCGGGCAGGCCGGCGATGAAGAGCGACGCGTCCGGTCCGTGGAAGTCCGCCATGCCGGCGGCCAGCGCGCGGCGGCTGATGGCCACCGGCAGGTTCGATTCGCGGGCCAGCGGCGCATCGGCCGGCAGCGGCTGCGGGCGGTTGAACAGCTGCGTGTCGGCGCCGAGCGGATCGAAGAAGAAGCGCAGGTTGTCGCGCGCGAAGGCCGTGGCCTGCGACAGGCCGGCGCTGCGCTGGGTCCACAGGTGGATGCCGACGTTCGGCAGGTTCCAGCGGCCGCCGCAGCCGAGCCCGCGCACCTCGACCCCGTGCGCCGCGCCGTCGAAAGGCGAGCCGATCCGTTCGAGCAGGGGCTGGCCGCGCAGGTCGACCGTGCCGCCGGCGCCCGGCCGGACGTGCTTCACGCACTGCGTGGCCGCCAGCCCGAGGAAGTATTCGACGACATGCGCATCCCAGCCCGTGACGTCGCGGGCCAGCCGCTCGAGCACGGTGACCGTGCCCTTGCCGCGCCGCAGGTTGATGGTGTTGGCCACCTCGGCGCGCGGGCTGCTGACGGTGGCGGCCACGCCGTTGAGTTGCCGGTAGCCGATCAGGTCGCCGATGTAGGGCACGACCCAGTCGGCGCAGGTCTCGATGAACTGGTCGTCGTAGAGCTGCGCCAGGTCTTCCTGCAGCACCTGCACCTGTTCCGCCAGCACGTCGAGCAGGCGCGCCAGCGCCCCGCCCTGGTCGGCGTCGCGCAGCCGGTAGATCGCGGGCAGCAGCTGGAGGAGGGCGGCGCCGTCGAGTGTCATGGAGGTGCCTCCGCCCAGGTTGCGACCAGGTCCAGCGGCCTCGGGTCCAGCGTCAGCAATTCGGCCGCCAGGACACTCGCGTCGGAGCCGACCTGGGGCAGCGCCGCATCGATCTGCGCGTTCTCGCGCAGCACGGCCAGGCGCGCCGCCGGCACGAAGAGGGCCGTGTCGGTGCGCCGCAGCGCGCTCACCTGCACCGCCACCACGCCCGGCACGCCCTGCAGCAGCGCGATGACCTCGCTGCGCGCCACCGCCTGTCCGAAGCCGCGGCGCGCGAACGAGAACGCATCGCGCGCCGCCTGCTGCGCGGCGGCCAGCACGGCGTCCATGTCGCGGGCCGGATCGATCATCAGGTTGGCGCTGAAGGTGAAGGCGCCGCGCCTGTAGCTGCTGAGCCTGACCGGCACGTTCGGCTCGGCCGCATCGCCGATCGCCGAGAGCAGGTGGCCGAAGACCGCGCCCCCCGATTCCACGTCGGCACCGTCGATGCCGGCCACCGTGAGGAAGACGCCGCGGGTCTGTCCGAACCAGGTCCAGGTGGCGCGCGCCTTGGCGATGCCGCCGAAGGCGCGGGCGAAGTCCTCGTAGTCCTGCAGCGAGACGATGCGCCCGAGCGTGCTCAGGCCGAGCGCGGCGTTGGCGCGTATGTCGTCCGCGGTCTCGGCGTCGGCGCCGCCGGTGGCGGGCGTGGGATTGGTGACGCCCTGCACGCCGAGCGGGCGCGTCTGCAGCAGCGTGAGCTGGCCGGCGCCGACATTGCCGACCGCGCCGATGCCCTTGCGGTAGCTGGCCACGATGTTCTCGGTGCCGGTCGGAGGCCGCGCGCCGTGGCTGCCGTCGCCGAAGCCGACGACGGTGCTGCCGTCGTCGTCGAGGCGGGCGACATAGACGCGGTCGCGGGGCCCGCTGCCGAAGAAGTCGTGGACCTCGCGCCACTGCACGCCGTTCACGCGCAGTGCCAGGGTCGATGCCACGCCGCTGGGCGTCGCCGCGCTGACATGGGTGAGCGGCGACTGCCGCAAGGTGAAGCGCTGCGACGGCACGGCGGCATTGCCGCTGCCGAGCACCTCGCTCACCGCGCTGCCGTGCGTGGCGGCTGCCACGTTGCCGTTGATCGTGACGGTCTTGCGCACATAGGCCTGGGTCAGCGCGCTGACCAGGGTCAGGCTGGTGCCGCCGTCGGCGCCGATGGCGTGCGCCACCGCCTGGATCTGCACCATCTCGCTCGCCAGGTTGCCGGGGGCATCGGCGAGCTCGCCGCTGACGATCAGCCGCTGGCCGGCATGGAGGCCGTCGACCCAGGTGTCGAGGTCGATCTGGCTGTCGGCGGGCAGCGGGTCCTCGTTCGGCAGGCGGGCCAGGGGCAGGGCCTCGCTCTCGGCCTGCAGGGTGGCGCCGCGGTAGCTGCTGAAGCTCGGGTAGGCGATCGACACCGGCCCGCTGTCGCTCTGGCCGACCACGGACAGCCGGAGTTGGGTCACCTTGCCGGTCATCGTGTATTTGGCGATGCCGTGCTCGGCCACGCCGTCGACGTTGGCGACCACCCAGTGGTCGCCCTGGGCATCGCTCCATCTCAGCGCGGCGAAGCTGGGGGCCGCATCGCCGCCCGGTGCAATGCGCGGATAGCTGGCGTCGAGCAGCGGGTCGAGCACGTCGGCGGGCGGCACCCAGTCGCCGCCCGCCACGTACTCGTCCGAATACTGGCCCGAGATGGCGGCCGGCAGGCTGCGCGGGTCGGGTGCGTTGTAGCCGAAGAGCGAAGCTTTCGTACGCAGCGCGTAGATGCTCGGTGCGACCGGCGGCGACCAGGCCGCGAGGGTCCGGAACAAGTGCCTGAGCTTGAGCCCGAAGCGCCAGCCGAAGACCTTCAGGTCGTCGGCGCGCGCGACGAAGGGCACATGCGCCGACAGCGCCTGCTGCGTGACGAAGGACCAGTTGCGCGGCGCGGCGAAGGTGGCCGTGATGTGCAGCGGCACGGTGTCGGCCCGCAGCGATTCGAAGGCGATCCGCGGGCGCCGCGGGCGCGGCGGAGGTGGCGCCGGTGCCGGCACCTGGGCCCCCGAGATCGCCGGTCGCAGCGTCACGCGGGTCTGCTGCTCGGCCGCCATCGGCGTCACGCCAGCCACCGTGCGCAGCACCGGGCGGCTGCCCGCGTCGCTGGGTGCGACGACCACGCTGTCGCCGGGCTTGAGCCCCGTCGACACGCCGCTCAACAGGACTTCCGTCGTGTCGGCGTCCACCGTCTGGGCCAGGCTGAGGCTGGGGCGGAACGCATTCCATTCGACCCTGGCCGGGACGGCCTCGAGGGTCTCGAAGGTCTGCGGCAGGCCGCCGGGCAGGGGAATGCTCTGCACCCGCGTGCCCGCCGGAACCTCGACCGCCGTCGGCGCCGCGCCGGGCGCCTGCATCAGCGTGAAGGCGAGCCAGGTGCTCGCGGCCACGCCGGGCTGAGGCACATAGCCGACCAGTTCCGACAGGCCCGCGAGCGATCGCCGCTCGGTGGCGGTGCGCAGGAAGGATTCGTTGGCGATGCGCTCCTGGTAGAAGCTGAGCACGTCGGCGACGCTGGCCCAGGCGTCGATCAGGCCGAGCGTGAAATCGCCGGGGTCGCGCGTGCGCAACTCGGGCAGGGTGCCCAGGCGCGCCTGCATGCTCTCCTTGAAGAGCGGCTGCGTTCCGACCCGGTAGCCGATCGCCGACAGGCCGGCGCGGTTGGCCACCGGCGCGGGCGTCTGCGGCGACGTGCCGGCGCAGGCGCCGCAAGCGTCCAGTTCGACGTTCATTTTCCACCCCTCACCGCGAAGCTGAACACGCCACGCTCCGGAAAGTCCGGGTTGTTGTCCAGCCGGGCCACCTCGAGCCGCCCGATCGGCAGCACGCCGGCGTCCAGTGCCGCGCGGCCCGGCTCGCCGCGCCGCTGGAAGGTCGTGATCTGCACCGATTCGACGCCGTCGATGGCCATCGCCGCCGCATAGAGCGGACTCGAATACACGTCCTGCCCGATCCGGAAGTTGTCGGGGTGGAAGAGCCCGAGCCGCCCGTCCGGCCGCACGCGGCTGTTGAAGACTTCCGACAGGGCCTGCGCGACCTCGGCGCGGAAGTAGTCGGGCCGCACGCGGACCTCCATCGCGATGTCGAGCGGCACGGCGATCGGGGCCTCGATCTCCAGGTCGTGTCCGGCCATGCGCAGGCTGTCGAGCGACTGCGCGAGCCGGGCCTGCGACTCCGCATCCAGTGCGCCGCCGCCGAAGGGGTCGACGGTGACGAAGACGCTGCGCCAGCTGCCGGTCCAGCGCATCGTGGCGGCCGCGCTCTGCACGCCGGGCAGCTGCGCGGCCAGGCGGGCGTAGTCGTCGGTCGTGACCGCGCGCTGCTGCGTGCGCAGCGCATACGGCGCGTTGGCGCGCACCGAGGCGATGCTCTCCGGCTCGCTGCCGCCGCTTGCCGGCAGCGGCTGGCGAACGCCGACGATGGCCGGGTCGTCGGTCACGATGCGCACCAGCGTGCCGGCGCCGACATTGCCGGCGCTGCCGGTGCCGACGCGGTAGCTCGCGCTGAACGTCGTGCCGGACGCGGGACGGCGGCCGTGGCTGCCGTCGCCGAAGCGAAGCCACCCCACGCCCGCGTCGTCGGGCTCGACGACGAAGTGCGGATCGTCCGCATGGCTGCCGAGCAGGTCCTGCTGCGCGAACCAGTCGACCGACAGGCCTTCAAGCTGGCCGGCGAGCTGGATCGCCGGCGCGGCGCCCGCGGCATCGGGCTGCTGCAGCGCCGCGGCCGAGGCGGTGACATCGGTGGGGTCGAAGGGCACTGTCCAGGTGAGCGGCGACCGCGCCAGCCGCGGCCTGAAGCGCGGCGGCACCGGCTCGCGACGGGCGGCGCTGCACATCGCGCCGCTCGCCGCCGGCGCGCGGAACAGGGTCGGCGCGGGCACCTCGCCGATGGCCTCGGCCGCCGCGAGACGCTGGCCATGGTCGGCCATCACGATGTTGCCGCGGGCGACGCTGATGTCGCTCACGTCGCTCTCCGTGTTGTCCTTCGCGATGCGGGCCGAGAGGCAAAGTGGAAAGGCCAGCGCGTCGCCGGCGGCCCATGCGATCTGCGTGACGGGCTGCTTGTACAGCGGGTCCTGCAGCGGCTGGCCCTTGGCATCGTCGACCGAGACGCTGACGAGCCGCACCGCCTGGCGGTGGGTCGGGTCCGCGTCCGCGGCCAGGCCGGTCTCGGGCCCGAGCACTTCCTCGAACACCAGCACGTCGCCCGGCTTCAGGTTCGGGAAGCGGCCGCGCAGGGTTGCCCGCGTCGCGCCCCGGGGCAGCGCGCAGCGCCGGTCGCCCCAGGTGTGGAAGCCGATCTGCTGATGGGCCTGGAACAGCGTCGCGGCCTGGGCCGTCTCGAACACGACCGGAAGACCCGCCAGCGCGGCGGCGTAGCCGGCCCTGGCGACCACCGGCGCAGCGCCGGCCTTGCCGCCGAGGACCGGCGTGTGCGCAGGCAGCGCCACGTTGTCGGCCTGCACCTGCACCTGCACCCAGGCGCGGGCGCTGCAGCCTTCCTGCATGAAGTAGTCGACCAGCCGCGCATGGCGGCGCACCGAGGTCCGCAGCCGTGCCGTGCCCAGGTAGGCCTCGGTCGCCACGGCGTCCTGCTGGTAGCTCAGGTAGTCGCCGACGTAGGCCAGCATCTCGACCAGCGCGACGCCGAGGTCCGCCACGTGGCTCTCCTGCCAGCCGGGCACCTGCGTGGCGAGGCGGTCGAGCATGAGCTGGCGAAAGCCCGCGTAGTCCTTCGCCAGGTAGTTGAGCTCCGGCACCGTGGCCACGGCGGGCGCGCAGGCAGTCGACGACTGGCAATCGAAGGGCGATGGGCAATCCACCTTGAACGAGAACTGCGCCGACGCCAGCACCGGGTCCATGCCCGTCATCGGCAGGCCGCTGCCGTCCGGTTGCACGAGCTGCAGCGTGTAGGTCGAGAAGTCGCCGGGCTGGTCGACGTGCAGCACCAGCACGTTGTTGTCGTAGGTGGGCGGCCGGTCGACCACGATGCCGGTGAAGCGCTCGCCGCCGCTGATGCGCACGTTGGCCGCCGTGATGCCCGCGGGCGCGGGAGCGCGCAGGAAGTGCACGCGCAGGCCCTGCTGGAACTGCGCGCCCACGTCCACGACCTCCACGAAGTCGATGCCGTTGAGCGTGGTCGAGTTCGCGACGTCGATGCGTCGTTGGGCGTCGCAGCAGAGGGTTTGGTCCATGTCAGCGGTCCACTGCTTTCGGGCTTGAGATTTCCGGGGCGCGTGCCGAGGGCGTCGTTGTGTCGCCCTTGCCGAGGATGAACCACCGACTTGATGGCTCACGCCGATGGTGTGCTCTGCGCAGTGAAATAAAGGAGGAGGCCGCAGGCCGGGGGACATTCGCGGAGCAGAGCACACCGTCGGCGTGAGCCCGCCCCCTCGTTCCCACAACAGAAGAGCCGGCCTTCATGCTATCCACCCCCCCGAGTGAACTCGGCAGACATACGCTGCTGCGTCGCAAGCACCACGTACTGCACAGTCACCGTCACCGTGCTCTCCACGCTCTCCACCTGCACGCCGGTGAACTTGATCAGGTCTCCGAGCCACTGCTGCAGCGCACCCTGTACCAGGAACTGCGTGGCGGTCGCCAGTTCGGGGCTGGTCGGTGAGAAGAGAAGCTGCGCCAGCCCGGTGCCGAAGGTCGGCCGGTTCACGCGCTCGCCCGGCGCCGTGAACAGCACCTGCTCGATCAGGTCACGGATATGGTCGTCGCCGGCGGCTTGTGCCGTGCGGCCCTGGGCGTCGAATCCGTAGGGATAGGCTAGCTGCATCACGTTCCCCTCGCGCGGACTTGCGAAGGCGCGACCAGCACGCCGGTGCCGTTGGGCACGCACTGGGCCTGGCTGTCGACCAGCAGCACCGGTGCGCCGCCGGCCCTGACGCGGGTCGCCACCGTCGTCCAGGCCGCGCTCACGCAGGGGCTCGGCGCGCCCGAGACATTGAAGGGGCAGGCCGAGACCATGTAGGCCGCCGCTTGCGTCACCACCGCCTGCTTGTTCAGCGTGACGCGCGGGAAGGGCGCGGTCGCCTTCGCCTGCCCCGCGTGCATGCAGGTCACCACCGAGGTCTGGTCGAGCAGGAAGCCGGGCATCAGATCACCTCCAGCGCACCGTCGTTGATGGACACGCCGGTGGCGCCGATCGCGATGCTGAACGCGGCCATGGCGAGCTTGATGCCGTCCGAATCGAGCGTGAGCTTGAGCGGCACCGCGACCGCCGGCGGACTGACCTCCAGGATGAAGCCGCCCACGCCGGGCAGGTCGCTCATCTGGAGACTGATGCAATCGGTCTTGAATACCTTCATCTCGGCCACGGCCGGCATCGCCGGCACCTCGCCCGCGCCCCAGAAGCAGCCGCTCCAGATCGGCTGCTCGGGATTGCCGCCCTCGAACTCGACCCAGATGTTGGCGCCGACCGGCGGCACGGCGAAGAAGCCCACTCCCGAGCCGCCGTAGGGTGCGCAGGGCAGGGCCCACGACAGCGTGCCGTCGCCGAGCACCGCGGCGACGCTGACCTGCACCCGCCCGAGCATCATCGGATCGACGTTGTTCTCGACCTTGCCGCGGTACTTGCCGTAGAACGGAGTCATGTTCGTACCACCGGGACAGTCGATCCCCAGCCCTCGCGCGCCAGCGTGAACGACTGCGAATAGTTTTCCTTGCGGATGCGGTGCCTGACGTTCTTCACGTACCAGAGCCCGTCGTGCAGGTAGCCTGCCCCGCGCACGCCCACCACGCCGCGCGGCTGCAGGATGTCGCCGTAGCGCAGGGCATCGAGCTCGCCGTTGGCGACCACCAGGTCCATCGAGTCCTCGATGAGTGCCTGCGCGCGTCCGTAGGCCTGCATCGCATCGACGCCCGACTCGCGGAACCGGGTGGTGCGCACGTTCGGCTGGTTCACCAGCCAGGCGGGCAGCGCAGCCAGCGGCGGCCGAAGGCTCGCGAACAGCCGCACCGGCAGCGCCTGGTTGGTCAGGCGGTCCTGCACCTTGCCGCTCACCTGGGTCGGCCCGAGGCCGTTGCTGTGGACGCTGAAATCGCGGACGTTGGTGTTCGGCCCCATGTTCACCGTGATCGCGCTCTGCGGCAGGCCGGCGCGAACCGGCGGCCCCCAGTAGGCGGTGTTGGTCATCGGCACCGGGCCGGGCACGATGTAGAACACATAGCCGTGGCGCAGCGCCAGGAAGCGCAGGTGCTCGAGGTCGGTGCGCAGCTGCACCGGCACGCGGTCGATCGGCAGCGGCGGATCGATCACCGGCGGCGGGATCAGGTTCGGAACCAGGCCGTACTCGGCATAGCTGCCGATGAGCTTCAGCGCGACCAGCCCGTCGTCGAGGCCGACATGCTCGGCGCTCTTCTCCTCGAGGTCGAGCTTGACGCTCACGTCGTCGCCGGTCAGCGTGATGAAAGAGCGTCCGGGCTCGTTGCTGGCGGAGAACTCGCGCTGCGTCACGAAGCCATCCATCAGCACCCGCGGCGTCGCGTTGAAGGTCACGATCACGATGACCCGGTTCCAGGTCTGCAGCAGCGGACTGGCGAGCAGGGCGTAGTCGAGCAGGTCGGCGGGCCCGGAGCGGCCGACCTGGAAGCGGATCTGGAAGCCCGATCGATCGTCGCCGGTGTGGACCTCCACCTCCTCGAGCGCCTCCATGATGTCCACGGGCGCCGGCAGCGGCACCGAGGGGCCGATCAGCAGGGTCAGGTGGATGCCGAGGAAGTCCATGGCTCAGAACTGGGGCGATGCGATGCGCAGCACGCGGCCGATCGTCGCGGTGAGTTCGAAGGGATCGAGCGCATCGTTGGCGTCGCAGATGCGCCAGTACTGCTCCGGATCGCCGAAGGTGCGCGCCGCGATCAGGTCGAGCCGGTCGCCCTGCGTGACCGTGACGCCCATCACCAGCGGCATCGCGCTGCCCGCCGGCAGGAAGCGGCGCCCGAAGTAGCTTACGGCGCGCCCGCCGGGGTCCGTGTGGGTCAATACCGGAAGGCTGGCATAGCGGCTGGTCGTGGCCATGGTCTACATCCCCGTGCTGACGCCGCCGCTGAACGACAGCGAACCCGACGCCGACGCATTGCCGACCGTGTTGAGCGTGGCCATCGTCTCCTTGGCCACCTGGTGCGCAAGGAACAGCGCATAGCCCGGATGCGTGATCGGCAGGTCGTTGTAGCTCAGCACGCGAAGGCCCAGCTGCACCCTGGCGCGGGTCGGATTGAGGTTGACGTCGTAGGCCTCCTCGGTGATCGAGAAGGTGCTGATGCGAACCGGCAGCACCCGCTGCGGCCCCCAGATGAACAAGGTGAAGGGGGCGGCCGGCGGAATGATCTCGATCGTCCCGACCGCCAGCAGGATCGTGTTGGCGATCACCAGGCTGCTCTTCGGATAGACCAGCATCTCGAGGGCCGAGAGCTGAGGATAGATGCCCGAGCTCACCGCCAGCGGGTTGGCCTGCTCGAGCTGGTCGGTGGCATCGATCTCGACGTCGAGCGAGATGGTCTCGACCGGTGCGCCCTTCAGGCGCAGTGCCTCGCCGCGGTCGCCATCGTCCGAGCGCGTGGTCTGCGCCTCGATCTGGCGCGTCATGGTGTCGGGGTTGTACTGGAAGCTGATGATGCTCGCGAGCGGGTTGAACGGATCGATGCCGACGATCGCGCCCTTCACGAGCCGAGGCGAGCCTGGGAAGCCGCTCATGGCCGGCCTCCGCGCGCCGCGGGCGGCAGCGCCTGGTGCACCGCCGCGGCGATGCGGTGTTCGAGGCGCTGCCCCGGGGCAGGTCCCTGCTGGACGGCCGGCTGGCGCGAGGCCCCGGCGTCGATGCGCTGCGCCAGTGCCTGTGACACCGCCTGCGCCAATCGCTCGCGATCGACCCTGCCACCGTTGTCCGTGTCGACGACCAGGCGGTCGATGTGAAGCTCAATCTTCATGCGTGTGCTCCCTGAACGGCCGCGGGCCGGAAATCCGCTTCGTGGATCGGCCGCCCGAGCTTGAGAAGCTCGCTGCGCGCGGCCTCGTGGACCAGCGCCATGGTCACGCTGCCGCCGCGGTGGGCGGCGAGGAAGGCGGCGTTCAACGCGATGCTGTGAATGCTCCCGCCTGTGCAGTCGAGCCTTGCAAGCTGCGCCGGGTCGAGCCCTTCGACCGGCGTGTCGGCGGGAAAGGCTCGCTGCCACATCAGCGCGCGCTCGTGCGGACCGGGGTAGGTGAATGGCACGACGAAGCGCAGCCGCCGCATGAAGGCCGCGTCGAGCGAGCCCTTCAGGTTGGTCGCCAGGATCGCCAGGCCGCGGAAGGCCTCGATGCGCTGCAGCAGGTAGTTGGTCTCGATGTTTGCGTAGCGGTCGTGGCTGTCGCGCACCTCGCTGCGCTTGCCGAACAGCGCGTCGGCCTCGTCGAAGAACAGGATGCCGCCGCCGTCTTCCGCGGCATCGAAGATGCGCTGCAGATTCTTCTCGGTCTCGCCGATGTACTTGCTGATCACCGCCGAGAGGTCGATGCGGTAGAGGTCGAGCGCGAGCGCGTTGGCGATGACTTCGGCCGCCATCGTCTTGCCGCATCCGCTCTCGCCGTGGAACAGCGCGCTGAGCCCCAGGCCGCGGCTCATCTTTCGCTCGAAGCCCCAGTCCCCGTAGACCCGGCGGCGCAGGGCGACCTGGGCCACGATCTGGTGCAGCAGCGACAGCGCCTCCGCGGGGAGCACGATGTCGCTCCATTCGGCCTTGGGCCGGATGCGCTGCGAGAGCATGTCCATCTTCGAATGCGCGCATTGGCGGCAGGCCGTCCAGAGCGCCGAGGCGAGGCCGTCATCGCCGCTGTCGCCGTCGTCGCCGGCCGCGCGCCCGGCGCTGCGCACCATCGACGCGATCTGCGGCAGGTTGAAGTTGAACTGGCTCGCCAGCCGCGACGCGAGCGCCTCGCGCGATTCGCCCAGCAGGTCGAGCCAGGCCTGCGTCTGCTCGGTGGCGCTGGGCCTCTCGATCGCCGTCACCAGAAGCCCGTCGCGGCCGCCGGCACCGAGCGCATGGGCGTCCCGGGTGGCGACGAAGGCCAGCGCGTGCAGCCGGTCGAGCAGCCGCCCCAGCACGGCCGCGCTCGCATCGGACGATTCGCCGGCAGGCAGGTCGTGCCCATCGATGTAGAGCGCCAGCGGCATCAGCAGGCACTCGCGCCGCCAGAGCCGGCACCAGGCCTCGAGATCGGCGCCTTGCGCCGGCAGCGCGGACAGCCCGACGCGTTCGAGGCGCAGCCCCAGCCCGGCCGCGACATGGGCCGCCACCAGCTGTTTGCTGGCGACGTCGATCCCGGTCAACTGCAGCGCCGGGGCGCCGCCTTCGTCGGCGGACCTGCGCACGAAGGCCAGCAGTGCATCCACCGCCGACTGCTGCGAGGGCGGCAGCGCCTGCAGGTCGTCGGTGTCGATCGGCAGCAGCGAAGGCGCGATGCGCTCGTCGGCGCGATTGAGGCCCTTGATGTAGTCGACGATCCGGTCGTCGGCCCGCAGCGCGCTCATCGTCAGCGGCATCGGGCCGCTGGCATGTACTTCGACCAGGCGCCAGTAGCGCAGCGGCCGGTCGGGAGAAAGGGCCTCCCATGCCGGATCGTCGAACAGCACCATCGCGAGCGCGAAGCTCGGCCAGGGCCGGGAGGGTTCGTCGAGCGCCTGTGCGCAGAGCCCGCCGATGCGCGTGTCGAGCGCCGCCGCAGCGCACAGCAGCAGCACCTTGCACTCGAACGTCGACAGACCCAGCCGCTGCGCGAGCACGGCCAGGGTCGGCACCGCCACGAGTTCGTCCGCGTCGACGGCTGCCGCGGGCGCGCTGCGATCGGCCAGCCGCTGCAGCCGATCGCGCAGCCACGCGAGCGCCGCCCCGAGCGCCAGCTCGTTGCTCTGCAGGGGTGTGGCGCCGGCGTTCATGTGAGTGTCACCGTCGGGCCCACGTACTGGTGGAGGGTCGGGCTCCCGGGCGCTTCATCCGTCACCAGGGCACTGCAGGCGCCGTCGACCATCACCCGGGCCAGGTAGCTGCGGGCGACGAAGTTGGCGGGAATGGGAAACGAGACCGTGCTGCTGGTGTCGGGGTCGCCCGGCGCATGCGGCGCCGACGCGACCTGCTCGTCGTCGAGCAGCAGCACGGCGCGCTGCGTGCGGCCGACTGGCGGCGCCACCTGCAGCTGCAGCACCGCGCCGCGCGCGACGCTGATCGGCGAGGCCGCGGCGATGCGCGGGCTGAGCATGAAGGCGGCGGCGTTGGACTCGAAGCCGACGCCCGGATGCACCACCGGCGGCGCGCCCAGCGGCACTTCCTGCACCACTCGCACGGTGTTCACGCCGGCCGGGACACCGGGAGGAAGGGTGAAGGACAGCGTCCGATCGGCGACGGTCGACGGCGCCACCCGGAGGCCGGCCACCACCACCTGCGTCGCCGGGGCACCCAGGTTCGCGCCCACCAGCGTCATGGTCGCGCCCGGCACGGCGACCTGCGGCGTGACCTGGTCGATCGAGGGCGTGCGCAGCGGCGCGACGACGATGCTCGCGCTGCGCACCGGGGGCGCGATCTTCCCGGGCCGGGCGCTGTCGATCAGGACCACGGAGGCCTCGTAGGCCGCCGACAGGCGGTACTGCGTCTGGTAGGCCATCCAGAGCTTCGACATCTCCTCGAAGCCGAGCGAGTGCGGCGTGATGCGCACCCGCTCGACCTGGCCCTGCACGTCGGCCGCGCCCAGGGCATCGGCGAGGTCGGCCGGCATCAGCAGCGGGTTGTCGTGCAACGCCAGCATCGCGCGGCCGAGGAGCAGCTGCGCGATCAGCTCGTTGTCGTCCTGCCCGAAGGCCGTGAGCATGTAGTGCAGGTTGAGCGCGAGCGGCGGCTCGCCGCCGGCGGGGCCGCCGCGCGGCGGCAGGCCGTTGCTCAGCGCCGGGTTGGGCACCGTGCTGTAGAGGTACAGGTTGAGCAGGTTGCCGTTGGCCGAGAAGCTGCGCACCTTGTCGAGCGGCAGCGTCGTCACCTGGACCTGGGTGGTGGGCACGGTGTCGGCCGGCAGGTTGGCGGGCAAGGGAGCCTGCAGCGCCTGGTTGACCAAGGCGCGCAGGCCGCGCGTGACGCTGGCGATGGCGAGCGCACTGCTCATCGCCCATGTCCTCCGGCACGGCGCTGCAGGTAGTCCTGCAGGCTCATGCGCGGCGCGGCGCGCGCCGGCTTCGCCGAAGGCCGGCGCGGCGACGCTTCGGGAGATCGAAGCTCGAGCCGGCCGATCGTCACCTGCACCACGGCGGACGGATCGGTGGCCGCGGCCGTCGCATCGCGGCGTTTCGGCGCGGCTGCGGCGGTCGAGGCCGGGGAAGGTGTGCGCGTGTCGATCGAAGGCCGTGCGGCGGCGTCGGTCGGTTCTCGCCACGGCGCGATGCGGCTCGCCATGTCGGTGATCGGCGTGCGGGACGGCTCGGCTGCGGCGGGCAGCGCAGGCGAGGGCATGGGCGCAGCGTCCGGCCGCGGCGATGCGGTGCGGATGGCGGGCACTGCGGTGGCGACCGCATGGACCGACGCCGGACGTTCGGCCGACGCCGGACCAGGTCCTTCGCGTGGCGTCGTTCGAACGCCCTGCAGTGCGGGCGTCGGAACTCCCTGCAAAGCATGCTGGACCGACGGCGGGTCGGAGATCTCGTGGATCACGGAAGCCCGGCGCTTTTCTTGCGGGTCCGCGTCGACGCTTGCACGCGGCGTCCGCATGGGTGACGCAGGGCTCTCATCCCCCCGGTCTTGCGCCACAGGCGCCGGCCGCGTGCGCGCCAAGGGCGCAGGCAAGACCTCGTCCTCGCTGGCCATGCCGGGCGCCGCCATGGATGCGTTCAGCGGATCCGCAGCCTCGAAACGCGACAAGGGACGCGGCCTGATGAGGGGCCGGGGCTCGACGAGTCGCGCGGCGAGACGATCGAGGTAGCCCATCACGACAGCACCAGTGCGAGATAGGCGTCGCGCCGGACGCGGCTCATCGACAGGATGTCCGCCTCGCTCCAGCCGTAGCGCGAGGCCAGCGCATCCACTTCGGCGAGCAGGCGCGGCGCGCGGGCCTCGACCTCGGCCCAGCAGAAGGCGGCGAGATCGATCGGCTCGCCGAGGACCGCATCGCACGCCGGGCAGGTCATCGAGATCATCAGCTCCGCGGCCGGATCGGCGGCTTCCATCCAGGCGGCGGCTTCCTCCAGCAGCGCCGGCGGCAGCGCCTGCGGCGCCATGGCCTCGCCCGTTCGCGTCGTGCAGGCCAGGCAGCGGTCCAGCAAGCGGCTGTAGGCATGCCGGACATCGTCTTCGTCGGCGAGCGCGATGCTGTCCGCCACGGTCGGCAGTCTCATCTCGACGCGCAAGTCCCCGGACTCGACAGTTCGCGTCGGCGCGGCCTCGGCCGGCACGGGCAACCCTGCCGCAAGCGCACGCGCGTCGAGTTCGAACTCGAAGGCCTCGCCGCACTGCGGGCAGTCCGCGACGCAGGCGAGGCGGGCGCCGAAGCAATGCGCGTGCAGGTCCAGCAGCCGGCGCTCCCGCTCGCCGAGGCTCAGCCCGGCCAACCGGCCGCTCGCCAGGTCCGGCGCCGCCACCGCGAGCAGCGCGGCGGCACGGCGCGGCAGCGTCTGGCGCCGCATGGTTTCCCACAGGTGGAGCAGGTCGGAGTCGGCCAGGGTGTCCATGGCAAACGCGCGGTGAAGGGCGAGGATCAGGCGTTGATCGTCGGCTCGGTCGGTTCGGTGACGGAAGTGTCGCGCGCCCAGCCTTCGTTCTCGAGCTTCAGGTGCTGGATGGCGATCGCATTCGCATTGGCATCGAGGTCGGGCAGGGCCTGGAACTCGGACACCCAGCAGCGGTACACGTTGTAGGCAATCACCTTCTGGCCCGCTTCGTTGTAGACCTCGATGATGATGTCCTTGCGGAAATCCTTGAGCGAGACTTCCGCGCCGAGGCCGCCGCCGAAGTTCCAGACCTTGCCGGCCCAGTTCTCGAACTCGGGGTCGTGCGTCACGCCGCGCTCCAGCGTGATGGCGTCGAACTCGGTGCGCCCCGGCGACTTGTGCGAGGTGCTGGGATCGCCGCCGTCGCGGTGCTTGACCACTTCGGTCGTCTTCTTGAGCATGCCGACCTTGCTCACGCCCGCGACATACCGGCCATCCCACTTGACCCTGAACTTGAAGTTCTTGTAGGGGTCGACGCGAAAGGTGTTGACGGTGAACTGGGCCATGGTCTTCTCCTCAGGCGGCGATCTGGCCGGCCAGTTGCTGCAGGCGGATGACGACGAACTCGGCGGGCTTGAGCGGCGCGAAGCCGACCAGGATGTTGACGATGCCGAGGTTGATGTCGTTCTGCGTCGTCGTCTCGCTGTCGCACTTGACGAAGTACGCGGCCGATGGCGTGTGGCCCTGGAAGGCGCCCTGGCGGAACAGGTTCTGCATGAAGGCGCCGACGTTGAGCCGGATCTGCGACCACAGCGGTTCGTCGTTGGGCTCGAAGACCACCCACTGCGTGCCGCGGTAGAGGCTTTCCTCGATGTAGAGCGCAAGCCGGCGCACCGGCAGGTACTTGTAGTCGTCGGCCAGCAGGTCGGCGCCGCGCATCGTGCGCGAACCCCAGATCACGCGGCCGGAGACCGGGAACGAACGCAGGCAGTTGATGCCGAGCGGATTCAGCACGCCGTTGTCGCCGTCGCTCAGGTTGGCCTGCAGGCCCTGCACGCCGTTGAGCGCCGCGTCCAGTCCGGCGGGTGCCTTCCAGACCCCCCGCGTGCCATCGGTGCGCGCGATGATGCCGGCCACCACGCCGCAAGGCGCGAAGACGTCGGGCTGTCCGTTGAGCTGCGGATCGGACTTGATCACGCGCGGGAAGAAGATCGCCGCGTTGCGTGCCGCGTCGCCGGTCAGTCCCAGGCTGGCGACGCCGGTCGACGGGTCGGAGGCCTTCGCCGCCGCGGTTTCCTTGACCTGCGCCCAGGCGGCCAGCGGATCGACCAGCAGCACCGCGCGGCGGGTCGCGCAATAGGCCATCGCCGCCTGGTAGACCGCCGCGGCCGTATCGCCGCCACGGGTGTCGGGCGGGATGCACATCAGGTTGAACAGGTCGGCCTTGTCGAGCGCGAAGATGCCCGTCTTCAGGCTCGCGGAGCCCAGGTAGTCGGCGTTCGCGAGATGCGCGCTGTCGACGCCGCCGGCCAGTGCGACGGTGCCCGGCTGCGGTCGCGTGGCAGGCGCGATCGGATGGCCGGCGTTGTCCAGCGCCACCTTCGCGAGCAGCGAACTGCTGTCGAGCACGCGGGCCACGAAGCGCGGGCTGGCCGCGCTGGAGGAGACGTTCAGGAACTTCTCCGTGGCACCGCCGGCCTGGGTGATCGTGAGGTTGTAAAGCGTGGTGTCGGTCGGGTCGCGCGTGGCGTCGTCGACGATCGCCTTGAGCGCGTTGCCCCAGGTGCCCGGACTCGACGCGACGAGGTCCAGCGCCTCGCCGTTGGCGCCGCCCGTGACCAGCGCCGCCGAGGCGGCGACGGCGCCCGACTGCAGCCGCACGATGATGGCCTGGCTGCCGCCGTTCAAATAGAAGTCCTGGACCGCGTAGCTCAGTGGATAGTCCATCTGCACGCCGCCGAACAGCCGCTCGAAGTCGCCGAAGCTGGTGATCAGCGCAGGCTCGCTCACGGGTCCCTGCGATGTCCTGCCGATGAAAGCGGCGACCGAAGTCGCCACGCCGGTGATGGTGCGCACCCCGCTCGGCACCTCCTCGATATAGACGCCGGGGGACAGCAGTGCGGAAGGCATGGTCGACACTCCTTGTTGCAAATCGACACGACGCGCGGTCCTGGAGGCAGCGCCTCGCGCCAGGCCGACGGATCGATGCCCGAAGGGGAGCCGACATTACCCGCGCGAAACATGAACCGCAATAGACTGTGGGCCATAGGCATAGCGCCATGCCCTCGAAGGCCTGCGCCTCAGGGCGGCACGTTGGCCGGGTCGAGGCTCTTGCGTGCCTCGATGCACTTGTTGCGATCGGCACCGGCCGCGAAGGCCACGGCACAGACGTCTTCGGCCAGCAGCGGATAGTTGTTGTAGGCCATCTTGCTGTAGGCATCGCGGGGGCCGGCCGTCTTCTTCATCTGCTGGACGAACAGGCTCAGGCGCATCTCGAGCCGCATGCTCGATCGGCTCGAATGGCTCTCGATGTAGTCGTAGCGGTCGTCGAGTCCCAGCGCATGATGGACCTCGTGCGAGAGCGTCACCGGGCTCGATGCCCAGTTGCCCGAGTTGGGCCATTCGCAGAACTTGACGGTGAACTCGAACACGTCCGGCCCCGACTTGTCGACGAACACGATGTCGACGTAGTAGCCCTTGGTCGTCATCGAGATCGAGCGCTCGATCGCATCCTCGAGGCCCTTGATCTTGGACACCTCGTCAGGGGCGCCGTTGAGCTTGACCTTGATCTTCACGCGGATGTTCTTGGGATCGCTGCGGTCCACCTTGTACTTCTTGCCCTGCTCGCCGGTCCTCTCGACCATGTTGGTGGCCGAGGCGACCGAGAGCTCGTCGACGTCGCTGTAGGCGCCGCCCCATATCGCCTCGGTCTTGAGGGCCTTGTCGACGACCTCGCGGTTCTGCTTGGCGACGTCCGGCGAGCAGCCGTAGCCCGATCCCGTCGAGGTGCCGACGAAGGGCGTCGCGATCGCCTTCAACAGCTTGAAGAGATAGTAGAGACGCTGGCCCTTGGCATCCCCGAGCGGCTTGGTCCTGGCCTGCGCGATGATCCAGGTGACGTTGCCCTTGGACACGCCGTCCAGCGCCTTGAATTCGGGGGCGGCCAGGATCTGGGTCTCGAACGCCGTCGCCTCGGTTTTCCATTCGGCCTCGGTCTTGCGCTGTACTCGCGGCGTGGCGTGGCCCTGCTGCAGCGTGTGCACCAGCTCGTGCGCGAGCAGCAGACGTCCGGCGTGGTGGTCGGGGTCGAACTTGCCGTGGCGAAAGTGGATGTGGTTGCCGATCGTGAAGGCCTGGGCATTCAGCTGCCGCGCATGCTCGTTGTCCGAGGCATCCGCATGGATGCGCACGGCGGAGAAGTCGGCGCCGAACCGGCGTTCCATGAAGAGGCGAGTGGCCGGGGGCAGGGCACGGCCGCCGCCGGTCGCGCCGAGGCCTTGGGACAGCGATTCGGCGACCGCCTCGCCCGGCTCGGGGGATCGCTGCAGCAGCCCTTTCTCCTGCTCTTCCTCGCGTTCGCATCGGGCGCAGGCGCGGCTGATGCGCGGGGGCCCAGGCGTGAACGACAGCTCGTTGTCGGGCGCACGCAGGACCTTCTCGGCAATGCGGTCGGCTTCGTGCTCGAGCGGATCGTCGACCGCCCCGATCGTGAGCTTGCGCTGGACGATCCCGTGCAGCGGCGGTGCCACCGCCCACGCTGTGCGGCTGGCGGATTTTCGGACCTGTGTCCTGGCGGCCTGCGGCGCGTACATGGATCGACCCCTTCCGGAACGAAGTGGCGGGCGACGAGACAAGCGAACGGCATATTAGCCCTGGGCGTGCCGCTTGGGGATACGCCGAAGGTTGGGGGCGCCGCGCGCGCCCGACTTGCGAGGCCACGTGGATCGGGGCACCATCCGCGCCATGCGTCGTGCAAGCCTGTTGTTCGAACCTCCGCATCCGGTGGCCGCGAGGTCATCCGGGCCGGTTCGAGGCGCGGTAGCGGAAAGCGAGCGAGCCGCACCGAGGCGCGAATTCACGCGCTCCGGCTTCAGCTTCGGCGAGGTTCCCATCCATGCGGGCGGACCGCCGCCGGGCGAGGTGCCGGGCAGCGTGCATCAGGTTCTGCAGCAAGCCGGCAGTCCCATGGAGACCGCCCTGCGGCGCGACATGGAAAGGCGCTTCGATGCCGACTTCTCGGCCGTGCGGATTCACTCCGGGTCCATGGCCGAGC
This sequence comes from Variovorax sp. 10N432, assembly GCF_056394465.1. NCBI lineage: Bacteria > Pseudomonadati > Pseudomonadota > Betaproteobacteria > Burkholderiales > Comamonadaceae > Variovorax > Variovorax sp. 10N432. The sequence continues at coordinate 69,066 of NZ_JBFTHX010000026.1, forward strand.
AATCGGCGAGAGAGGTCGCCGCGGATGCCTACACCGTCGGCCGCAACATCGTGTTCGGCGCCGGCCGGCGCGCGGAGGACGCCGGCGACGGGGGTCGATTGCTGGCCCATGAACTGGCCCACGTGGTCCAGCAACGCGGCGCCTCCGCCGCGCCGATCCGTCTCCAGCGCAGGGCGCGCGATCCCGACGAAGCCGCCGCGATCACCAAGGAGGAGACGACTCTCGCGGCGCTGGCGAAGCGGGCCCTGGCCTCGGGCAAGCCGGCATTCGCCGTGCACGAAGTCGTCTGGCGGCTGATCAACACCTACGGCCTCGACATGCATTTCGAACTGAGCGGCAGCCGCTACGACAAGGGCCGCAAGGGCGTCTTCGTCGACTTCAAGGGCAGCGGACCCAGGACCACCGGAACCATCGTCGCCGGCGACGATGCGCTGCAGCGGGTCGCCAAGGGCGACGCCCCGGCGCTGGCGAAGGAGATCGAGGCCCAGATCGGGCGTGTCGATACGGCGCGCGGTGCCATCGACTATGTCTTCATCATGGGCAAGGACGCCAGGAAGAGCGACAACAAGTTCTACACCGAAGCGAAGAAGTTCTTCAAGGCCGAGTATGCGGGCGCGACGATGGTGGAGGACGTGCGCGACCTCGACGGCATCAACCAGCGCATCAACAGCGGCGGCAAGCCGGTGGCGAACCTGATCATCGTCTCGCACGCGCACCCCGACGGCACCCTGCAGTTCTCTCTCGACGCCAAGGACCCGACGCCGGGCAAGGTGGAGTATGCGGAGCTCAAGAAGGCCAACGCGGCCGGCGGCATCACCCCGCCTCAGCCGAACCTGGTGGGCTTCTGGACCAACGTGCTGATCAGGGGCTGCAACCTCGGGCGCAGCGAGGAGATGCTGGGCGAGGTGCGCACCGCCTTCGGCGGCAGTGCGCGGGTGATCGCGCCGACCCATGGCCAACGCTATGGCGGCGGCACCGAATCGCTGGCCGATCCCTTCTACGAGGAGCCCGGTGCGAGCAAGCTGTCCGACGAGGACGCATTCAAGCGGATGAAGGCCAAGCCCGAATATGCCTTTGTCACCGATTGGGCCGCGATGCGAAAGAAGCTCCGGCGCAGCACCGACCAGAGCCAGGAAGTCGCCTACGACGGCGCCTTTCCATCCAGGGGCAAGGAACTGGACCTGCTCAGGTCGCAGGCGAAGCAGCTCAACGTGAAGGACTTCAGTTTCGGCTCCAGCCGCCGCGTGGGCAAGGACACGGTGTTCACCTTCACGCCGAAGGACGAATTCAAGAACGGTCCGGTCGACATCACGGCCGAAACCCCTCCCAGCGACAGCGAGGCGATCGCGCTGGCGAAGGAGAACATCGCGCGTCCCTCGGCCTACACCTTCACTGTCCGAAGAATCCAGTCCGGGCTGAAATTGAAGGTCGTGGTCGATGTCGTGCGGACCGAATGGGAACTGCACCACGCCGAGATCCACAAGGGCGGCAAGGGCTTCGACCCGAGGCCGGGGTCCAAGCCCTGGTACGGCGACACCGACTATTGATCAGCCCGCAGGACGGAACGGCTTGCTCAGGAAGCGCGAACCCTTCTCACCGAAACGCCAGGGCAGATCGATGGCCTTCGAGATGCCGATCCGCGGCCCGACATCGACCGCCAGCGGCGGCCGGTCGCCGGGCCGTGCGAGCAGCGCGAAAGGGGGCGCATCCAGTGCCTTGCCGTTGAAACTGTCGTCGACACCGAGTGCCTGGCCGACCCGCCCGGGGCCGGCACACAGCAGCCGCAAGTCATCGAGGCCGCGCCGTTCGCGCATGCGCGCCAGGCCGTGGGTCGGCTCCAATGCGCGGATCAGCACTCCGGCGCCGTGTCCTGACTCGCGGCAGACGAAATTCAGGCACCAGTGGATGCCATAGGAGCGGTAGACGTAGGCGTGGCCCGGGGGGCCGAACAGCGCCACGTTGCGCGGCCGCGGGCCACCGAAGCTGTGGGCCGCCGGCTCGGTGCTGTCGTAGGCCTCGGTCTCGACGATGCGCCCGCCGACGCCATCGACCAGCAAGGTGACGCCGATGAGCCGGCGCGCCACCTCCTGCGACGGGCCGTCGAAGCCGATCGATGGTGCGGCTGGGAGCAGGTCGGCGGCAGTCATCGGCGCCGCGGCACGCGCTCGCGCTCAGACCCCTTCGATGACCCGGAGATCGCGCTCGGCGCCATCGCCCAGGGCGGCGAGGGCGGCCTGGTAGGCAGGGCTGTCGTGGGTGGCCGTGGCCTGCTCGATGCTGTCGAACTCGATCAGGACGGTGCGCTGGGCGAGGCCGGCCTCGTAGACCTTGGCCGGCACGCCACGTGCCAGAAAGCGCCCGCCACCGTCGGTGATGGCGGGACCGGCGAGTTTGGCGTAGGCCGCCAGTTTGTCTGCGTCCTTGACGGCACGGTACGCGCTGATCCAATAGGCTTTCGGCATGGTGATCTCTCTTGTTGCTGAGCCGGAAATATAGCTTGCGGCCCAAGTTCTCGCCGACGGAGTCACTGTGCCAGGGCGGCGGCTTCGACCTGCATGTCGGCGGCGAGGGATCGCAAGGTCGATGCGGTCAACGTGTCCGCCAGGCCCAGCGCGGCCAGCGCGTGGCCGATGCGGCGCTGCGAATCGAGAATGGGAACGGCCAGCACGGAAATGCCGTTGATGTAGTTGCCGCGATCGACCGCGAACCCCTTTTGCTCCACCGACTTCACTTCCTTCAGCCAGGTGTCGAACGAAGGAGGGTTCTCCCAGTTCAGTGACTTGAACCCGCGGCGCAGTTCGCTGTCGCTCAAGCCGGAATAGTGAGCGACCAGCCGCCCGGTCGCGCTGGTGAGGGCGGGCACCCTGCTGCCGACTTCCACGTACAGGCGAAACGGCCCCTTCGATCGCGCCAGGGACAGCACCACGAGGTCGTCGAGGCCCGAGACCTTCATGCCGATGGTGGTGACGTTCCATCGCTCGGCGATCCGGTCGAGCGCGCTTTGCACGCGGACGGGGAACGGGTTGTTCTCGACCACGCTGCGCGCGAGGGACAACACGCCGACGTCGAGGCTGTAGCGCTTGGTTCCCGGTTCGAGCTTGACCATTCCTTCGTCGACCAGAACGCGAAGGATGTGGAGGCAGGTGCTGGTGACCAGATCGAGACCTTCCGAAATCGTCTTGAGCGTCATCGGCTCGGGGCTTCCCGCCAACAAACGAAGAATGGAAAGCGCGCGCGAGACGGCGGGCACGGGACGAACGCGAGGGCCCTTGGCGGACGGTGATGCGGGTGCTGCGACAGGCATGGAGAAGGGGCGGTTCACTGGGTTGGCGAAGCATACGACGCTTTGAGCTGGCGTCCGTCGGCCGGCATCGATGGGTCATGCGGACCGGCTGAAGTCATTCTCATAATTGTCTATAGACAATTCACAGACGCTATTGACAATTAAAACGCAGACGCGCAAAGTCTCCCCATCAAGAGCAAACGAGAGACAGCGATGACGAAATTGACGCAATTCACTTCCTATGCGGATGCGCAATCGCGCTGCAGCAGCGCCGGCCTGTGGGCGCTTTTCGATGGCGACGCCGAGCGCATGAACATCGCGCACGAGTGCATCGATCGCCATGTCGATGGCGACAACGCGGCCGTGGTCCTCGTTCGGGCCGACGGCGAGGACCAGACCCTGAGCTTCCGGCGGATCTCCGAAGCTTCGTCCCGCTTTGCCCACTTCCTGGTCGAGCAGGGAATCCGGCCGGGCGATCGCGTGGCGGTGATGCTCGAGCCGTCGCTGGCGTTCTATGCCGCCATCTTCGGCGCGATGAAGGCGGGCGCCATCGCGGTCCCGCTGTTCACGCTGTTCGGCCCGGACGGCATTCGGCTGCGGGTCCAGGACTGCCAGCCGAAGCTGCTCGTGACGAACCACGAGAAGACGGAAGTCGTGGCCGGGTTCGAGGGCCTGCGCGTGACGGTCGCCGACGATGCCTTCATCGCATCGCTCGATCGCTTCCCCTCGCGCTTCGAAACCAGCACCCGGGCCGACGACCTCGCCATCTTCCAGTACACCTCCGGCACCACCAGGGAACTGCCGGATGCCGTCAAGCACACGCACCGGGCGATCGTCACGCTGATGCTCGCGGCGCTCTACGGAACCGGCGTGCGCCCGGGTGACCGCTTCATGTGTCCGTCGTCGCCGGCCTGGGGGCACGGCCTCTGGCACGGAACGCTGGCCCCGCTGGCCATGGGGGTGACGATCGGCGCCTATGCAGGCAGATTCAGCGGCGAGCGGCTGCTGCAGGCCCTGGAGGCGCATCGCTTCAACAACCTGTCGGCGGCGGCGACCCACTACCGGATGATGCGCAACTCGGGCGCCGCGTCGAAGCATCGCTACGTGCTCGACAAGCTGTCGTTCACCGGAGAGCCGATCGACAGCGAGACCGCCGCGTTCATCGAGGCCACCTTTGGCCACAAGGCCTGCAGCATGTACGGCACGACCGAGATCGGCGTCTGCCTGGTGTCCTATCCCGGCGCGCCGGACTTCCCCGTCAAGTCGGGATCGCTCGGCAAGCCGATTCCAGGCCTTCGGGTCGAAGTGCACGACATCGACGGCAAGCCCTGCGCACCCGGTGTCGTCGGCGAGCTGAAGCTGTGGCGCCGCGGCGAATGGGTCGCCACCAAGGACCTCGGCCGCGTCGACGCCGACGGCTACTTCTGGCATGGAGGCCGGGCCGACGACGTGATCATCTCGGCCGGCTGGACGATCGGTGCGGTGGAGGTCGAGGACGCGATCCTCAAGCACCCCGACGTCAAGGAAGCCGCCGCCATCGGCGTGCCCGACGCGCTGCGCGGACTGGTCGTGAAGGCCTTCGTCGTCTCGGACCGTCCCGCCGGCGAGGCGTTCATCGAAGAGATCCAGGACGCGGTCCGCACGCGCCTGAGCCAGCACGAGTACCCGCGGCAGGTGGCGTTCGTCGCCGAACTGCCAAAGACCCCCGCCGGAAAGATCCACCGGAAGAAGCTGCGCGAGCAAGAGGCCGCCGCCGCTTCGATCCATTCGTAGTCCACCCCCTCAGACCCTTTCAATCAACAGGAGACGGCATGTCCACCACCACCGAAAGAAGCTTCCCGAAGATCACCGACGACGGCATGGACGAGTTGCGCGAGCGCATCGGCCAGAAGATCGGCGCCACCGCCGAGCCGTGGTGCTATGAGGCGACGCGCGACAACATCCGGCACTACGCGCACGGCATCGGCGACGACAACCCCCTGTGGTGCGACCCCGACTACGCGGCGAAGACGAAGTACGGCGGCCTCATTGCCCTGCCGAGCTTCCTGTTCTCCACCAGCCGGATCGTGTCCGGCTATGTCGGCGGTCTGCCCGGTGTCCACGCCATGTGGTCGGGCGCCGACTGGGAATGGCACAAGCCGGTCCAACGCAACGACACCATCCGGACCGAGGCCTACCTGAAGGACCTGGTCGAGCACCAGACGCGCTTCGCCGGCCGCGCCGTCCAGCAGACCTATCACGTCGACTTCTTCAACCAGGAAGGCGACAAGGTGGCCGAGGCCGACAGCTGGTGCTTCCGCACCGAGCGCGACCATGCCCGCGAGCAAGGCAGCAAGTACAAGGAGGTGCGGGCCCGGGCGCCGCGCCGCTACACGACCGAGGAGATCCAGGAGGCGTACAAGCTCTACGCCAAGGAAGAAGTGCGCGGCGCCACGCCCCGCTACTGGGAAGACGTGAAGGAAGGCGAGGCGCTGCCGGTGATGTTCAAGGGCCCGATGACCGTGACCGGATTCATCGCCTATGCGCAGGGTTGGGGCGGCCTGTACATCCGCGCCAACAAGCTTGCGTGGAAGCTCATCGACGCCCACCCCGGCGTCGGCATCACCAACCGCTTCGGCATCCCGGACGTGCCGGAACGGGTGCACTGGGAAGAGGACTTCGCGCTGGAGGTCGGTGCGCCCGGCGCCTACGACTACGGTCCGGAGCGCACGTCGTGGCTCACGCATCACCTGACCAACTGGATGGGCGACGACGGCTTCCTGCGCAAGGCGCACTGCAAGATCCGCCGCCACAACCCCGAAGGCGACATGCTGTTCATCAAGGGATTCGTGAAGCGCAAGTTCATCGAGAACGGGCGCCACCTGGTGGAGATCTCCCAGGAGGCTCACAACCAGGACGACGAGCTGTCGGTGATCGGCTCGGGCGTCGTCGAACTGCCGACGCGCGGTTGAGTCGCCTCGCCCCCTTGCCGGGGCGAAGGCCAGGTGGCAAACCGGCATCGCCTGGGGCGATGCCTCTCGGATCAGCTATGCCAAATACTCCAGAGCGAAGTGCCAATGGGCGCGGGGCGCTAGCCGGGCTGCGGGTGATCGACCTGTCCAGGGTGCTGGCCGGGCCCTTGTGCACCCAGATGCTTGCCGACCATGGCGCCGACGTGATCAAGGTCGAGCCGCCGTCGGGCGACGAGACGCGGACGCTCGGCCCGCCGTTCAATGACGACGGCGATGCGGCCTACTTCACGGCGGTCAATCGAGGCAAGCGCGGCATCGCGCTGAACCTTGCAGTCCCGCAGGGCCGGGAGACGCTGATGCGTCTTCTCGAAGGGGCCGACGTGCTGGTCGAGAACTTCATTCCCGGCACGATGCAACGTTGGGGGCTGGATTTCGAGGACGAGCTGAAGCCGCGTTTTCCCGGCTTGATCTACTGCTCGATTTCCGGCTTCGGAGCGGACGGGCCGCTGGGCGGCCTGCCAGGCTACGACGCCGTGCTGCAAGCCATGTGCGGCCTCATGAGCATCAATGGCGAGCCCTCGTCGGGCCCGACCCGGTTGGGCATTCCGATCGTCGACCACCTGACGGGCTACACCGCGCTGACCGGCATCCTGCTCGCGCTGCATCACCGCGACCGCACCGGCCTCGGGCAACGCGTCGAAGCGACGCTGTTCGATTCCGCATTGAGCTTGCTGGTGCCCCATGCGGCCAATTGGATGCACTCGGACCAGGTGCCCGGCCTGCTGGGAAGCGCGCATCCGAACATCGCGCCCTACGACAAGTTTCATTGCCAGGACGGATTGGTTTTTCTCGGCATCGTCAATGACCGCCAGTTCGCCAAGTTCTGCGCCGTGATGGAGCTTCCGGCGCTCGCGAGCGACCCGCGTTTCGCGGTCAATGCCGCACGCCTCGAACATCGCGACGCGTTGCGACAGCAGATCGAGGCGGCCCTCTCGGGGTGGAAGCGGGAAACCCTCTGCAGCGCCCTGATGCACGTCGGCGTCCCGGTCGGGCCGGTACACACGGTGCCCGAAGCGTTCGCGCAGGCCCATGCGTCGCACCGGGCCATGAGTGTGAGCAGCGACGGCTACCGGGGCATCGGTGTCCCGGTGCGCCTGTCGCGGACACCGGGCCGGCCGGGTCGACCTCCGCCGCGCCTGGACCAGCATGCCCAGGAGCTTCTCGGCGAAGCGCCCTGAGCAACGGCAATCGCACCTATAACAAGCAACGGAGACAAAGTCATGAATCGGATCTTCAGCCTCTTGATCGCGCTGGTCGCGCTCTGGACCTCTTCCATCGTCTCGGCGCAAAGCTATCCCAACAAGCCGATACGCGTCATCGTGCCCTACCAGGCAGGGCAGGGGACGGATGTCGCGACCCGGTACCTGGCCGAGCATCTGGGCCGCGCGCTGGGGCAGGCGCTGGTGATCGAAAACCGCGCGGGCGCCGGAGGCAACATCGGGGCTGCCGAAGTGGCGCGCGCTGCGCCCGACGGCTATACGCTGCTCATGGGAACCAACGGAACCCATGTGCTCAACCAGTTCCTCTATCCCTCGATGCCCTTCGACCCGGAGAAGGACTTCGAGCCGGTGGCACTGGTCAGCACCTTTCCGATGGTGATCCTGGCCAACCCGAATGCGCCCTACAAGACCATGGCCGACCTGCTGGCGGACGCCAAGGCGCGGCCCGATGTCGTCAACGTCGGCCTGCCGAGCACGACGTCGCGACTGGTGCTGGAGCTCATCCAGAAGCAAAGCGGCATGGTGATGCGTGCCGTCCCCTACAAAGGTTCAGGCACCTCGATGACCGATCTCATGGGCGGGCAGGTGCTGGTCGCCATCGACACGGCGAGCGCGGCACGACCCTTCGTCGCGAGCGGCAAGCTGAAGGCGCTGGCTGTGACTTCGCTCAAGGACTCGGCACTTCTGCCGGGTACGCCACCGGCGGCCAGCGAGGGCCTGGAGGGTTTCCAGGTGATCGCATGGAACGGGCTCTATGCGCCCCACGGGACACCCGCCGCCATCATCCAGAAGCTGAATGCGGAGATCGCCAAGATCCTGGCCGTGCCCGAAGCGCGGCAGCGCCTGCTCGAACTGGGCCACGAAGCCGCCGGGGGAACGCCCGACAGCCTGGCGCGTTTCGCCCGCACCGAACGGGACAAGTGGGGGCCGCTCGTCAAGAGTGCCGGCATGAAGCTGGAGTAGCCGGCAGGGGCCATGAAGTATATTCACGCCCATCAACGAGGGCATGGATGGCAACCGACAGAGCAGCACGGACAAAGGCGGGCGCGAGCGCCACGGTCGAGGACCGCCCGACCCAGCTGATCGAGATCGCATCCCGCCTCTTCGCCACCCATGGCTACGCTGGCACCTCGCTGCGCGACATCGCCGAGCAAGCGCACATCACCAAGGCCGCGCTCTACTATCACTTCCCGAACAAGGAAGCGCTCTACGAGCAGATCGTCGTCGACAACCTCCAGGCGCTCATCGATCGCGTGAGCGACGCGGTCGAGCGGGCCGATGGCGCGACCGAGCAGGTGCGCGCCTTCATGCTGACCGCGGCGGATGTCTTCGCGGAAGCGCCCGACGCCTGGATCGCCGGGTCCAATGTCTTCTGGTCGAGCATGGGTCCGCAAATACGCGAAGCCGCGGTCGGCCGCCGCGACCGGTTCGAGAAGCTGCTGCGTGGCTGCATCGCCAGGGGCGTGGCCTCGGGCGAGTTTCGCGAACTCGACGCGGCGACGGCGGGGCGCCTGCTGCTGTCGACGCTCAATCAGATGACGCGATGGATCAAGCCCGACGGGCGGCTGAAGCCGCGCCAGGTGATCGAGCAGTATCTCGACATCATCCTGGTCGGGATGAATGCGCCGGGCGCGGCCAAGGGCGCGAAGGCCGCGGGCCGTCGCGCTGCGCCGAAGCCCTGAGGCGCGCTTCTTCAGAGATTTCTCGCTGACCCGGGGTCGTCCTGGCTGCCTGGCTGCTGTATTGCAGCCAGCAGTGCATGGACCGGATCGTCGCCACGCACGCCACCGATCGGCTGCCGCGGACCGAAGCGCTCCGCCTCGTTGCCCTCGGGCGTGCCCAGCGGCCGTACCCAGTCGTACACCACCGTGCGCTGCGCGATGCGCCATTCCTCGCCGCGCTTCTCGAAGCGGTCGAGGTAGCGGCCGGCCAGGAAGACCTCGCGCGCGATGCCTTGCGCGTCGCGGTCGCGCTGCAGGGCCGTGAAGTAGGTCTCCACCGCGGCCTGCATGCCGCGCAGGGTGATCGACAGGTTGGCGACGATGTGCACCGAGCGCTCGCCCTGGGTGCGCAACTTCTCCAGAGCCCAGTCGACGAATCCCGTGGCGCTGCCCTGATAGGGCCCGTGGCGGTCGGTCGCGTCCGGCCAGTAGGCACTGCGCAAGGCAGCTTCGTCCTGGCGGTCGATGCCGCGGCAATAGCGAAACATGCACTCGCGGATGGCCTCGCGGTCCATCAGCTCGACCACGGTGGCGTTCATTTCGTTACGGTCCATAGGGTATCTCCTAGTCAAAAAACGCTTCATCGACTTACTAACCGGCCGGTAGAATTTTCTGCAAATAGAGCACGGAAGACAAGCATGGCTTTACGCATGGAAGGCAAGGTGGCCCTGGTGACAGGCGGCGCACAAGGCATCGGACGAGCGATCTGCGAGCGATTCGCCGCCGAAGGCGCGATCGTCGCGGTGCTGGACATCAAGGCCGAGAACGCCGAGCGCGCGGCGCAGGCGATCCGCGAGCAAGGCGGGCAGGCCGTGGCCTGTGCCGGCAACGTGGCCGAGCGGGCCACCTTCGAGTCGGCGGTCGCCATGCTCGAGCGCGACCACGGTCGGCTCGACGTGCTGGTCAACAACGCCATCTGGGTGCGCTACGGCCCGATCGACGCGATCACGCCCGAGACGCTCGATCGCATGGTCGCGACCGGGTTCAAGTCGGTGGTCTGGGGCACGCAGGTCGCCGCCGGCCTGATGGCCAGGGGCCGCGGCGGCTCCATCATCAACATCGCCTCGGCGGCCGGATTCCTCGGCATGCCCAACGGATTGATCTACTGCGGCGTCAAGGCCGGCGTGCTGGGCCTGACGCGGGCCTCTGCGGTCGAACTCGGGCCGAAGAAGATTCGCGTCAACGCCATCGCGCCCGGCACCATCATGACCGAGGGCGTGAGCATCAACGTCGACGAGGCCGGCATGGCGAAGCGCATCGCGCGGACGCCCGTAGGCCGCCTGGGCCAGGTCGAGGACATCGCGAACGCCGCGGTGTTCCTGGCGGGCGACGACAGCGGCTTCATGACCGGCGAGTCGATGCTGATCGACGGCGGCGTGACGCACGCGTTTCTCTGAACTGGCGCCGCACCCATGCATTCGCTCCATCCGCTTTTCTTCCCGTCGTCGGTGGCCATCATCGGCGCGTCGTCCGACCCCGAGCGCATCGGCGGGCGGCCGCTTCGCTTCCTGGTCGAGGCGGGCTTCGCCGGCGCGCTGTACCCGGTCAACCGCAGCGGCGCCGCCGAGATCCAGGGCCTGCCCGCCTTCGCCAGCCTGGCCGACGTGCCCGGCGCGGTGGACCATGCCATCGTCGCGGTGCCCGTGCCGGGTGTCGAGGCCGCATTGCAGGACTGCGCCCGCAAGGGCGTGAAGGTGGTCCAGGTCTTCACCGCGGGCTTCGCGGAGGCCGACGCGGCGGGCGCCGAACTGCAGGCCCGGCTGGTGCGCATCTGCAAGGAAGCGGGCATGCGCATGGTCGGCCCGAATGCGCTCGGGCTGCTCAATCCGTCGGCGAAGTTCTACGCCACCTTCTCCACCGCCCTGAACGGCCTGCGGCCCAAGCCGGGCGTGATCGGCATGGCCACGCAGAGCGGTGCCTTCGGCTCGGCCGCGTACGGCATGGCGACCTTGCGCGGCATCGGGCTCAGCCGCGTGATCGCGACCGGCAACGAGGCCGACGTCGACGTGGCGGAATGCATCGACTACCTGGCCGACGACGCCGACACGCGCGTCATCTGCGCCGCGCTGGAGGCCTGCAAGGACGGCGCCCGGCTGCGCGCGGCGCTGCGCAAGGCTGCCGCCGCCGGCAAGCCGGTGGTCATCATGAAGATCGGCCGGACCGAGGTCGGTGCCGCCGCCGCCGCGACGCACACCGGCTCGCTGGCGGGCAACGACGCGATCTACGACGCCGTGTTCGCCGAGTGCGGCGCGCACCGCGCGGCATCGATCGAGGAGATGCTCGACATCGCTCACCTGTGCGCCGTCACCGGCCAGCTGCCGGCCAACGAGCGCATCGGCATCATGACCGGCTCGGGCGGCATCGGCATCCTGATGGCGGACGACGCGTCCGAGCTCGGCATGGCGCTGCCGCCGCTCACCACCGGCTCGGCCGACGCCCTGCGCGAACTGCTGCCCTTCGCGGTGCCGGCCAATCCCTACGACACCACCGCGCAGGTCACCGCGGTGCCCGACGGCGTGGCCCGCGTGCTCGATGCGATGCTGCTGCCCGGCTCGCCTTTCGGCACCCTGTTCGCCTACCTGGCACACGTCGGCCTGTCGCCGTCGCGATTCGCATCGACCGAGCAGCGGATGATCGAGATCCGGGCGGCGCATCCGGACCGGCCGCTGGTGCTGGTGATGCTGTCCGAGCAGGGCGTGACCGAACGGCTCGAGGCCGCGGGCGTCGCCGTCTTCGCCGATCCGTCCCGCGCGGTGCGCGCGGTCGCCGGTGCAGCGCGGATGGCCAGACTGCGGCGCGAGATGCGCAGCGACAGCCCCGCCGCCAGCGGCTCCGAGCCCCTGCCGCAGGCCGCGACCGAGGCCGAGGCCAAGGCGCTGCTCGGCGCGGCCGGCATCCCCGTGCTGCCCGAACAGACCTGCACCAGCGCCGCGTCGGCCGCGCGTGCCGCGGACGGCATGGGCTACCCGGTGGTCGCCAAGATCGTCTCCGCCGACATCCCGCACAAGACCGAGGTGGGCGGCGTGCTCGTCGGCCTGGCGGATGCCGGCGCGGTGGCTGCCGCCTACGACACGCTGATGGCCCGTGCGGCCGAGCGCGCGCCGCAGGCCCGCATCGATGGCGTCTTGATCGCGCCGATGGTGCGCGGCGGCGTGGAGACCATCATCGGCGTCCACATGGATCCGGTGTTCGGGCCGATGGTCATGTTCGGCCTCGGTGGCACGGCCGTCGAGCTGTTCAAGGACGTGGCCTTCGCCTCCGCGCCGCTCTCGTCCGCGCAGGCGATGTCGCTGGTCGACGCGGTGCGTTCGTCGGCCCTGCTGAAGGGCTGGCGCGGCGGCCCGGCCTACGACACGCGAGCCCTCGCCGATGCGCTCAGCCGGCTGTCGGAATTCGCGCTGCGCCATGCCGACCACCTGGCCGGCATCGACATCAACCCCTTCGTCGTCAAGCCCCAGGGGGGCGTGTGCCTGGATGCCCTGATCTCCATGCGCCAAGCCCCCGTCAACCCCAACCCGAGAGAACACGCATGATGGACCTCAAGACACTCACCCTGACGATCGAGGACGGCATCGCCGTCGTCACGCTGAACCGCCCGCCGGTCAATGCACAGAACGCCGAGATGCGGGCGGAGATCACGGAGGTGTTCGACACGCTCAGCGACATGGACGAGGTCGCCGCCATCGTGCTGACCGGCAGCGGCAAGCTGTTCTCGGCCGGCGCCGACATCCGCGAGCGGCCCAACCTGGCGGCCACGCCGGGTGCCTACGGCCGCCACAACCGGCTGGTGCGCGAGTCCTACTACGCGGTGGTCGAATGTTCCAAGCCGGTGATCGCCGCCATCAACGGCGCCGCGCTCGGCGCCGGCTTCGGCCTGGTGATGGGATCGGACATCTGGGTCGCCTCGGAGGACGCCTATGTATCGATGCCCGAGATCAACGTCGGCCTGGCCGGCGGCGTCACCTTCCTGCAGAAATTCTTCAGCCAGTCGCGCGCGCGCCGCATGTTCTATACGGGCATGCAGGTTTCGGCGCAGGAGCTGTACCGGCTCGGCCTGGTGGAAGCCTGCCTGCCGGCGGCCGAGTTGATGCCCTATGCGATGGGCATCGCGCGCGAGATCGCATCCAAGAGCCCGATCGCGGTGCGGCTGGCCAAGGAAGCCGCCCGCATGACCCTGACGATGCCGCCGCGCGACGCCTACCGCTACGAGCAGGGCAACACGGTGGCGCTGTCGAAGACCGAAGACACCAAGGAAGCACAGCGCGCCTTCTTCGAGAAGCGCAAGCCGGTCTTCACCGGACGCTGAGCCAGGCGCGTCGTCCGCATTCCACCATTTCGTTCGCTTCGCCATGTCCCAACGCCGAACCGCTTCATCGCCACCCGCCCGCGCGGCGGCGGCCGATGCACCGGACACGCGCGAGAACCAGCTGCTGGCCATCGCGCGCAGCCTGTTCGCGCGCGACGGCTACGAGCGCACCTCGATGCGGGACATCGCGGAAGTCGCAGACATCACCAAGGCCGCGCTCTACTACTACTTCCCCAACAAGGAAGCGCTGTACGAGCGGGTGGTGCTGGAGTCGATGCAGTCCCTGGTCGACGACGTCTCCGCCGCCGTGGCCGCAGCGGACTCTCCGACGGCGCGCATCCGCGCCTTCATGCAGTCCTCGGCGGACGTGTTCGACCTGGCGCGCGATCGGTGGATCGCCGGTTCCCGGGCCTTCCGCGAAGGCGGCAGGGGAGGGCAGCACCTGGCCGCGATCGCGCTGCGCGACCGCTACGAGAACCTGTTGCGGCAGTGCATTTCCGAGGGCATCGCCAGCGGCGAGGTGCGCGCCATCGATCCCGCCATCGCGGGCCGCTTTCTTCTGTCCGGCCTGAACCAGATGACCAACTGGCACCGGCCCGATGGCCGCCTGGGCGTCACCGAGGTGATGCGCCAGTTCCTGGACATGGCGCTGCACGGCTTGCTCGCCGAAGCGCGTCCGGCGGACACGGCAGCCGCCGGGCCGCGCGCGGCCCGCTCAGCCAAGGCCTGAACCATGAGAACCATGCTTTCCACCTTTCTCGCTCTTCTCGCTGACCGGCCGGCAAGTCATTTTTGGAGAAGGGCTGCGGCGACGGCACTGTGGGCAGTCGCCGCGCTGGCCACGCTGCCGGCGGCTGCGCAGACCCCGCCGTTTCCCGGCGGACCCGTCACGCTGATCGTCCCCTATGCGGCGGGCGGCCTCACGGACAACCTGGCCCGCGCCCTGGGCCAGCGCCTCGCCGAGCGCTGGGGCCAGCCGGTGATCGTGGACAACCGCGCGGGCGGCGGCACGGTGATCGGCACGGCGGCCGCGGCCCGTGCGCCGGCGGACGGCAAGACCCTGCTGGTGACCAGCTTCGGCTTCACCACCAACCCGTTCATGATGTCCCACCTGCCCTACAAGCAGAGCGCGCTGGAGCCGCTGGCGATGATCGCCGTCGCGCCCGCCATCCTGTTCGTGCATCCCTCGGTGCCGGCCGACGACGTGCCGTCGCTGGTGAAGTACATCCGGACCTCGGGCAAGCCCTTCAGCTTCGCCTCGTCGGGCAACGGCTCGAGCCCGCACATCGGTGCCGAGCTGTTCGCCTCGCAGATCGGCGTCAGCATCGTCCACGTGCCGTACAAGGGCAACGGCCCAGGGCTGAACGACCTGATCGGCGGCCAGGTTCAGGGCATGTTCGATTCGAAGGCGGCGCTGGCATTCGTCAAGGCCGGCAAGCTCAAGGCGCTCGGCATCAGTTCGCTGAAGCCGTCGACCCTGGCACCCGATCTCAAGCCGATCGCGCAATCGGGCGTGCCCGAGCTGGCCAACTTCGCGACCGCGAGCTGGTTCGGCGTGCTGGTGCCCGAGGGCACGCCGAAGCCGATCCAGAGCCGGCTCCATGCCGACATCCGGGCGGTGCTGGACACGCCGGACATGCGCGAGGCCATCGACCGCGCGGGTGTCGAGCCGCTGCCCATGACCCAGGCCGAATTCGCCGCCTACCTGAAGTCGGAAGCGGAACGCTGGGGCCCGGTGATCCGGGACAAGAACATCAAGGCGGATTGAGACCATGCAAGCACACGCACCCCTGGCGCCCGCCGACCTGAAGGTCGAGGGCCGCCTCGCCGGCCGGCGCATCCTCGTCACCGGCGCGGCCTCCGGCATCGGCCACTCGGTGGCCGAGCTCTTCCTGCGCGCCGGGGCGCGCGTCGCGGCGCTGGACCGGCAGCGGCCGGAGGGCCTGCCGGGCGAGGCGCTCTGCCTCGAAGCCGACGTGACCGACCCGGATGCCGTGGAACGCGCGGTGGCCCACGCCGCCGAAGCCTTCGGCGGCCTCGACGGTCTGGTCAACGCCGCGGGCATCGCCAACACCGACTGGGCCGACCAGGTGAGCCTGGCGGACTGGAAGCGCGTGCTGGAGGTGAACCTCACCGGCAGCTTCATCGTCTGCCGCGCCTGCCTGCCGCAGCTGCGCGAGGCAGGCGCCGGCACCATCGTCAACTTCGCGTCGGGCCAGGGCCTGGCGCCCTTCAAGCAGCGCAGCGCCTACGCGGCCTCGAAGGCCGGCGTGATCTCGCTCACCCGATCGCTGGCGATGGAATGGGCGCCGCAAGTGCGCGTCAACACCGTCTGCCCCGGCGCGGTCGACACGCCCATGGTGCGCGGCGGCTACAGCCCCGAGGAATTGCGTGAGCAGGTCGGCCCGCGCTACGCGCTGGGCCGAATCGGCGAGCCGCACGAGATCGCGCTGGCCGCGCTCTACCTGAGCAGCGCCGAATCCTCCTTCGTCACCGGCATCGTGCTGGCGGTCGACGGCGGGCGCAGCTACCACTGAACCGGATCGGACCAAGGAGACTTCATGAACGGCCTGATGCAACAGCATCCCCTGCTGCTGTCCGGACTCATCGACCATGCCGCGGCCTTCCACGGCGACCGCGAGATCGTCAGCCACATGCCGGACGGCAGCACCCACCGCAGCAACTGGCGCGAGGTGCAGCAGCGCGCGAAGCGCCTGGCCAATGCCCTGGCGCATCTGGGTGTGGGCGCGGGCGACCGGGTCGCCACGCTGGCCTGGAACACGCACCGCCACCTGGAGCTGTACTTCGGCGTTTCGGGCATGCAGGCCATCCTGCACACGGTCAACCCGCGGCTTTTTCCGGAGCAGATCGCCTACATCGTCGACCATGCCGAGGACGGCTATGTCTTCTTCGACATCAGCTTCGCAGCGACCCTGGCCGAGCTGGCGCCCCAGCTCGACCGTGTGAAGGGCTTCGTCGCGCTCTGCGAGCGTTCGCAGATGCCGGACGTGAAGCTGCCCAACCTGCTGTGCTACGAGCAACTGCTGGCCGACGCGTCGCCGGATCTCGAATGGCCGGTGTTCGACGAGAACACCGCCTCGTCGCTGTGCTACACCTCGGGCACCACCGGCAATCCGAAAGGCGTGCTGTACAGCCACCGCTCGACGGTGCTGCATTCCTTCACCGCCTGCGCGGCCGACGGCTTGGCCATTTCGGCGCGCGACAGCGTGCTGCTGGTGGTGCCGCTGTTCCATGTCAACGCCTGGGGCGTGCCCTATGCGGGCGCCATGTGCGGCGCCAAGCTGGTGCTGCCCGGCCCGCATCTGTCGGGCGAGAACATCTATCGCCTGCTGCGCGAGGAACGCTGCAATTTCTCGCTGGGCGTGCCCACCGTGTGGCTGGGCCTGTTCGACTACATCGAGCGCAACCGCGCCGCGCTCGACCTGTCGGAGATCGCGCTCGAACGGCTGATCGTCGGCGGCTCGGCGGCGCCGCGCGCCATGATCCAGAAGTTCGAGGAGCTCTTCGGCGCCTACGTGATCCATGCCTGGGGCATGTCCGAGACCAGCCCGCTCGCGACCGTCGGCACCCTGCTCGACAAGCACCGCGAGCTGCCGCTCGCGCAGCGCTACGACGTGCAGGCCAAGCAGGGCCGCGCCATCTACGGCGTGCAGATCGAGATCTTCGGCGAGGACGGCCAGCCGCTGCCGCACGACGGCAAGGCCTTCGGCGACCTGAAGGCGCGCGGGCCCTGGGTCGCTTCGGGCTACTACCGCGGCGACGGCGACGCCACCGATGCCGCGGGCTGGTTCCCGACCGGCGACGTCGCCACGCTCGACCCCGACGGCTTCGTGCAGATCACCGACCGCTCGAAGGACGTCATCAAGTCCGGCGGCGAATGGATCTCGTCCATCGACCTCGAGAACGCGGCCGTGGCACATCCCCACGTGCAGGAGGCGGCCGTGATCGGCGTGGCCCACTCGCGCTGGCAGGAGCGCCCGCTGCTCCTGGTCGTGCCCAAGACCGGCACGCAGCCGACGCGCGAGGACATCCTGGCCTTCATGTCCGGCAAGGTCGCCAAGTGGTGGATGCCCGACGACGTGGTCTTCGTGGACGCGCTGCCGCATACCGCCACGGGCAAGCTGCAGAAGCTCAAGTTGCGCGAACAGTTCAGATCTCACCAGCTTCCGACGGACGTGGCCGCGAGCGGCCCGGCCGCATGACGCGCGCGACGTTCGCGCAGCACCAAGGCTCCCAACCCATGACCCATCTCGACGAAACCCAGACGATGCTGCGCGACAGCGTGCAGGCATTCCATGAAAGACACCCGGCCCCGGCGCGCGTGCGGCGCCTGCGCGACCAGGCCATTCCCTTCGACCGCAGCGTCTGGCGCGAGATGGCGGAGGCGGGCTGGAGCGGCGTGCTGGTCCCCGAATCGCTCGGCGGGCATGGTCTGGGCGCGGCGGAGGCGATGCTGATCGCCAGCGAACTGGGACGCGGCCTGGCGCCGGAACCCTATGTCGCCTGTGGCTTGATGGTGGTGCAGGCGCTGGTGCCGCTCGCCACCGGCTCGGCGCCCGCCCGTGCGCTGCTCGAGCAGGTGCTGGACGGTCGGACGCTGGCGGCGCTGGCCTGGCAGGAAGCCGCCGGCGCGCTGGACATCGACGATGTCCGGATGCGCGCCGTCCGCAGCGGCGAGGGCTGGCGGCTGGAAGGCGCGGCCAAGTGCTTCGTGCCGCTGGCCGACGCGGCCGACGGCTTCCTCGTCTACGCGCTGGAGGACGGCATCCCGGCGCTGTTCTGGATCACGCAGCCCGCCGCGATCCGCACGACCCGCACCGTCGACGGACTCGACTTCGGCGAAGTGGAGGTCGAGGGCCTCGCGCTTGCGGCCGACGCCCGGCTCGCCAGCGGCCCGGCGGTGCGCGACGCGGTCGCGCAGGCGATCGAGCTGGCCCGGCTGGCCAGCGCCTTCGAACTCGTCGGCGTCGCCGAACGGGCGCTGGAAGCCACGGTGGCCTATACCTCGCAGCGGGTCCAGTTCGGCAAGCCCATCGCGTCCTTCCAGGCGCTGCAGCACCGCATGGTCGACATGTGGATGCTCTGCCAGCTGGCGCGCGCCTCGGCCGAGAACGCCTTGCTGGACTGGGCGCGCCCGGCCGACGAGTCCACGCGTATCCAGTCGGTCCGCGCGGCGCGCGCACGCGCCGGCGCCACGGCGCTGGGGGTCTCGAAGACCGCGATCCAGCTGCACGGCGGCATGGGCATCGCCGATGAAACCGACATCGGCCTGTGCCTGAAGCGGGCGCTGGCGCTGTCGGCCTGGCTTGGCAATCCGCTGTGGCAGCGCGCCCGGTTCCTGGACCAGCTGATGAAGAGCGGCCGCGTGCGCCAGTCCGACAACTCGCCCCTGGTGGTGCCGGAGGGCGTCGACGTGGCCGAGCTGCCCGACGACGAGTTCCGGCGCGTGCTGGCGACCTGGATCGCCGCAAACTACCCGCCCGAGAAGCGCTTCATGAAGAAGCGCGCCTACTACGCCGACATCTCTGACTGGTACCAGGCGCTGTCGAAGAAGGGCTGGCTCGCGCCTGCCTGGCCCAAGACGGCCGGCGGCATGGGCCTGTCGGCGACCAAGCAGGTGATCTACGCCGAGGAGATCGCACGCCACGGCTGCGCGCGCATTCCGGATCACGGGCTCGCGATCGGCAAGCTGCTGCTGATGCACGGCACGCCGGCCCAGATCGACTACCACCTGCCGCGCGTGCTCAGCGGCGAGATCATGTGGTGCCAGGGCTACTCCGAACCGAACGCGGGCTCCGACCTGGCCAGCCTGCGCACGCGCGCCGAGCGCGACGGCGACTTCCTGGTCGTCAACGGCCAGAAGACCTGGACCACGCTGGGTCCGGGGGCGGACTGGATGTTTGCGCTGGTGCGCACCAGCAAGGTCGACGGCGCCAAGCAACGCGGCATCACCTTCCTGCTGATCGACCTGAAGTCACCCGGCGTGAAGGTGCGGCCGATCGTCAACCTCAAGGGCGAGGGCGAATTCAGCGAGGTCTTCTTCGACAACGTCCGGGTGCCGGTGTCGAACGTGGTGGGCCGCATCGACGATGGCTGGAGCGTGGCCAACTCGTTCCTGCGCGAGGAGCGCATCTTCTTCGGCACGCCGCGCCAGTGCGAATATGCACTGGCCCAGCTCGACCGGCTGGCCGAGGCCACGAATGCGCTCGCCGCGGGCGATTTCCGCGACCGCTATGCGCAGCTGGTGCTCGACGTGCGCGACCTGAAGGCCGCGTTCGAGCTCTTCATGGGCCGCCTGCGCGGCGGCGAAGAGCTCGGGCCGGAAGTGTCCTACCTCAAGGTCTGGGGCACCGAGACCTACCAGCGCATCACGGACGAACTGGTGCAGCTCGCGGGCGACCACGGCGGCCAGGTCGACGACGTGGTCATCGGCGACATCGCGGCCGACGTGATGAACCAGTACCTGGATTCGCGCATGCCCGCCATCTTCGGTGGCTCGAACGAGATCCAGCGCAACATCCTCGCCAAGCAGATCCTGGCGCTGCCTTCGGGCCGCGCCTGATACCCGGCCAAGCCCTCACCAACGACAGCAGGAGACACAGAAATGAACACCTTTCGCCACTCCATCGCGGCCTTGCGCGCCGTCCTCGCCACGGCCGGCTTGGCCGCGATCGCCGGCCTGGCCCAGGCCCAGATCTCGGACGACGTGGTCCGCATCGGCCTCATGGGCGACCTGAGCGGCCCGTATTCCGGCAACGGCGGGCCTGGCTCGGTGCTTGCCGCCAAGATGGCCATCGAGGACTTCGGCGGCAAGGTCAACGGCAAGCCGGTCGAGCTGCTGACCATGGACGACCAGAACAAGCCCGACGTCGGGCTGAACGCCGCGCGCAAGTGGCTGGAGGCCGACAAGGTGGACGCGATCGTCGGCGGCTCGGCCTCGTCGATCGCGCTGGGCGTGCAGACGCTGATGAAGGAAAAGCAGAAGCCCTACCTGATCGCCGGCACCGTCACCTCCGACCTCACCGGCAAGGCCTGCTCCCCGATGGCCTTCCAGTTCCTGGTCGACACCTACTCGCTGCCCAAGGCCGGCGTGCAGACGCTGATCGACAAGGGCATCAAGACCTTCTTCTTCGTGACCGTGGACTACGCCTTCGGCGCGGCGCTGCAGACCGAGGCCACGCGCTTCATCGAACAGGCCGGCGGCAAGGTGGTGGGCTCGGTCAAGCATCCGCTGGGCACCACCGACTTCTCTTCGTACCTGCTGCAGGCGCAGTCGAGCGGCGCCAAGGCGATCGTGATCCTGAACGCGGGGCTCGACCTGTCGAATTCCCTCAAGCAGGCGGCCGAGTTCCGCATCACCAAGGGCGGCCAGAGCGTGAGCGTGTTCGGCATGACGATCAACAGCGTCGCCGCGATGGGCCTGGAGACCGCGCAGGGCCTGAACATCACCGTGCCCTTCTACTGGGACCGGGACGACGCCTCGCGGGCCTGGAGCAAGCGCTTCATGGAACGCAACAACGGGGTGGTGCCGACCTACATCATGGCCGGCGTCTACAGCGCCGTGACCCACTACCTGAAGGGCGTGCAGGCGGCCGGCAGCGATGCCGGCCCGGCGGTGGTCGAGAAGATGAAGGCCACGCCGGTGAACGACTTCATG
Source organism: Variovorax sp. 10N432 (assembly GCF_056394465.1). Lineage (NCBI taxonomy): Bacteria > Pseudomonadati > Pseudomonadota > Betaproteobacteria > Burkholderiales > Comamonadaceae > Variovorax > Variovorax sp. 10N432. The sequence goes on from NZ_JBFTHX010000026.1 coordinate 90,285, forward strand.
TCCAAGGACGTGAAGATCCGCGAGGACGGCCAGGTGATGCGCCCGGTCTATCCGGTCGAGGTGAAGAGCCCCGCGCAGTCCAAGGGCAAGAACGACTTCTACACGGTGGGCGCCGCGATCCCGGCCGAGAAGGTGTTTCGTCCGCTGTCTGAAGGCGGCTGCGATTTCGTCAAGAAGTGAGCACGAGCGGGCAGGGGGCCACATGAGCGTACGACAAGAGATCATCGGCGACACGCGCGACCGGCTGGGCGAATGCCCGCTGTGGGATGCGCGCGACCAGTCGCTGTACTGGGTCGATTCCAAGGCCAGGCTGGTGCGGCGCATGTCGCAAGGCCGGTACAGCGAGTGGCGCACGCCGAGCGACGTCGGCTCGATCGCGCTCACGTGCAGCGGCCGGCTGGTGCTGGCGCTCGAGGACGGCTTCCACCTGATGGACCTGTCGACGGGCGCCGTGCGCCGGCTGGCGGAGGTACGGCACAAGGGCCCGGCCATGCGCATGAACGACGGCCGCACCGACCGGCAGGGCCGCTTCGTCGCCGGCTCGATGGTGATGGGCCGGCACGACACCGATGGTGGCTACTACCGGCTGGAGACCGACGGCAGCGTGACGCCGCTCTTCGACGGCATCGCGCTGGCCAATGCCACCTGCTTCAGTCCCGACGGCCGCCGGCTCTATCACGCCGACAGCCTGAGCGGCAATGTCAGCGTGGTCGACTACGACCCGGACACCGGGGCGGTCGGACCGCGCCGCACGCTCTTCAGCACCCAGGCGCACGGGTCGGCGCCCGACGGCGCCACGGTGGATGCCGAGGGCTGCCTGTGGATTGCGCTGGTCCAGTGCGGCAAGCTCGGCCGCTTCCAGCCCGACGGCCAGCTGCTGACGCTGCTCGACGTGCCGACGCCGTTCCCGACCTGCCCCTGCTTCGGCGGGCCGGACCTGGATGTGCTGTACCTCACCAGCATCCGCAACACCGGCAACCTGCTGCGCAGCGACCATCCGGATGCGGGCGCGCTGTTCGCCTTCCACGGCCTGGGCGTGCGCGGCCTGCCGGAGGTGCTGTTCGACGACCGGAGTCTGGCGTGACGAACCCGGCACACGCCACCGACTGCATCCTTCGCACCGAAGGGCTCAGCAAGGAGTTTCTCGGCTTCCATGCCGTGAAGAACGTGTCGCTGAACATCCGGCGCCACACGATCCATGCCCTGATCGGCCCCAACGGCGCCGGCAAGACCACCTGCTTCAACCTGCTGACCACCTTCATCCCGGCCAGTGCCGGACGCATCTACTACAACGGGCGCGACATCACGAAGAGCGACCCGGCCAGCGTGGCGATCGGCGGCATGGTGCGTTCGTTCCAGATCTCGGCGGTTTTCGGCCAGATGAGCGTGCTGGACAACGTGCGCGTGGCGCTGCAGCGCAAGGCCGGCGGCACATTCGCCTTCTGGCGCAGCGCGCGGGTGCTGGAGCGCCACACCGGGCGCGCGCGCGAACTGCTGGCCGCGGTCAACCTCGAGCCCTACGCCGACCTTTGCGCCGCCGACCTGTCGTATGGCCGCAAGCGCGCGCTCGAGCTGGCGACCACCTTGGCGCTGGAGCCCGAGCTGATTCTGCTCGACGAGCCGATCGCCGGACTGGGCCACGAGGACATCGGGCCGGTGACGCGCCTGATCGCGCAGGTGGCCCGGGACCGCACGGTGCTGATGGTGGAACACAACATGAAGGTCGTGGCCGAGCTGTGCGATCGCATCACCGTGCTGCAGGCCGGCGAGGTGCTGGCCGAGGGCAGCTACGACGAAGTCTCGAACGATGCGCGCGTGCGCGAAGCCTACGTGGGAGGCGCCCATGCCTGAACAGAACGTGCCCTGCCTGGAGGTACGCGGCCTCACCGGCTTCTACGGCGAGACGCAGGCGCTGCACGGCATCGACTTCGTGGTGCAGCCGGGGGAGGCCGTGTGCCTGCTCGGGCGCAACGGCGCCGGCAAGACCACCACGCTGCGCGCGGTGGTGGGCCTGCTCGCGAAGCGTCGGGGCCACATCGCGATCGACGGCCGCCCCACCCAGGGCATGGCGCCCGAGGACATCGCCCGCCTGGGCGTTGCCTACTGTCCCGAGGAGCGCGGCATCTTCGCCAGCCTGGACGTGGAAGAGAACCTGCTGCTGCCGCCAGTGCTGATGCCCGGCGGCATGACGCTCGAAGAGATCTACACGCTGTTTCCCAACCTCAAGCTGCGCCGCAAGAGCCCCGGCACGCGGCTCTCGGGCGGCGAACAGCAGATGCTGGCGATCGCCCGCATCCTGCGCACCGGCGCCAAGCTGCTGCTGCTGGACGAACCCACTGAAGGCCTGGCGCCGGTGATCATCGAGAAGATCGGCGAGGCCATCGGCATCCTGCGCCAGCGCGGCTTCACGATCCTGATGGTGGAGCAGAACTTCCGCTTCGCCTCGGGTGTCGGCGACCGCTTCTACGTGATCGAGGAGGGCAGGGTCGCCGAGCACTTCGACCGCCAGACCCTGGCCACCGACCACGCCCGCATCGAGGCGCTGCTGGGCGTCTGACGCGAGACAAGAAAACAAAGAGACACCCTATGCCGGACACCTTGTTTGGATTCCCACTGGCCGCCATCGCGGGCCAGGTGCTGGTGGGCATGATCAACGGCTCGCTCTATGCGTTGATGAGCCTGGGCCTGGCGATCATCTTCGGGCTGCTGCGCGTGGTGAATTTCGCCCACGGCGCGCAGTACATGCTCGGCGCCTTCGTCGCCTGGGGCCTGCTGGAGTACCTGGGCCTGAACTACTGGTGGGCGCTGGTGCTGGCGCCGCTGCTGGTCGGCCTGAGTGGCGTCGCGCTCGAGCGCACCCTGCTGCGCCGGCTCTATCACATCGACCATGTCTACGCGCTGCTGCTGACCTTCGGCTTCGCGCTGATCCTGGAGGGCGTGTTCCGCTACAAGTTCGGCGCCACCGGCCAGCCCTATCCGAACCCGATCGCGGGCGGGCTGGACACGCCGATGGCCTTCTTCCCCTGGTATCGGCTGTGGGTGATCGCCGCCTCGATGGGGATGTGCATCCTGACCTGGTTCGTGATCGAGCGGACCAAGCTGGGCTCCTACCTGCGCGCCGCCACCGAGAACCCGAACCTGGTGCGGACCTTCGGCGTGCGCGTGCCGCGCATGCTGATGCTGACCTACGGCCTGGGCGTGGCGCTGGCCGGCTTCAGCGGCGTGATGGCGGCGCCGATCTACCAGGTCAATCCGCTGATGGGCTCCCAACTGATCATCGTGGTCTTCGCGGTCGTCGTGATCGGCGGCATGGGCTCGATCGTGGGCGCGATCGTGGCCGGCTTCGGCCTGGGCGTGCTCGAAGGCATCACCAAGCTGGTGTATCCGGACGGCGCCGGCATGGTGGTGTTCGTGGTCATGCTGATCGTGCTGGCCGTGCGTCCGCAGGGCCTGTTCGGCAGCCTGCGCTGAAACCGCTCGAAGGAGACAACATGACCGCTACCTCCACATTCTTCGAGCGCCACCGCACGGTTTTGCTGGCCGCCGGCGCGCTGGCACTGCTCGCCGCGCCGTTCGTGGCCTACCCCATCTTCCTGATGAAGCTGATGTGCTTCGCGCTGCTCGCGGCCTCGCTGAACCTGATGGTCGGCTATGTCGGGCTGCTGTCCTTCGGGCATGCCATGTTCTTCGGCTCGGCCGGCTACGCGACGGCGCATGCCGTCAAGGTCTGGGGCTTCGACCCGGCGCTCGGCGTGCTCTTCGGTGCGGCCGTGGCGGCGGCGATCGGCGCCACCACCGGCGTGCTGGCGATCCGGCGCGCGGGCATCGCCTTCTCGATGATCACCCTGGCCTGCGCCCAACTGGTCTATTTCATCGCGCTGCGCTCGCCCTTCACGGGCGGCGAGGACGGCATCCAGAACGTGCCGCGCGGCAAGCTGCTCGGCCTGCTGAGCCTGCAGGACAACCTCACGCTCTACTACGTGGTCATGGTCGCGGTGGTGGCCGCCTTCTGGCTGATCTGGCGCGTGGTGCATTCGCCTTTCGGGCAGGTGCTGACCGCCATCCGCGACAACGAGCCGCGGGCCATCTCGCTGGGCTACCGGGTCAACCGCTACAAGCTGCTGGCCTTTACGCTCTCGGCCGCGCTGGCCGGACTGGCCGGCGGCATGAAGAGCATCGTGTTCCAGATCGCCACGCTCACCGACGTGAGCTGGGTCACCTCGGGCGAGGCCCTGCTGATGGGCATCGTCGGCGGCCTGCAGACCATGCTCGGCCCGGTGGTGGGCGCGATGGTGGTCGTGACCATGGCCAACCAGCTGTCCGCCTTCGCCGAGGCGGTGATGATCGTCCAGGGCACCGTCTTCGTGCTGGTGGTCATGCTCTTCCGCCGTGGCATCGTGGGCGAGATCAATGCCTTCCTGGCCCGCCGCGCGCGACTCGGCCAGACCCCCGAGGCGGCCGCTGTGCCTCCCCGGACCCCGCGTGCCGGAGCTGTCCATGACTGAGCGTCCCGACCCCCTCTTGCTGCAGGGCCGGCTCGCCCTGGTGACCGGCGCCGCCGGCGGTATCGGCCGCGCCATCGCCGTGCGCTATGCGCGCGCCGGGGCCCGCGTGGTGCTGGCCGACCTGCGCGCCGAGGATTGCGAGGCCGCTGTGCGCGAGATCGCCGAGGCCGGCGGCAGCGCCCGGGCCTTCGCGCTCGACATCACCGACGTGCCGGCCTGCGCCGAGCTGGCCGAACGGGTCGGCCGCGAGATCGGCCTGCTGGACGTGCTGGTCAACAACGCCGGCATCCTGCTGCGCGAAGGCATCGACGCGCCGGACGCGCATCGCAAGATCCGCCGCGTGTTCGATGTCAACGTGATGGGCGGCTTCAACGTGCTGCACGCCTTCCTGCCCGCGCTGCGTCGGACGCGGGGCTGCGTCATCAACATCGCCTCGGGCGCGGCCTTCATCGCGCAGGCCGGCTGCATCGGCTATTCGGGCTCCAAGGGCGCGGTGAAGATGCTGACCCAGTCGATGGCGGTCGACCTCGCGCCGGACGGCATCCGCGTCAATGCGATCGCACCCGGCGTGATCGAGACGGCCATGACCGATGCCACCCGCGCCGATCCGCAGCGGCTGCAGGGCTTCCTGCGCCGCACGCCGCTGGGCCGCGTCGGCCGGCCCGAAGAGATCGCCGAGCCGGCGCTGTTCCTGGCGTCGTCGATGGCCAGCTACATCACGGGCGTCACCCTGCCGGTGGACGGCGGGGTGCTCGCCGCATGACCCTGCGAACCCGCCCTGGTGCGGCCCCGATTTGTTGACCAGAACCCCCATGGAGATGCGCATGAACGCCGACACCTCGAACAACCTCAACACCGCCCCCGCTCAGAACGGCCCCGGCACCCGACGCGTCGACGTCCTGGTGGTCGGCGGCGGCTTCGGAGGCATGTACGCCGTCTACCGCTTTCGCGAGATGGGCCTCCGCCTGCAGGCCTTCGAGGCCGGGGGCGACCTGGGCGGTGTCTGGTACTGGAACCGTTATCCGGGCGCGCGGGTCGACCTGCCCAGCATCGACTACAGCTATTCGTTCTCGCCCGAGATCGAGCAGGAATGGACCTGGTCGGAGCAGTTCGCGGCCCAGCCCGAGCTGCTGCGCTACATCGACTTCGTCGCCAGCAAGCTCAGCCTGCGCCCGCACTTCCAGTTCGACACGCGGGTCAACCGTGCCAACTGGGACGCGGCGCGCGGGCTTTGGGTGCTCAAGACCGACCGCGGCGAGACCTGGGAGGCGCCGTATTGCGTCATGGCGACCGGCCCGCTGTCGGTCCCGAAGGAGCCGGACATCCCCGGCGTGAAACGCTTCAAGGGCCGCCTGCTGCATGCCGCCCGGTGGCCGCACGAACCGGTCAGCTACGAGGGCCAGCGCGTCGGCGTCATCGGTACCGGGTCGACCGGCATCCAGATCGTGCAGGAGATCGGCCCGCAGGCCGGCGAACTCTTCGTCTTCCAGCGCACGCCGAGCTTCACCATGCCGATGCGCAATGTCGAGCTCGACGCCGAGTACGTGGCCGAGGTCAAGCGGCACTACCCGGGGATCCGCGAGGCGGCGCGCAACAGCGCCGTCGGCGGCACGCGGCCGCAGTCGACGCGGGCCTTTTTCAGCGTCACCCGGGCCCAGCGCCAGGCCTTGCTGGAAGACGCCTGGAAGCAGGGCGGGCTGGCCATGCTCGGCACCTTCTCGGACCTGATGCTCAACGAGGAGGCGAACGAGCAGGTGGCCGAGTTCGTGCGCAACCGGATCCCCGAGATCGTCAAGGATCCGGTGGTCGCCGAGAAGCTCAAGCCCAAGGGCTATCCGATCTTCGCCCGCCGGCCTTGCCTGGACTCCAGCTACTACGAGACCTACAACCTGCCGAACGTGCACCTGAAGGATTGCCTCGCCGATCCGATCGTCGAGGTCACCGAGAAGGGCGTGCGCACCGAGTCGGGCGAGGTCGAACTCGACATGCTCATCCTCGCCACCGGCTACGACGGGCTCACCGGCGCCATGATGGCCTTCGAAGTGACCGGGCGCGACGGGCGGACGGTCAACGACAAGTGGAAGGAGGGCGCGCGCTCGTACCTGGGGCTGATGATGGAAGGCTTCCCGAACCTCTTCATGACCACCGGCCCCAACGGTCCGGCGGCGCTCGCCAACATCATCCGCATCAGCGAGCACGACGTGGACTGGATCGCCGGGGCCATCACGCACATGCACAAGAGCGGCCTGAAGACGATCGAGCCCACCCCCAAGGCCGAAGAGGACTGGATGGGCGTCGTGCGCAACCTGGCCAGGCGCTCGCTGATCAACAAGGCCAAGACCTGGTGGGTCGGCGCCAACGTGAAGGACAAGCCGCAGGGTTTGACGCTTTTCACAGGGGGCTTCCATGCCTACCGGCAGTACACGGCGGCGGCGGCGCATGACGGGTACGCCAGCTTCAGCTTCGGGCCGGCGAAGGCCGATGCGGAGGCCGAACCACGATTCGCCGCGGCGGATCCGGTCGCCGGGGTCTAGTCCTTGGCGTCGCACGCGTGACCGCGTCCTGGCGCCGGCCGCGTTCTAATCGCGGACACCGAGCGCCAGGACCGGACGCCACCCACAAGACCGAAGGACACACCATGTTTGCCGAACCCTCCCCGAAGACCCGCGATCTGCTGCAGCGCCTGCGGCAATTCTTCGACCAGCACATCTATCCCAACGAAGCGCGCTATCACGAGGAGATGGATTCGTTTCGCCGCCAGGGCAATGCATGGCAGGTCTCGCCGCTGATCGAGGAACTCAAGCCGCTGGCCCGCGCCGCCGGACTCTGGAACATGTTCCTGCCGCACGAGCACCGCGGCGTGCCGGGCATCTCGAACCTCGACTACGCGCCGCTGTGCGAGGTCATGGGGCGTGTCTCGTGGTCGGGCGAGGTGTTCAACTGCTCGGCGCCCGACACCGGCAACATGGAAACCATCGAACGCTACGGCACCGAGGCGCAGAAGGACCAGTGGCTCGAGCCGCTGCTCGCCGGCGAGATCCGCTCGGGCTTCCTGATGACCGAGCCGGCCGTCGCCTCGTCGGACGCCACCAACATCCAGTGCACCATCA
>NZ_JBFTHX010000027.1:0-94193 GCF_056394465.1 Variovorax sp. 10N432
CCGCGCCCTCAAAGACCGAACATCAAGCAAAGCAAGAAAGGAGGAAACAGCTACAGTTATCCACAGTCGGCAACCACGATGCCGGCTCCCATCCCCGGGTCAAAGTTCAACCGGCAGGGTGGGTCAAAGTTCAACCGGCGCCGACATGCAGATCGACCAGACGGTGCCGTTGAACTCCTGTCCGAAGAGGTTGGCCTTGCGGCCGTCTTCGCCGTGCTCGTCGATGTACTCCTTGGCCGCGATCAGCATGCCGCCGGACCCGCAGCAGGGGTCATAGATATCGTGGGCCAGCGTCGGTTTGATCAGCCGCACCATCATTCGCACCACCGAGCGCGGCGTGTAGAACTCACCGCCCTTCTTGCCGGCCGAGTCGGCGAACTGCCCGATCAGGTACTCGTAGGCGGCGCCGAGCAGGTCGGGGAATTCGAAGTCCTCGTTGCGCAGGCGATAGATGCCAAAGTGCGTGATCAACTGGCGCAGCTTGATGTCCGGGATCTTGCTCTGGCCTACCTTGCGGGTGAAGTCGATGTGCTCCAGCACGTCATACAGGCTGGTGTTGGCCGTCTCGATGCCGGTCAACGCCTTGTTCAGGGCGTCTCCGACGTTCTGGTGGGCGTCGTTGACCAGGTTGGCGTAGCGCGACTGCGGCGGCACCCAGAAAGAACCTTCGGTTTTGTACCAGCGCGAGTTTTCGGCGGATCGCTTCGCTTCGGCATCGCTCTTGCCGGCGTCCTTTTCGAGCTTCACGACTTCATCGCGGCGTTGCTCGAACACGTCGGAACAGCGCTTGAGGAACAGCATGCCGAAGATGTACTCCTTGAATTCGGAGGCGTCCATCTTGCCGCGCAGGATGTCCGCGGCTTTGAAGAGGTGAGTTTCGAGTTGGGGAAGGGTTAGAGGCATTTGCTGGCAGAAACGGGCGGAATCGTCGCTCTTGCTCAACCCGGCGCACGCGCCTTCAGAGCAGAACTCTGAATCATAGTCACCTCGACCGTCGATTCCCAAATCTGCCCGGCAACTCTGGAATTCTTGGTCCATGACGGTCTACATGCAGCCGGTCGCTGCAACACCGGGTGTGGGGGCAAGCCGGCTCCAGGCTCATACGGAGCGTGCAGTGGGCAACGTACTCGTTGAGCCATCTCCATCTCATTGAGGAGGACACGCTTGGCGATGCCCAGCAGAGTGCACCGTCGCGCGGTCCGCGCGACGCTCTGGCATGGCTGATGTGCGGTAGCCAGGGCTGAAACAAAACCAAAAGGCACCATGCCCATCCATTACGACCTCAAGCGCAGCGGGACACAGTTCATGTTCAACCTGAAGGCCGCCAACGGCGAGACCGTTCTCACCAGCGAGCGCTACACGACCAAACAAAATGCACAGGGTGGTATTGCCTCTGTCAAGAGCAACGCCCCGCACGAGATGCGATATCGGCGACTGACCGCAGCAAACGGCCAAGCGTACTTCACTGTCCTGGCAGGGAACGGGGAAACGATCGGGACCAGCGAGACCTACTCGTCGCCCGCGTCCAGAGACAACGGCATCAACTGGGTCAAGCTGAATGCGCCGGGCGCACCGACGGTTGACAACACGTAGGTTTCCGAGGCTGGCCTGCTGACCAAGACGGTGCAGTCGCGCAGTCAGCTTGCAGGCCAGATTCTGGCACGAAGGGTAGTTCGAGTATCCCCAGACTTGGGCCTCTGCGGCCGCCAACGGCTACATTTGCCAGAGGAGAAGAACGCCGCATGCCTTGGCCAAGAAAAACCCCAGCAGCCGTACCAAAACCTACCGCCGCCGCCCCCGCCGCGCGAACCGCCAGGCAGGTCGAATCAGAACCCTATGCGCCAAAGTCGCGCGAGTGGAATTCTGAAGTTTTCGATCACATCGAATGGCGTCGCTTCGAGGCCCTTTGCGAAGCCTTGTACGGCCAAGCCGGTGTACGCACGGAATCACAGTCGCATGGTGCCGATGGAGGCGTGGACATCTGGCTATACCTTCAGCATGCAAGCAAGCCGATGATCGTCCAGTGCAAACACTGGTCTCGCAAGGTCGCCGTGGACGACGAACGCGCGTTCTTCGGCGTCCTGAAGTCCCACGATCTGGATCGCGGCATTTTTGCGACCAGCTCTACATTTACCGCCGACGCATCCGACTTCGCCGCCGCTCATGGGATCAGCGCTCAGAATCGCGCCGGGCTCCTGGGCCTGATCGCAAGCCGGACGCAGCAGCAACAGGCATCGTTGCTTGATACCGCGTACGAAGGTGAGTACTGGCGTCCGACCTGCGCGAGCTGCGGGGTAAAGATGGTCGTCCGAGAGCCAAAGGGCGGGGGCGCCTTGTTCTGGGGCTGCGTCAACTTTGGAAAGCTGCGCTGCAAATCCACGATCAAGTTGCGGGCCGCGGAGAGGCTAGTGCAGAGTGGCGTCGAGCTATAGCCCCGACCAGGCACAGTCAATCATGCGCTATTGGTGGGTCAACCAGAACCAAACGTATCGTCACGAAGTGCAAGGCGGCTACTTGTGGTCACCGAAGCGGAAGGCCAATCAGGCACGAAATCCCTTCTACGACTTCATGCGCGAAGTCGCACCGGGTGACGTCGTATTCTCGTTTGCAGATACTGTCATCTGCGCGATCGGCATCGCTGGCTCGCATGCCTATGAGGCACCCAAGCCGTTGGAGTTTGGCGTTGCGGGCGCCTATTGGGACAAAATCGGCTGGCGCATCGACGTGCGATTTACTGAACTTCACTCGCCGATCCGACCATCCGCACACATGGTCACATTGGCTCCGTTGCTGCCAGTCCGATATGCGCCGCTGCGTCCCAACGGAGCCGGCCTGCAGAGCGTGTACTTGACCCACATCCCGGATCGACTCGCGGCCGCGCTGATCGACTTGCTGGGCGCGGAGGCGCGTGATTTGGTGCTGGGCCATCGAGTAGCCGACGAACCTTCAATCGCTGGAGCCATCGGGCTGGTGGAATGGGAAGAGCACGAACTGAATCAAGTTCAGTCGGACCCGTCGCTGCAGGAGACGGAACGCCAAGCCATTGTGCTCGCGCGGCGGGGCCAAGGGCTCTTCAAGAAGCGTGTCATGGGTATCGAGCGCGCCTGCCGAATCACGGGGGTGAATCGCGAAGAGCACCTCCGCGCGAGCCATTGCAAGCCTTGGCGCGATGCCAGCCACGAGGAGCGACTAGATGGCGAAAACGGCCTGTTGCTCACGCCGACCGTCGACCACCTGTTTGACCGAGGTTTCATCGGCTTCGAAGATGACGGACAGGTGATCGTGTCGCCCGTGGCTCATCGGGAATCATTGGTGAGGATGGGGATCGAGCCAGAGCGTCCGCCAAACGTGGGCGGATTTTCCACTGGACAGAGACGGTTCCTGGAATTCCATCGTGAGAATGTGCTCCTAAAGTCCAGATTTTTGGATCGGTGACTGACCACCCGGATTTGGGGGAAGGCTGCTGCGTTGGCCGCGGAATGCGAACGCAGCGTCAAGGCCCAACAGTGCGGAGCGCGTCCCCATGATGCATCACCACCATCAGTTGCGCAGCAAACGAGACCATATGCTCGAATCTCATTCAGTATCGCCAGCCTTGAGGAAAGTAGTGCGATCGAGTCGACTTGCAAGACGCCCTGGCGCAATTTCTAGATGATGGAGTGGGCCACTCGAATCCAAACGGCGAGCGCGGACGGCCGAGTGTCCCGCAATGGCATCTTCTAAATACGCGTTGAGAATTTCTATGCGACTCGAACAACTCAGAGATAACACCATCGGCACAACTTCGGCCTGGATCCCATCGCTTGGAGATGGGCCTGAGTCGATGACGCATCTAACCTATTTGCAGTTTGCGAACCTCGCTTTCTATTACAGTGCGCAGCAGATCGAGCAACTTGAATTTTCCACTTTTCAGATTAATCAGGGCAATGCTACGCAAAATTCCGTGGCGCTGTGGTTCTTGTCGATTGAGGCCTACATAAATTCGATCCTGAGAATTTCCTGCCTGGTCGAAGGAGCATCCTTTGATGATCTAAAGAAGAGGGATTTTGATTCGCGTATTAGATCTTTATTCGACATATTGCAGGTTGATAAGATTCCTTTTTACTCTGGTCCTTTTCAAAAATTGGAAGAATTTAAGCGCTACAGGAATGAACTGTTTCACGACAGAACAAATGACAAGCCCATCGAATTTTATAAGACAGCCTTTAGCGGAAATCCTCTTTTTGCAAATCAGGTAGATGTCATGCAGGCGGCGGTAATTGCCATTCAAACATTCCATTCCTTCAGATATGTAATACCAAAATTGGATCTAATGCCGCAAATAAAGATCGATAAAGAGAACTCTTTTTTCTTCAGAAAACTGGATTTTTTATTCATCGAGGTGCTGGGTCCGTATTTCTCAAAAACACTTCATAAACACTCATTGACTTCCGATATCAACCTGTCTATTGAGACTCCTCAACTGGAGGAAGGCAAGATATTTTCGAAAGTCCCCGTTGAAATTCTGATGAATGCGGTTTCGGAGGAGGAATACTTCGTAACCCCCTCAAGAGAAAATACACACATCGGTAGAGATCTCTTCAATCGCGTTCGGGAAGGAGTGTCTTTTGACACGAAGCGACTGTTTGAAATTGGGGACTTTTACCGATAAGGGTTCGAATGGATAGTCAAGCCAAGCTCCAGCGGGAGCGCTATGTCCTCATCTTCGTAACAGGATGCCTTAGTAAGCGGCCGCGATTCCAGCGTATCAAAAATCCGGCGGCATTGCTGGAGTCCGGTTCGCTAGTCGCCACTCCTCTAGTCTTCAGCATTGAACATCGGTTTGCCCCCCGGCGCGATAGGCCCGCCAGATCGGCGATCTTGCGATCACTCAGGCTGTACAACCAGCGCACTTTCGCACGCTCAGCCAATGCCTCGGTCGGCTCCTGAGAGCACGAATCAGCTTCCCCCACACCGTCGGAATGATGCTTCAGCTACGTTTCCAGCCGATCCCTACACACCGGCATCCTTGTGCTTTGGTCGTTCGCCCGCCACACACGACCGTGAGCCAGACCTCCTTCAATGGACACCGGCCGCCTGGCATGTAACGATATGTTCCTCTGTACTTGAAGCCCGCGCGATCTGACCGGGCCAACTCATGGCCTCACTGAACCCCAGCCGACCCCTCATCGCGTTCACTTTGCTAAAGCAGTGCAGCGAACTGATGCACACCGACCTATTGGGAGGTGTAGCACTTCTGATTCGCCCGGTTGTCTCCGATCTGTCTGGTCGCATCTACGACTCGAAAATTCTGGCAGAGCGCCTTGCAGGCGCGTATGGAATCGACCTCCCATCCGAAGCCCTCGAAGACTTCACTCAGCGGCTGGTAGATAGCGGAATTCTACTTAGCGAACAATCCGAGGCGGGTGTGCGACGGGCCGTATACGCGCAACTCCATGCGCAAGCAGTTGAGGATTCGTCTGAAGAATTTCAAACGATTCTGGATGAGTTTGTAGAGCATGCCAGAAAGCTATTGCAGCGAAGCAAACACGAGTTTCAGGAGCAAGAGCTTCATACCGCTTTTTTGCGGCATCTCGCGACGCTTGATTTCTCAGCAATCCGTGCAAAGCCCGTGATAGCTCCAGAGGCCGACGGTAAATTAGTTGGACCATCTGCTAAAGATCAGCTGCAACTAAGCGATCAATTGCAGCGCGACGCAACGCTCGATGCGATCGTAGCCTCTTATGTCACTGGGCTTCATTCCGCTGGAGCCGATCGCCTTGCGCTACTGGCAAAGGTGGCCGACGGCGCTCTAGCCGCTGAGCTAGTCTTGGATCTCCAGGCCCCACATGCAGTCCCGAGATTAACCAGCACTACGGTAGTAATCGATACACCGTTGATTTTGTCGCTACTGGACCTTTCTTCGTCGCAGGACAAGGAGGATGCACGCCGCCTATTGTCGGGAATAACGGAGGCGGGCGCCAAGATAGCGGCGTTCGATCACTCGATCGAGGAAGCCGAGGGAGTTCTGAGCGCTACAAACAATGCCCGTGAGCGCGGAGATGCATATGGTCCCGCTATCTCGCGGCTCGGAAGCAGCACGTATAGAGCCTACTATGAATCTATGAGTGGCAAGGTTGCTTCAACTTGGCAGCAAAAACACCACTACGAAATAATTCAAGGGACCGCGACGCATTTCTACAAGAATTTCTCGGAAGGCGACGAAGAGGATCTGGTGTTACATCTTCGACATAGCCTTGCGGATCGAATACTGACACGCGAAAGGGATGCGAAATCCGTGGCTGAAACAATGCGTCGCTCAGGCGGTGCAAGGGTAAGCATAAATAGCCTAGCATCATGCCGATTCATGTTCGTCACCCCGAATAGCACTTTGTCACGAAGGGCAGGTGACTACCTGAGACTGCACAATTTTGTTCAAAAAGGCGATTTTTCTCCAATTGTGAACAATCGGTACTTGGCAGGGTTGTGTTGGCTCATTACCGGCGGAAAGGCTGACCAGTCACCGACTACTGCTCGACTACTTTCAAACTGCGCCGCTGCACTACAGTTGCGTCCGGAGATATCGCTTCGAACCAAGCGATTTCTCAAGGACATTGATCCAGAAATGGCGGCTCATTTCGAAGCCCTGATGACCAATGAGCGCGCCGCTCAGTATCTTGCTGAGGTCACATTTAATGATCCAAATCTAGTCACCGCAAACAACGTCGAGGATATCTACGCTGAAGTACAGAGAAGAGCGGCCGAAAGAGTTGGAAACGAAAAAGATGCCTTTTATGCAGAAAAACTCTCTGCTCTCGAGAATGAGAAGATCACCGCCAAAGCGATTGAGGAAAATATCAGAAGCCAACTCTTGAGCGCAAAATTGGAGGCTGAAAACACAAAAATTCAGGCAGACCGTTTACTGGCGAATACGCAGCAGTTGGCATCAGAGAATAGCAAGCAGAACTCAACGCTTTATGAGCAGCGATCGAGGATTGAGGTTTTGGAGAAGTCAATCTCTCAAATCGAAGCGGAAGCAGCGAAGCGTCTCGCCGAACTATCCACATACAGAACTGCGGCGCGAGCGTCGGCGGAGTTGCGCGCGAGTCGTTGGTCCAAGGGCATCAGAATTTCAGTGGCAATACTAATGTTCGTGCTCACGATCTCCTTGGGTTATCTTGATAAATTTATCCTGCCTGAGTTACCGATTCAACATCAGAAAATGGGGAACGCTTTTCTGGTTGGAGTACAAGCCTTTTTGAGCATCGTTGGCCTTTCCATTTTTACTGATTGGGCGGGCAAGCCTTTTGTCGCCCTCAAGAAGCGCATCTACAAGAATCGACTCGTTTCTCTTGGCATCCCAGATCGAGATTGAATGGGTTGCATTTCGAGCGCGACCAACTGTCCCGGACGGCGCGGCTGCTCGACCGCGCAGTCATATTCCGTGGTTAGCCGGCGGCGGTGCGTACCCACAGTGGTCCGGAGTTCACCAGCCGGGCCTTCATTAGCTGGGCGCAGACGCATGGCATCCGGCACATCCTGATCGAGCTGGCCGGCCCATACAGGCCGGCCCATACAGAACGGCTACATCGAGAGCTTCAACGGCAAGTTCCGCGACGAGTGCCTGAACGAGCAGTGGTTCGAGACGCTGCGGCAGGCCAGAGCGGCCATCGCAACAAGGAGGCAGGACTACAACGAGGTCAGGCCGCACAGCAGTTGCGGGCGTATGCCGCCGGCAAAGTTCGCGGAGCTGCATCGCTAGCGCGCTGGCGATGCAGCTCAATCCACTTCAACCACCACAGAGATCAAATAATCTTGCACCCGCGGACTTCCTCGCTATGAATGGTGAGGCGGGAGGGGGCAGGTCATTCTGAAGGCCGACCGCGAAGGAGCGAAGGTGCGGCGCATGACGCCGCGACGTGCCGTTACGTCAGGCTGCGTGTCTGGCTTTGCTCGGCGCCTTCTCCAACACCGCTTGGTTCGACCTGCGCAGAGGACCGCCCTTGGACGATGGTGGAATCGTCTCGGTGATGCCTTCAAACAGGACAGAAAGCGTGGTCCCGAGGCAGTAGCAGATCGATCCCAGAGTGAGTAGCGAGGGATTGATGTAGCCGCATTCGAGCTTGGAAATGCGGGAACGCTCCACCTCGGCTTCGAAAGCGAGCATCACTTGCGTCTTGCCTGATGCCTTTCGGATGCGTCGCAGGTTTTGCCCCATGGCGATGGTCAGGGGGTTCGGAACGCGGGGCGTCTTCTTGGGTCGAGTTCTAGTTTTCGGGGCTGTTGCGGTCACCATGGCCGCGAGACTCAAGGAATGTGCCTATGGAGGAAACGTCGTAAACGACACATAATCGACGCGTGTGCCTTTCGACGCACTCGCTTCACATCCACAAAAGGGGTATCAAAAGCCCCAGGGAGACGACATGAACCGCACGCCGAATTCTTCATTGCCATAGCGCCGCCGCTACGCACGGGCTGCTTCGCGACGCCGCCCCGCCCATCTCTCCACCTCTATCTCGCCAGGGCGGGACCGCACGCGTTCGCCCCTGCCTGTCGATGGAGCTCACCGTCTGACGGCACAAGCAAGGCGTCGACCTTGCCGCCAACTTGCGGTCCACGCATCCGCAGTGCGACGCCCCACGCCCGCACCACCTCACTTCGTCCATGGAGCCCCCGCTCCGTTTTCTTGCAACCCAGGGAGAAAAATCAATGACCAAGTCTGAAGAAATCTACATATATGTAGCGCCGTGGTGGGAATTTAGCCCGGTCACCAACAAGCTGCTGGTCAAGAAGGGCGTCAAGTACGACCTGGAGCACGTCGGCCGGGGCGATGTGATTGGTAGCCAAGCGGCAAAGGGGCCGAAATGAAAACAATCGACACAGACGCAGCGCGCTTCCCCCGCGCGAACGATCGAGCAGGTGATGGCGGCAGGCGTGGCCAGGGTGACCGCATCAGTGCGAAACAGCCTGCCTCTCCATTCCCGACCGCGCGCCCCCTCAGGCTCCCGCCGTCGCTCTACCTGCCGACCCCCAAGGCGAAGCCCACGCGCAGCGAACCCTCCGCCCTCGTTGGATCCCAGGTGAACCGCCTGCGCCGGGCTGCCGGCGTTACGGCCCTGGAGCTCACACAGCGCTCGGGCGTGTCCCGCTCCATGCTCTCGCGCATCGAGAACGGCCAGGTATCGCCCTCCGTCGAGACGCTGGACCGGCTGGCAAACGCCCTGGGCATTCCGCTTTCACGCCTCTTCGCCGACCACCGCTGGCACGCCGACTTCAGCCATGTGCCCTCAGGCAAAGGCCTTCGGGTCGATCGCCTGGGCACTGTCGCGGACTACCGCTACGAGCTGCTCGGCCATGTGCTCTCGGGCAACCTGTTCGTCGAGCCCTACCTGGTCATGCTTGAGGCTGACGCCCAACCCCATGTGACGTTTCAGCATCCGGGCCTGAAATTTCTGTATCTTCTTGCGGGCGCCGTGACCTATCGCTATGGCCCCAGGCGCGTGAAACTCCGCGTCGGAGATTCACTGCTCTTCGATGCCAGCGCACTACACGGCATCGAGGACATCGGCACGCTGCCGGTGTCGTACCTCTCCGTTGTCTTTACTTTGCGTGGCTAGGCATGAAGGGTTCTCGTGCGGCGTCACCGACAGCCGCACGAGGTCCCTGGATGAAAGCCTGGAACGAAGACTTGCTGGACAGCCTTGCGCATGCGAGTGATGGGCCAGACCTGTTCGAACGCATCGCCCAAGCGGCTCTTGATCTCGGCTTCGAGCGCTGCGCCTACGCGGTGCGGCTGCCGCTGCCGTTCGCCGAGCCCAGGTTCCTGACCATCGACAACCACGACCCTCGGTGGCGTGTTCGCTACCGGGAGGCGGGCTACATCCATGTCGACCCCATCGTTCAGCACGGTGTCCGATCCTGCCGTCCTGTCGTCTGGAGCGACCGTGTGTTCGCCGAGGCGCCCGCGCTCTGGAGCGACGCGCAATCCTTTGGCCTGCGCGTCGGCTGGTCGCAATCGTGCTTCGACCCGGAGGGTGCAGTCGGCGTGCTCTCGCTGACGCGTTCGCGCGAAGAACTCTCGCGACGTGAACTGGGCGCCAAGGAGCCTGCGATGCGCTGGCTCGTGAGCGTGGCGCACACCGTTCTCAGTGCTGCGCTTCGGCAGGGAAAGTCGACGACCTTTGCCCCGCTGAGCGCCCGCGAGCGACAAGTCCTCAGGTTGACGGCCGACGGACTGACATCGGGCCAGATCGGCAAGTCGCTCGGAATCTCGATCGACACAGCCAACTTTCATATCAAGCGTGTGAACAGGAAGTTGAAAGTTTCGAACAGGACGGCAGCGGTGGCCCGCGCGGCGGTGCTCGGGTTGCTGCGCTGAAGCCTGCGGCCGCGCACTTTGGGCTCCATCGCCACCTGATGCAGTAGCGTCCGTCTGCGTTGGCGCCACACGTCGCGCCGTTTCCGAGTTGCATGTGGCGCATTCCCCGATCATCTGGGGCGAATCCGGGCGATTTCCTCTGCAGTGCAAGACTTGAAGGGAGTGCGTGGGGCAGCGACGATCCAGGTCTCTTGCTTGAATTGAAGGACGACCGAACGCCATGCTTCACTTTCTGACACTCGGCCCCAGGGGTAGCAACCACGACTTCGTGCTGCAGCGCTATCTGCAGGCGCACGGCCTTGCAGGTTCGACGACCGTCGGCCGGATCGACGACTTCCACCATGGCGCGCGCGAGCTGGTCGCAGGTCGGGCCGACTACATGCTGCAGTGCGCGGTCCATCCGGATGCACCGGACATCACCGGCGGCTACCGCAAGTCGCTGTTCGTGGTCGACGCCTTCATATCGCCGAGCCGGCCGATGGCCCTGCTACGCGTGCGCGCATCCAGCGGCCAGCAACGACGGGTCGGCGTGCAACCGGCCACGCAACGCTATGCGGATCTCTCGTTCTGGCCGGTGGTGGTCGAGGAGCCGACGGTCTCGGCCGTTGGCGATGGCTTGCTGGCGGGCAGCTACGAGGCCGGCATCGCCTTCGCCTCCGTCGCCGACGAGCACCCCGAGGCCCTGGAGGTGGTCGAGCACATCGGCGCGGTGTGCGATGCCTGGATGGTTTTCGGTCGCCAGCCGCTGGACGAAGGCCGGACCATTGTCTGGACTAACAGTCCGGTGGCGCACCAATACGCGGCTGCGCTCGAAGGCCGCCCCGGCTGAGCGCGCGCTTCAGCCGCGACTTCTGCTGCTGTAGACGGTGTACAGGCCCGCTGCGGTGATCAACGCGATACCGAGTGCGGCCGCTGCCGTCGGCCGTTCGCCCCAGACGAAGTAGCCGAGCAGGATCGCCCAGAGGACGATGCTGTATCGGAAAGGCGTCACGGCCGATAGGTCCACGCCCCGGCAGGCTGTAATCAGCGCGTAGTTGCCGACCGCGGCGCAGATCGCGGCCGCGCATAGCAGGGCGGTCTCCAGCCGGGCCAATGGCTGCCAGGCGCCCTCGAACATTCCCAGCGCGAGGCCGGCAAGGCAGACGGCCGCGGTGGTCGCCAACGCGATCAGCACGGAGGGCATGTCTGCGGGCATGGCCCGGGTCAACAAGTCCCGCGCCGCCAGCGAAACCGCACAGAGCAGGGCGAGCGCAGCGCCCCAGCCCGACCAGGCGCTGGCCCCGAAGGGCTGAACGACGAGCAGCACGCCCGAGAATCCGATCGCGGCAGCCAGTATGCGAGTGGCCCCAGGCCTTTCCCACCCGAGCACCATCGCGCAGACGGTGATCATCAATGGCGCCGTCATCATGAACACGGTGACAGTCGCAAGGGGCGCCAGGGCCAGCGCTGCGACGGAGGTCGCGGCCGTCGTGATTTCAAGCAGCGAGCGCAATCCGACCACCGGGCTGAGCAGGCTGCGCCAGTTCTTCAACTCGCCCGCGTTGGCGGCGAGCGCCGCGACCATCGCCGTCGCGAACAGACCGCGCACCGCCATGATCTGCCCGGGCCGCAACTGATCCGTGGTGAGTTTCACGAAGGCGTCGTTGAGCGCGTAGCACGCCATGGCTGCGACCATCAGCAGGATGCCGCGCCGGTTTCGCGCAACGCTATCCATGGTCTTGAAAGCCCAGGGCCTCCAGTTGCGCGGCTGCCTTGAGGACCAACTCCTCGACTTCGTCGTCAGGATTCGACAACGCGATGATGGCGCCCCCGGAACCGATGGACACCTTGCCATCCGCACAGACGATCGTCCGGATCACGATGTTGAGCCGCGCGGCACCGTCCATGGAGAGATAGCCGATGCTGCCGGAGTAGATGCCGCGCGCAGCGGCTTCGAGCCCGTCGAGGATCTTCATCGACCTGCGCTTCGGCGCGCCGGTCATCGAGCCGCCGGGGAAGGCATGGCGGATGCAGTCGATCGCGGTCTGTCCGGCGCGCAGCTTCCCGCGAATAGTGCTGACCAGCTGGTGCACGGTCTTGTACGACTCGATGTGGAACAGCGCGGGCACGTGCACGCTGCCGACCTCGCAGACCCGCCCGAGGTCGTTGCGCAGCAGGTCGACGATCATCAGGTTCTCGGCGCGGGACTTTTCGTCGGCGGCGAGTCGGGCGGCCAGCTCTTCGTCCTCGGCAGTCGTGGTGCCGCGACGGCTGGTGCCCTTGATGGGCTTCGTCTCGACGTGGCCCCCTGCGCTGATCTGCAGGAAGAGTTCGGGTGACGCGCTGAGGACGGCCAGCGTCGGTGTCCTGAGGTACGCGGCGTACGGCGCCGGGTTTCGCGCACGCAGCCTCTGGTAGACCGCAAGGGTGTCGGCGTAGCCAAGGGCTACGAGCTGGTTGGTCAGGCACAGTTCGTAGCTTTCTCCTTGCAGGATCTCCTCCTGGCATTGGACGATGAGTTCGCGATACCTCGGCAGGTCGATCTGCCATGCCGGGTGCGCGAGCCACGCCGGGCTGGTGCCGATGTCGTTCGCTCCGCAGGGCGCGCAAGCCGAGAGCAGCTGTTGCGTCTCGTGCATCCAGGCGCGGTTCTCGTCTGACAACGCGTCGTCGTCGAGGCAGACGATCCATGTCTGCTGCTCGGCGTGGTCGAAGGCGATGAAGCGGTCCGCCAGGATCCAGACCGCGTCGGGCGTATGTGCATCGTGTGCATGCTCGCCGTCGAGTTCGCCCTTGAGCTCATAGCCGAAGTAGCCGACATACCCGGCCTTGAACTCGAAGGGCAGCGCCGGCCCGCTGGGCGTGCGTCCCTGGATGCGTTCGTCGAGATAGTCGAAGACGCTCTGGGTGCGAAGCTCGATTTCCGCGCCCCGGCGGATTTCCAGCCGCTGCACCCGCGATTCGTAGCTGATCACTTCGCTGCCGGGGCCGCTGGCGTCGCCCATGTACGAGAAGCGCGCTCCCTGGGGGTGGGCCTGGCTGCTGTCGAGCCAGAAGGCCTCGGTACTGGCAGCGAACCTTTGGCTGAAGATCGCCTCGGGATCGGGATAGTCGTCGAGGCACTGTGCGTGTATCGCCCGCGCGCCATCCTGTCGAGCCATCGACCACGGCCCGAGATCCGGGGCCGGATCGTGCGTGACGCCGCCGTGCTGCCACTGCTCGGTCAGGTCCCTGAAGTTCCTGAGCAATCTGGCGCCGAATTCGGTGCAGATCGATTCCGGATGGAACTGGACTCCCCACCAGGGCTTGTGCGCATGCCGCAGTGCCATCAGCGTTCCGTCGGGCGCCCAAGCGAGCCCTTCGAGATGCGGTGGCAGACGCCTGACCGCCAGTGAGTGGTAGCGAACCACGTTGAATGAGTCCGGAATCCCGCGAAAGAGATCGCGGCCGTCGTGGCTCACGCTGTCGATGCGTCCGTGCATGGGTCGAACCGCCAGGTCCACCGTGGCGCCGCAATGGTGCGCAATCGCCTGATGCCCGAGGCATACGCCAAGCACCGGCACCTCGGCATGGCGCAACACGTCGACGCTGACCCCGAGATCGGCGTGTCGCTGCGGCCGGCCCGGCCCGGGCGAGATGACGATGTTGTCGAAGTCCAGGGCCTGGATCTCGTCCCAGGTGATCTCGTCGTTCCTTGCGACGAAGGGCTCATGCCCGTTGCACGTCGCCAGATAGTGAAAGAGGTTGTAGGTGAACGAGTCGTGGTTGTCGATCAGCAGCGTGCGCATGAGCTCTTCTCCGGTCGGTAGAAAAAGCCCGATGGTTTGACGGCAGGGGAGGGTGCGCAACTGCTTGAACGGGTAGGCGTTTTTCCATTCACATGCAACCTCCAGCGTCGCATGCGCTTCGCAGCGGATTTCGTACGACACGCAAGAGTCGCATCCGCTGCAGAACTCGCCAAACATAGAGGCCTGGACGTACACCCGCAAAGGCCTCTGATGACCCATTCGAAGACACTCCCGAAGATCACCCGACAGCTGCTCGGCATTCTCATCGCAGCCGCCGCGACCTCAGGCCTTGCACATGCACAGCAGCCCACCTACCGCATAGCGACCGAGGGCACCTATCCCCCCTGGAGCTTCAAGAGCCCCGACGGCAAGTTGCAGGGTTGGGACGTCGACATCGCCAATGCGCTCTGCGAAAAGATGAAGGCAAGGTGCGAGATCGTCGCGCAGGATTGGGACGGAATCATCCCCGGCCTTGTCGCGAAGAAGTTCGACATCGTCGTGGCCAGCATGGCGATCACCGATCAGCGCAGGCAGCGGGTCGACTTCTCGGACAAGTACAAGGACACCATCTCGCGCTTCGTGGCCAAGAAGGGCACGCCTGCCGACATCTCGCCGGCAGCGCTGAAGGGCAAGCTGATCGGCGTGCAGCGAGGTTCGATCCAGGCCAGCTACCTGACGGAGAACTACAAGAGCTCCAGCCTCAAGTTCTACGACACGACGCAGGCGGCGGAGCTCGATCTCGTCGCCGGCCGCGTCGACTACATCCTGGGCAACGTCGTGACCTACTTCGTGGGCTTCCTGAAGGGCCCCGATGCCGCGAACTTCGACTTCGTCGGTCCCGACCTCAAGGGCGGTTTGCTCGGCGACGGCAACGGCATCGCTGTGCGCAAGGGCGACACCGCGATGGTCGACAACGTGAACGCCGCGTTGGCCGCGATCCGTGCGGACGGTACCTACGACCGCATCACGGCGAAGTACTTCCCGTTCAAGTTGATGTAGCCGGCCGTGATCAAAGAGATGTCGATGCTCCAGGGATTCGGCGGCCAACTGTTGCTGGGCGCGCTCTCCACGGTCGAACTCGCCGCCGCCGCGCTGGTAGTGGGGAGCGCGTTCGGCCTGGTGGGCTGCTGGTTGCAGTTGCGGCGCCATCGCGTGCTGCGGAGCCTGGGCTACCTGTACGCGGCGGTCATTCGTGGCGTGCCGGACCTGCTGGTGGTCTTCGCGGTGTACTTCGGCGGATCGCTGACGCTTGCGCTCATCACCGGCGAATACGTCGAGATCAACGCATTCGCGGCCGGGGTGTTCGCGCTGGCTATCTCCTTCGGCGCGTACGCGGCCGAGATTGCACGTGGGGCCTTGCTCGCGGTTCCGCAGGGCCAGCGGGAGGCCGCGCGAACTCTCGGGTTGTCCTCGATCCAGGCGCTTTGGACGGTGGTCATTCCGCAAGCAGCCCGGACCGCACTGGCGCCGTTCGGCAACCAGTCGATCGTGCTGATCAAGCAGACGTCCATCGTCTCGATCGTCGGATGCGAAGAGCTCATGCGTAAAGCCGCCGAGGCCTCCGGAGCGACACGCCAGCCCTTCACCATGTACCTGGCGGCTGCCTGCATCTATCTCGCCCTGACGGGCATCGCAACCCTGTTGCTGGAGGCGGCAGAGCGCCGATCCGCGCGACACCTGATCGCTTGAATCATGTTTGACTTCGGAATCGTCTGGTTGTCGTTGCCGAGGCTGGTCGATGGCGCATTGCTCACCCTTGGCCTCACGGCGTTGGTGGTCACGCTGGGAACTGTGCTGGCTTTGCCCGTCGCGTTGGCAAGGAACTCGGTGCGCGGCTGGCTGCGGCGGACTGCTGCCGGCTACATCGTGTTCTTTCGCGGGACGCCGGCGCTGGTGCAGGTGTTCCTTCTCTACTACGGCGCCAGCCAGTTCCAGGCGATCCAGGACTCGATCCTGTGGGTGGTGTTGCGCGACCCGTTCTGGTGCGTCGTCATCGCGCTGGGCCTGAATTCGGCTTCCTACACCGGCAAGACCTTGGCAGCGGCCCTGGCGGCTGTGCCTCGCGGAGCGAAGGAAGCCGCGTTCTCCCTCGGGCTTGCGAGGCATCAATCATTGCTGAAGGTCGAGATGCCGATCGCGGCGCGCACGGCGCTGCCGGCATTCGGCAACGAGATCATCCTGACGTGCAAGGCGACTTCGCTTGCCAGCACGGTCACGTTGCTGGACCTGACGGGTACTGCGCGCTTGATCAGCGCCGAGACCTATGCGCCATACGAAGTCTTCATCAGTGCCGGCCTGGTGTACCTCGCCATCAACTACGGCCTCATGTTCGTGTTTCGCAAGGTCGAAGCCAATTTCAGATACGCGTATTGATTGCGGAGGTTCCAGAATGAAGACGATGGCCGGCCCCTTGGCCTGGGAAGACAGCACTACGGCTGCCGCATCCGCGGTCGTCGACATACGAGGGCTCTCGAAGTACTTCGGCGCCCACCAGGTGCTGAAGGAGATTGACCTCGATGTGCAGGCGTCGCAGCGGATCGTGATTTGCGGACCTTCGGGGTCGGGCAAGTCGACGCTCGCGCGATGCATCAATGGACTGGAGCCGTACCAGGCCGGCGAGGTGGTCGTGAATGGCATCCGAATCTCCCCCGAGGCCGCGCATGCGGACCTCGTGCGGGCGAATGTCGGCATGGTGTTCCAGCAGTTCAACCTGTTCCCGCACCTGACCGTGCTCGAGAACTGCACGCTCGCGCAGACCTGGGTGCGGCGCCGTTCGAAGGCTGATTCAAGGGCGGTCGCGCTCGGGCAGCTGGAGCGCGTGAGGTTGGCGGAAAGGGCCGATGCCTATCCGGCGCAACTCTCGGGCGGCCAGCAGCAGCGCGTGGCCATCGCGCGGGCGCTATGCCTGGACCCGTCGGTCATGCTGTTCGACGAGGCAACGTCGGCACTCGATCCTGAAATGGTCAAGGAAGTGCTCGAAACGATGATCGCGCTCGCACGCGAGGGGATGACCATGGTGTGCATCACGCACGAGATGGGCTTCGCCCGTGCGGTCGCGGACAAGGTCGTGTTCATGGAAAGCGGAAGCATCGCGGAGAACTCGACGCCGGACGAGTTCTTCGGCAAGGGTTCGAGCCCTCGGATCAGGAATTTTCTTCGGCAGATTGTCTAACGATACAAACAGGAGGCACAGATGATTGCATTGGGAACCATGAGATTGAAAAACGACCTTTCGAGGCCGAGTCGACTCCTCGCGGGGGTCTTGATTGGCGCCTTGGGCGGCCTGGCGCCAATGGCTGCCGTTTGTGCAGCGACGGTTCAGGCACAGGACTTTTCGAGGCTGGTCGAGTTGAGCGCAACGCGCCTGGATATCTCACGCCAGGTCGCGCTCACGAAGTGGGATTCGAAGCTGTCGGTTGCCGATCCGCCGAACGATCCGCGCGAGAAGCAGGTGATCGATGCGGCGACGACGGAAGCGCGCGGAATGGGAGTTGAAAGCGAGTTGGCGTCGGCCTTCTTCGCGGACCAGATCGAAGCGAGCAAGCTGGTTCAGTTCGTCCTCATGGCCGACTGGCGCCGCAAAGGCAGCGTGCCGGCGGATCGCCGCTCGGAATTGAAGACCGAACTCCGCCCCGCGCTGGATCGGCTGCGGCCGCAGTTCATCGAAGAGCTGGTGGCGACGCAGACGCTTCGAGCCGACCCCGATTGCAAGTTGCATCTGGCCAGGGCGGCGGTCGAGCATGGCGAGCGGCATCGACTTGAGCCGCTGTACCGGATCGGGCTCGATCGGGGGCTGGCGCGGGTTTGTGGGGATTGATGAGCCGGGGTGAGAGACCGGCCGAGGCCTTCGCGATCAAGCACGGCATGGGCGCCGCCGCCAGTTGGATTCGGCTGGAACCAGGCACGGAGTACGGGTTAGGGCGATACCGATCGGGGCGCCTCGCGCTGATGTCTGCGGCCACAGCTCCCTGAGTGACTGCTCCGCCACCCACTGTGCACGCTACGGAGGCCCCGGCAGTCGAAGCAGCGCCCCACTGTTGCGCGGACGGGTTGGGACATGATCTCAAGTCAAGTCCAATGCCCGCGACCGTTGTCTCCCGTGGCCATGATGCTGATGTTGGCACCGCACAACTTGCTGATCGTCAGCGAACTGACGTCGGCATCCTGCATGTTCTCGCACTTGGCCTTCCGCAAACTCATTCCTGATAGTCCTCGAATTCCCATTTAGCAAATCTAGAAAGACTCTGCGCCGCGATCGCCCAATTGCTGTTCTGTACATTCTCAGCCAATAAATTGATCTTCTTGACCATCAATTCGTAGCTGAACTCTTTCATCAGCAGAGTATGTCTGCCCCACGCAGCCCCGTCGCTCGACATTTCTGTGGTCAGCCAATTTGGACTGCACACCAAGACTCGGAAGTCATCGCATCCTGCGTTCCCCTTAAACCCAATCTTGAAGTTGACCCAAATGCCAAAGAAATCGCTTGAAGATGGCAAGTAGTCTTCTAGAGTGACCGAAGAGTGGTCGATCCAAATTGCTTTGACTTCTAATTTCATGAAACCACATTCAAGTCAATGGTCTGTTGCACAAAATTCGCTTGCTCTGAGCCGCCCCAGCAGTGGTCCGGCAACTGGCGCGACAGCACGAGTTCCTTTTGTGTGGCCGCGCCCTTCAGCGCCTTCTGGAGCAAGGTCTGGCCCTGCGCTGAGCCAGTTGCACGCCTCCGGCAAGACGCGGTTCTGGGTGCTGCTGATCTCCTGATAACAGGCCCGGAGTGCGCGCTCCTGAGCCGGCGAAAATCGTCGCGCTGGCAGGCCGCAAGGTCGTCGGCCAGCTTCTTGCGCTGGTAATCGTAAGCCTTCAGTCAGTGCTATCAAGCCCCCAAAATTCGTCGAGAAGCATTAAATTCTTTTCAACACTTTCAGTCGTTGCATCCATAGAAAATCTTTTGTAGTTTTCGTAAGACCAGAATGCATCGGCACCGAAGTAATGAGGCCCGATTGCAAGCTCAAGGGCGCCGAGCCACATGCCTCGATCTACCCCAATGCTATATCGAATGGCGTATTTTCTATCGATGAGAAAATAGGAGTAATAAGCTTCTCCGTCAGGATCGTCGGCGTGCAAGAAATTCCTGCCGCTTCTACTACGTTTCTTATAGTAGTTTGATATCGTATCATCCAAAGCATTTCTGCTTTGCTGATCATTCTTTAATTGCACGATAGAGTCCTCCTTCGATTGGTTGAATTTTGTAGCCAGAGTCCAGCAGGTATTTATATTCCTGAGCTGTAAAAGATGTAGGTCTAGCACGCTCTGGATTCGCAGTGAATACAAAACTCTTGCCTTGAGCAATCTGCTGATCCAAGAATGCTTGATTGATTTTCCACATCTCAGAATTGGAAAAATCCATCTGCCTCTGAACAGTAGCCCAGTCCGACATCGAGAAGAAAGTTGATCCACGCGCTTGAGCAATCGCCTCGTAGGAGTCCTTGCTTCCGGCGATGTACTTTCCAAGAATGACTTCAGCAGCGCCTGCATTGTGCGTCGACCCCACGGCGGCTTGATTGACTGCTTGCTGTACCAGTTCAGGTGGCGCCCCGTCTCGGTAGAGATTGTTGATCTGGCGAGCCATCGATGCCGGCGAACTCAGCGCGTCCGCTACGACAATGGGCGTTTCCTTGCCGGCACCTGCGATGGCGGTAACGATCTTGACTCCACCGCGCACCAGCCCGTAGGCGATGAAAAGTGCGTCGTCCGGACCAAAACCCGGCTGCAGCACTTCAGCTTTGGGCTGCGCGAGCAGCCATGCCTGTTTGAGCGTTGCATCGTCGCATGCATAAGGTCCGCTGGTGCATCCCAAGGCGGTCAGCTCATCGTTGATGAACTTCACTACTTGGGCGCAGTCGGTGGTGCAGTTGTCTGCCAGTGATTTGACTTGGAGGTCGCGTTGGGCATCCAGATTGTTCAGGCGGGCCAGCTCCGTGCATGCGGAGGTGCTTCCGCCGTAGCAGTCGGTAAGCGCCTTCTTGCGCGCAGCCGTCTCATCGTGGTTCAGATAGTTGTTCGCCGCTGCATTCGCTCCAGCTTGCCCCGCGAGATTGATCTGGTTCGCATCGCCCCCTGCAACCGCCGCAGCAATGGTGCTCATCATGGCCGCGAACTGGACCGTGTCGATGTCTCGTCCATAGAGTTCAGCCGAGAGCTCCCCGATCACGGCGCCCAGCGCGCCTGCGGCGCAACTGCCATCGGTCCGTGCTGCGCCCACGGCGCATCCTGCAATGGCGTGCGCAATCTTGTTGGCGACGCCCTTGAACTCGTCGCCAACCCAGTTGGCACCCTTGGCGGCTGCCGTATCGAGGAGGGCGTTGATGATTCCATCCTTCAACGCATCTTCCAGGCTGCCGCCGTTGATGGCCGTGCTGATGACGGCCTTCGCTGCGCCCGCCGTCAGGTTCTTGCCCAGCTGGGCCATGACGTCGCCCGCGCCGCCGCCGGTCGTCGGCAGCCCGGTGGGATTGAGGTTCAGTCCACCAAGCACGCCACCCGTGACGATGGCCGTCAACAGGCCCTTCACGCTGGAACTGCTGCCCAGGTCATCAAAGGTTTTTCCCAGGTCGCCCTTGTTGTTGATGAGCGCCACCGAGGCCTGGCTCGCGAGCGCACTGATGCCTGCGGCCACCGCACCCGAGACGGCCGTGCCGCCACCGATCGTTCCCGCGACAGATGCACCGGCAGTCGATGCCGCCCCCCACGTCAGATAGGTCACCACCGCCGTCACCACGGCAGCGCCTTCCGGCGTGAGCCCGCTCTTGCCGTAGTCCCACTGCCTGTGCGCTTCGTCGATCTTCTGCCAGTCGACCTTGCCGGCCAGGTTCGGATCGCTGTTGACCTTGCCGATCCATTCCATGCCCGGTTGCTGAGCCAACGCCTCGACACTGTCCTTGGCGTTCATGCCCACCGTCACCCGCTTGGCGTTGATCTCCAGCGAGCCCGCATTGATCTGGTTGTAGTGCAGCGTCTCGTCGGCGGTCCCCGAGTCCTTGGTGCTTTGCCACATCAGGTTGCTCTTGCCGCCGGTGTGGCTCGTGTTCGACTCGGTCGATTGCAGCGCGAGGTTGACGCTGTCGCCTTCGAGCTTGAGCTTGCCGGGTGTCTCGATCGTGGTGCCCGCAATCGTGACGGCGCCGCTGGTGCCGTTGTCGCCGGTGGCGGTGATGCTGATGTTGGCACCGCTCAGCCTGCTGTTCGTCAGCGAGCTGGCGTTGGCATCCATGATGTTCTCGCCCTTGCCATCCAGACCATGCAAGGCGCTGCTGACGCTTGATTTCTTCGAGCTGCTGTTGCCGACCGTGAGGCCCGCTTCGTTGACGGCACCGGCGATGGTTACCGAGCCGCCCTTGATGGTCAGGTTCTTGGCCGCCTCGACCTGTGCGCCTTGCAGGTACACGCTGTTGGCGCCTTCGAGGTAGATCCCGCCCTGGCTGCTGGTGATGGTGCTGGCGGCTGCGTTGTCCGTTCGCGCCTCCAGCGTGTCGCCACTTTTCTTTTCCTGGCTCAGGTGGCGATCGAGGAATTCGAAGTTCCCCGTGCGGTTGAGCCCGGCGCTGCTGCTGCGCGTGTCGCGGCCTTCCACGACATTGAGCTCGTTGCCCGCCGTCACGCTCACGCCCTGGGTACCGCTGATGTGCGAGCCGACTATGTTGACGTTGTTGTCCGCATGCAGCGCGACAAGCCCGCCCTGGAAGCTGCTGCCCACGCTGGTGGAGCTTTCCTGGGCCGCGTTCATCGTCGTGGTCGTCGAGGAGAACGTGCTCTTCTTCGTAGTTTGCGAGATGAAGGCGCTGCTGTCCTTCGTCTGGCCGTCCACGATGTTGAGGTTGCGCCCGGCGTTGACGATCAGCAGGCCGCTGCCGGCGTTCACGTCGGCTTGTCGCGCGTTGATGTCGTTGCCGGCGCTAAGGGTCGTCATGCCGTTGGTCGCGATCGTGCTGCCGGTCTCCCGGCTGCTGGACGCGCTCACGATCTTGTTGGGGACGACGGCGAAGAGCGAACTGCTTTCGGTGACCGTGTCCAGGTTGATGTCGTGCTTGGCCGTGATGGACGTGGAGCCGCCGCCCTTGTTCTCGATGATCGCGCCGACGAGGTTCACGTCATGGCCGGCATGCGCCTCCAGCGTGCCGCCCGGGTTGGTCACATACACGCCGGCGATTCTGTCGATGCTGGTCTGGCTGAATTGCCCGTTGCTGGAGGAAGACGTCGTGGTCCGGATGTTGATGTCGTTGCCGGCCTTGAGATCCATCGAGTCGCGCGCGTCGACCGTGCCGCCGATGATGTTGATGTCGGCGCGGGCGTCCAGCGCGACGTTGCCGCCGGAGATGCGCCCGCCCAGATTGTTGACGTTGTCGGCCGTGATGGACACCAGCGAGCGCCCGGCAACGGTGCCGCTGTTGGTGAAGGCGCCTTCGCCCGCCTGGTTCTTGATGGTCAGGCGGTCGGCCGACAACAACGCGCCGGAGCCGTCGATATCGCCGGGTTGAACCCGAACGTAGACCTGCGGCACGAGCACCCGCTGCGTGCTGCCATCAGGCAGTGTCACCGTCTGCTCGACCAGCCAAACGATGTCGCTCGTGAGTTGCGCCATCTGTTCGGCCGTGAGCGCAACGCCGGGCGTCAGCTGGTATTTCTGCGCAAAGGTCACGCCCGCGTTCATCAACGCGGTGTATTGCGCCTCGTCGTTCGAGTAGCCGTCGAGGTAGCGGTAGCCAGTGAGCTGCGCGACCTGCTCTCGAATGAGCTGCTGCTCGTAGAAGCCGTCGCCCAGGCGCTTCTGTACGCTGTTGGGATCGATGCCCATCGCGTTGAGAAGGTAGTCGCTGCCGAGCCAGTCGCGATAGTTCGCGAAGCGCGGATCGGTTTCGATCAGATAGCCGCCGGCGCCGGGCTTTGTCTGAAACAGGCTCGCCGTGGGCAGGCGCGTGGCCGGTGTGGTGGTGCGCACGACCATGGCAACGTCGCGCGAGCCTGAAGCAGTCGCGTTGGCGTTGGCTGCATCCGCCGGACCGGCGGAGTCTCCGGCCACCTTGATCGAGCCCTTCACCGCCGACGCGACCTCGATCACCGCGCCGGGGCCGCCGCCACCCGAGACGCCGCCTGCATGTTCCGCCGCGCCGCCCGGTCCGTTGACGTCGCGTGCGGAGCCGGCGTCATAGCCTGCGGTGGCATCGGTGTTCGACCGGTACTCGAAGGCGCCGACGTCGATGCTTTTCGGCGGGTCCGAGTAAGGCGCCATCGGAAAGAACGCCATGCCGGAGCCGTCATAGCCGGTGGCGATGCCGCTGTAGCTGGTGGTGGAACTGCCCTGCGTTGCCGTGTTCTTCGCGCCGGGGGCGGTGAGCGATTTGCCGGCGGTCACACTGCTGTCGCGATTGAACAACTGCCCGTCGATGTCCATGTCGCCGCCGGCCGCCAGCCGTGCGGGTGCGATGTTCGTGGCGACATCGCGCGTGGTGGTCTGCGTGATCTGCCAGTCCAGATAGCTGATGCCGACCAGCGTCTCGCTTCCGTCCGCATTGCGGTGCCATACCTGACCCGTGAACGGGTCGCCGCGGGTGTCGTCCTTGCTCCAGATCTTGCCGTCGAGGGTGCTCAGGTATGTCCTGTCTTCCGAGGTGGTCTGCTGCTCTACCTTCAGATGGGGATCGATGTTGTTGACGTTCGCCATCGCGATCGACATGTCGCCCAGCGCTTCAATGGTCGCGCTCTCGTTGTTGAGCACGCTGCCCTTGCCGGTGACGTAGCCATCGGCGTCGAGGGCGCCGCCGATGAACAACTCATCGGCGCTGAACAGAAGGGACCCGTCGCGGTTGTTGATGGTGTCCGCGCCGATGTCAAGACTGGTGCGCGCGGCGATGGTCGCAGACTTCGTCGCGCCATTGACTGTTTCGGCGTCGTTGTTCAAGGTGCCCGCACCGATCGCCACCTCGTCGCCGTAGATGCGACCCGTCCCGACGTTGTTCACGACCCCGGCATCGACACGCGTCTGGCCATTGCTGTCGATGAGCCCTCGGTTGTTGAGCGTGCCGGCCCGGATGAACGAATCGGTGCCGCTCATCTCCGCATCGGCCGCGTTCTCGACCACGTTGCCGCCAGCCGTGAGCGTGCCGCCCGCGAGCAGCTTCCCGTTGTTGGTCAGGTTGCCGGTCGTGACGTAGCCCAGGTCGCCATTCGCACTGACTTCGCCGTTGTTCACGATATCCTGCGTGAGCGCGATGCTCAGGTCGCGACCCGAGGTGACGGTGCCGTCCGCAGTGAAGCGGGCGGCGTCCAACTGGAGCGCCTTGATTGCGGTCAGCGTGCCCCCGGTGTTCACGACGCCGAGGGTCTTGGCGAGAGGATTCGCGGCGTTCGGATCGACGATGCGCAACCTCTCGCCAGCGGAAATCAGGCCGTTCGTGTTGTCGACGCTGCCGCCGCTGGTGATCGTCGTATCGACATCCGACCGTACGGCGCCCGAGGTGTTGTCGAGGTTGCCGACATCGAGGGCAACGTTCTTGCCCTCGATGCCTTGGTCGATGCCCTGGGTGCCGGTGTTGACGATCGTGCCTGCGTCGAGCGTCGTCGTGGCGGTCGAGCGCAGCAGGCCTCCGGCGTTCTCGACGGTGCCCGCATTCACGGTGAGGTCGCCCACGGCCTGGGTCTGGCCTCCGGTGTTGTCGTAGGTCGCGCCGTGCGTGTTCACGGAAACGCTCGACCGACTGAAGACGATACCGCCGCCGGTATTCGAAAAGTCGCCTGTGCTGGCGCTCAGCGCACCCTTCGAACCGATATAGCCGCCGGCATTGTTCAGCGACCCGCTGGCGATGTCGAGCGTGCCGTTGCTGGCGATGCCGCCCTGGTCGCCTGCATAGCCAGCGGCGTGGGCATTGCTCAGGGTTTGGCCGTTCGTGTTCACGGTCATCGCGTCACCGGACTGGATCAGGCCGGCGTCGTTCACGAGGGCGCCCGAGTTCAAGGCCACCGTGGTCGTGGCCGCCAGGGTACCTTGCGCATTCGTGAGCGCATGGCCGCGCGTGTCGATCACCAGCGCGTTGCCGAAGACCTTGCCGGCAGAATTCTCGAAGCCGCCATTGGCCAGCGCGACATTGCCGCCAGCTTGCATCTTGCCGCCGCTGTTGAGGGTGGCGCCCGTGGTGGTGATGCCCAGGTTGCCCTTGACGGCCGTCATCGCGCCGCGCGTACTGTCGAGGCTCGCGGCCGAGATCGATATGTCGCCGTTCGCGGCGAGCGTGCCGTCCACATTGGACGCCGCGCCGACGACTGTCATCGAGAGGTCGCCCACGGCCTTGACGCTTCCCGTGTCGTTCACGAACCTGCCGGCCTCCAGCTCGGCATTGCCGCCCGCGACGATCTCGCCATTTGCGCTGTTGTCGAGCAGGCCGGCCGTGCGGATGCTCAGATCGGCGATGCCGGCCGTGCGAATCGAGCCGGCATCGTTCTTGAGGCTGCCGGCCATGATCGCGGTGGCGCCGTTGCTTGCGAGGGTGCCGCCACCGCTGTTGTCGAGCGCGCCGACGACTGCAATGCGCGTGTTGTCGGTCCCGGTCTGGATGACCGTGCCACCCCGATTTGCCAGCATCCCGGCGTCGATGGTGATCTGCCTGGCGGTGGTGGCTCCGCCGTCCTGGTTGAACTTGCCGGCAACTGCGGCCACCAATGCGCCGTTGCTGGTGATCTGGCCGTCGGCGCCGTCGAGGCTGTCCGCCTGAACGGCCAAGGTCCCGGCGCCGGCATGCTCGATCTTGCCGGCCGTGTTGGTCAAGGTCGCGGCCTTCAGGGTCAGGTCCTGGCCGTTGCTCGCGATGCGCCCGTTGGCGCTGTTCAGCGAACCGCTGACTGCGATGGTGGTGGCACCCGTGCCGATCTGGACGATTTCGCCGCCGGCGGTGTTGTCGATGTTCGAGGCGTGGAGGTCCAGCTGGCCGGCATTGAGCTTGCCGCCCTGATTGATCAGGGTCTGTGCGCTGTGCGTGTCGGCGCGGATGCCGAGCGTGCCGGCCGTCGCGACGGTGGCGCCGCTGGTCGTCACGTTGCCCTGCGTCCCGGTGATGGCGATGTTGGCGGCCCCGGTCTGGCTTCCCGAGAGATCGACGCTGGCGCCTTGCAGCGACGCATCGCCGGCCGCGAGGTTCGTGCCCTGGGCTTCCAGCGCACCCGTGATCGTGATGTGCAGATCTCCCGTCGTCGCCAGGCCGCCGTCGGCGTTGATGCCGGCGCCGAGAACGCCAATGCGTCCGCCTTGCAGGCTGCCGGCGCCGACAGTCGTGTTGTGCCCGGCCGTGATGCTCCCATCGTTGGTCATGGCATCCGTGGCGACGATGCTTGCGTCGGCGCCAGCGCGCAGCGAACCGGTGTTGACCATCGAGCCGGTGCGCAACGCCAGATCGGTCGCTGCGCTGATCCGGCCCGAGTTCGCCAGCACGTCGGCGATCGAAAGCGACGTGCCGGCCGTCGACGACGCCACGCTTCCGAGCGCGTTGTCGAGCGACCGGCCCTGGATCGAGACGGCCTGGTTGGCAAGGAGCGAACCCGAGGCGTTCTGGATCGCACCTGCGACGCGCGCATCCAGCGCGCCGGTCGCGGAGATCGTTCCGCGCTGGTTGCTCAGGATGCCACCGACATTCAGGTCGGCATCGCCGTTGCTTGCGAGCGTGCCGTCTTGATTCAGCAGATCGCCGGTCGTGGCAATGGCGAGACTGCCCACATTCAACTTTCCGCCGCTATTGTCGAAGTCGGCGACGTTGGCGCTGAAGCCGTTCGCGACGTTGAGGGTCCCGCCGGCATTGCTGAAGCGCGGGCCGGTCACGGCCAGGCTGGACACTTCGAGTTTGCCGCCCGCGTTCGAGACGTTGGGCGTTTGCAGTTCGATCGGTCCGCCGGCATAGACATGGCCGCCGTCGTTTCGGATCGTGCCGGCGGCCGTGATGACCCCGGGCGCGATCGGCGCCACCGGTGCGGGCGCTGGGCCGCCGGCGCCAGCGCCTGTCGAGGGATCACCGAATGCGCCCGGGTCGGCCGCGCCACCCCCGCCCGAACCGGCGCCATCACCGCCCGCAGCCCCTGGGCTCGAATTGCTCCCGCCGGATCCGCTGCCCGCGTTGGCGCCAGAAGAATCGGCGACCGGTTCGTAGCCGATGCTGCCGCCGCTGGTGTTGCTCAGGTTCGGGGCCGCGAGCGTGAGGCCGACCGTGCTGGTCTGGCGGATCGTCCCGGAGTTGTTCACATCGCCGGCCGCGCTCGCCAGCTCGATGCGCTGGCCTTCGATGGTGCCTGCGTTGGTCAGGTCGCCTTGCGTGGCGATGGTGGCGCTGCCAGCGGCCACTACCTTGCCGCTGTTCGCGAAGGTCGGCGCCGTGATGGCCGCAGCACCCGCTGCCTGGATCGTGCCGATGTTCTCGATACGGCCCGATGCGGTCACGGTCAGTTCGCCCAGGCCCATCAGCCTGGCGTCGCCCGCACCGGTCTGCATCGTGCCGGCGTTGCGGGCACCCACCCCCGCCTCGGTCCCCATGATCCAGATCTTCTGCGCGTACATGCCGCCCAGGGCGCCGGCATCGAAGGCGAGCGGCGGCGTCGGGCCGGTGTTGGCCACCGGCGTCACCTTTGTATCGACGCCGGGTGCCCCGTCGGCGCTGACCTGGTTGGCGCCCGTGACGACGCGAAGCTCGCCGCCGCCCCATACGCCGCCATTGATCGACACCATTCGCGCATACAGCGCCGCGAATTCGGTCCCGCTGGCGTCGAGGCCGTTGCCGCTGACGCCGATGGTTCCGCCGGTCACGCGATAGCTGTCGATGCCGCCGARGGCATTCATCTGAGGGGCGCCGGTGGTGAGCGTCGCGCGCGAGACGTTGATGAAGCCGCCGCCCTGGACCTGTATGCCCGACGGGTTGGCGATGATGAGTTCAGCCTTCGATCCGGCGATTTCCATCGGGCCGCGCAGGTAGCTCGGCGCGGAGCTGTTGACCTCGTTCAGGATGACGCGCGCCGAGCCCTTGGCGAGCCAGGGATTGGCCCCCACGATGCCGCCGATGTTCGACTGCACGACGGTTCGGGCGTTGTTGATCACGGCGCCATTCGCGCCGACATCGAATTGCCTGTAGATGTTGTGCGACACCCCGGCCGCGTTCGGCGTGACGATGTTGACCAGGGGAATGCCATTGGGCGTCGCCAGGATCGTGGCGCGGTGGCCCGGAGCGCCCGGGTCGGCCACGATCTGCGCCCGGGCGGGCCCGAGGGCGAGCACCGCGGCGGCCACGATGGCGGCCGCGCCTGTTGTCGTGCCAGGCGCCTTGCCGGCGCTGCGCGCAGTCTCTTGGACCACCATGCGCATCTGGCGCGCGGCATTCCAGACGATTCGATGCAGGTCGGCGTTCATGTTGTCTATTCCCTGGGGTGTTCTGAATCTGTGATGAGGGCCGCGTGCGGCCGCTCGAGGCCGGGGCAAGAGGTACTTGCCCCGGCGCTGCTCTCTCAGGAGCAGCTGAACTTGGCGATGCCCGTGTAGCGCGCGCCTGTGGCAAGCGTCACGGCATAGCCGGCCGCTATCACATAGCCATCGGTGCCGTGGGCGCCCAGTTGGACCGCGGCGCCCGAGCCGCCGCTGAGGAAGGCGCCCTTCATCGAAACGCTGGTGGGTGTCGCGACCGTGATGTTGTCCAGGCTGGTTGACGCAGTCGCATCGCCGACCGAGACATTCAGGACGCCGCCCACGGTCCCGCCCTGGTCGCTGAAGCTGAGGCTGGCCGAGCCACTCGCCGTGCCACTGTTCGCCTGCGGGCCGCTTCCGCCACCGGTGTAGGTTGGGGCGGTGAACACACCCGCGTCGCAGGTCGGCGAACCCGCTGCGGGCATTTCGGCCAGTGCGTTGAGCGCGACATAGTGATAGGCGCGGTTGTCGTTGCCGGTGAGCGTGTCCGCGCCCGATGCGCGGGTCACGGTGCCGGCGACCCAACGCCCGAGCGCGAAGTCGGCATCACCGTGGATGTCCTGGGTGACGCTGCTGCCGCCCAGGGTGGTGTCGTTGAGCTTGGTCATGGCGCCGCTGGCGGCCTGCTCGCTGTCGGTCAGCCGACTGAAGGACTGGAGGCCAACGCCCAGCAGCATGTAGCGGGCCGTCGCACCGCGTACGAAAGGCGTCGAGACGGAACCCGAGTCCGAGACCGTGGCCGGGTTGTTGTCATTGACCTTGTCGGCGCCGATGCCATTGGCCGCCGGCAGGGCAAAGCCATCGCTGTTGCTGCCGCCTCCACAGGCTTGGAGCAAGGCGATCGAGATCAAGGAGGCGCAAAGAAGAGCTTGGGATTTCATGAGTTTGGTGAGTTGGATGGATCGAAAAGAAGGCTTCGTGGTGGGTCGTGGGTAGCGGTGTGTGTTCGGTCTCCTTGGTCAGAAGCTGTAGTTGAGGGTGAAGCCGCCGGTGACCCTCGCCGTGCGAAAGCCCTCTGGTTTGCGGATTGGCGCGCCGACGAAGAAGTCGTAGCTCAGGCCCCGGAAGGCGCCCCGGACTCCGATCACGCCGCCGGCCAGGTCGGCGCCGAGCTGCCAGTCGGCCGAGGGGCCGCCGATGTGGCCGTAGTCCACGCCCGCATACAGCTCGGCGCCGCTCTGCCCCAAGGCCCAGCCCAGGTCGTTGCGGATGAGCCAGCCGCGTTCGCCCAGCAGGCTGTTCTCGCCGTCGAAGCCGCGCACCGTGTAGCGCCCGCCGATCGCGAAGCGGTCCTGGGGTGTCAGGGGCGTGCGATTCCACTGCGCACGCCAGAGCGCGCTGTAGCGAAGCTGTTCGCCGGCGAGCTTGAAAGGGGCGTTGAGGCTCACGTCGGTGGTGAACAGCTTCATGCGCGAGGTGCCCTCCGACGGGTCCTCGGGGGCCTCTATGGCTCCGAAGGCGCCCGTGCCACGGCGGTAGGTCAGGGTGGCGTCGAGCGTCGCCTGCCCCATGAATTCGCGGTGGTTGAAGCTGGCCTCCCATCCCCCGATCACGCGGCGCTGCGGACCGATTTCCTCGTCGTCGATGAAGTTGTGCGAGGCGCGGCGGAACGCCCGGATCGAGGCCGTCGTCTTGCGCGAAGCGTCGCGATACAGCAGCCGCGCGAGCCGGACCTCGGCGTTGCTGCTGTCGCCGCTGTAGACGTAAGTCTCGTACAGGCCCGCGACCGACTGGTGGTAGTCGTTCTGCGAGGCGTTAGCGCTCAGCAGCCAGTCGCCATGGGGCACCGAGTAATGCACGGTCTGGCCCGCGGTCCCTTGGCCCCGGTGGTTGAAGGCGTCGTGGTTCAGGCTCAGGTAGAAGAGATCGTTCAGCCCGAGCGGGTTGTCCCAGGCGACGGTGGCGCCCGCCTGGGTCTTGCCCGTGCCGTCCGTGCCGCCGTCGTCCAGGGACAGGGTGGCGCGCAGTGGGCGCTTTTGCGTGTAGCTCACCACCAGGTCGCTGTCGCCCGGCCGTGCATCCGGCGCAGTCGAAGCCTCGATCTGGATGTCGGCATCTGCCGTGGGAAGCCGCTTCAGGTTCTCGAGGCCCTGCTCGATGTCGCGCAGGTTGACGAGTTCGCCCACCCGCGTGGGGATCGCGGTTCGCAGGCTGGTGCGGGCGGCTTCATCCTTGAAGCGGATGGACGCAATGCGGCTGGGCACCAGGGTGAGGGTCAGGGTGCCGGCGCTGAGGTCCTGCGGCCCGACCAGCACGCGCGTCGTGACGAAGCCCTTGGCAATCACAGCCTGCTGCACGCGCGCGAGCACGACATTGATGCCTGCCGTGCCGAGGCAGCGGCCCTGCCAGTCGTCGTCGGGGACGCTGGCCGATCCGAGCGCCCATTGAAACTCGTCGGCGAGTTCGCCCGCCAGCACGAGCCGGTCGATGCGAAAGCAGGGCGTCTCGCCCGAGGGCAAGCTTTGCGTATCGATCGTGGCGGGCTTCAGTCGCTCGTCGGTCGTGCGCTCTTGCTGTTCGCGCAGCGCTCGCTCGCGTTCCTGCTGGCGAAGCTCTTCGATGATGGGCTTCGGCGTGGATGAGGTCTGCGCTTGCGCACCGAATGATGCGGCGAAGCCAGCGACGAGCAACGCAGACAGCGTCGAGGCCGGAAGGCCTGAAGCAAGGCGAACCTCCACCACGGGCCTCGCCCGCCGGTGGGAAAGGGGAATCATCTTTTTGTCCGGGCACCGGATGCGCGTGTCAGGCGCGAGACGGCGAGAAAAAGCGACGGCCGCTGGGCGCGGCCGACTTGACTCGACGACTCTAAGAATCGCAAGCGATGGCGTCGATGAGACGAATCCGGTTCTGCGGGAAGAAAGGTCGCCTTGGCGTGTGAATCAACCCTTGGTCGTCGGCTCGCGACCCGGCTTGCCACGTCGCAGGATCCTGCCGACGAACAGGCAGCATGCCGCAATGGCAGCGATCACGGCGCCAAGCGTGAATGCCATCCTGTAGCCGCCGAGCAGGTCGGCGGCGGCTGGCGCTTGCCCAGCGCCGGCCAGACGAGAGGCGTACAAGCTCGCCGTGGAGATCATGGCGGACAAGCCGATGACTGTGCCGAATTGCTGAGAGGTATTGAGCAGGCCCGAGGTCAGTCCTTCCTCGCCCGCCTTTGCACTCTGCGCACCGAGGATGTTGGTCGTGATGGCGATGATCGGCAGCCCCACGCCGACGAGCAAGGTGGGTCCGAGGACATCGAGCCAGAACACGCCATGCATGCCGGCAAGAGAGAGCCACCCCATGCCGATGGCCACCAGCACGAAGCCTGCCGTCAGGGATTCGTGTGCCCCGTATCGCAACCAGCGTCCGGCGCTCGTGGCGGTCACGATGACGATGCCGCAGAGCGGGAGGAAGGCGGAGCCCGACGCCAGCGGGCTGAAGTTGAGGATCGACTGGAGATAGAGGTTCCCGATGAAGAACATCGGAAAGATCACCAACTGTCCGATGCCGGCGTACACCAAGGCCTCCATCAAGCCGCCATTCCTCCATGTCGCCGCAGGAATCAACGCATGGGAAATGGCCCTCTGGCGGATCAGGAAGCCGACCAGCAACATTGAGCCGGTGAGCGCCGAGAGCCACAGTACGCGGGCATCGCTCTGGGGTTCAC
The DNA here is from genome assembly GCF_056394465.1 of Variovorax sp. 10N432. Classification (NCBI taxonomy): domain Bacteria; kingdom Pseudomonadati; phylum Pseudomonadota; class Betaproteobacteria; order Burkholderiales; family Comamonadaceae; genus Variovorax; species Variovorax sp. 10N432. The sequence goes on from NZ_JBFTHX010000027.1 coordinate 32,256, forward strand.
CGAACTGCACGATGCCCCATGCGAGCAGGGTCTGGCCTCCGACCAGAAGCAGGCCCCCAAGTCCATCGGCTCGGCCGGGACGCGCGCCGCTGCCGAACTTCGAGAACACGGCAAGCGAATAGAGCAAGAGCAACGCCGGTATGGCGACACTGATCCAGAACGTCGACCGCCAGCCGAGCCAGTCGGTCAGTGCGCCCCCCAGGAAGGAGCCCAGCGCCCCACCGAGCCCGCCCATTGCCGCCAGCAGGCCGAGTGCCTTGTAGCGCTGCTCGCCCTCGAAAGTGGCCAGGATCAAGGCCAGGCTGGCGGCGGCGGACAGCGCCGATCCCAGCCCCTGGATCGCACGCCCCGCAATCAGGAGCTCGGGGGACGGCGCCATCGCGGATACCGCGGAGCCTATGGCGAGCACCAAGAGGCCGGTCTGGAAGATGCGCGTCCGGCCAAGAATGTCCGCAATCCTGCCAGATGCCAGCAGGGCGCCACCGAATACGGTCAGGTAGGCGTTGGCAATCCACGATTGGCCGGTTTCAGTGAATCGAAGCTCTCCGGCGATGGTCGGAACGATGACGTTGATGATCGAGGCATCCACGATCAACAGAAGTTGCGTGGTTGCCAGGAGAAGCATCAAGCCTTTGAAGTTCTGTGCGGTTGGGACTGCGGATGACAAGGTGCGCTCCATGACGAATCTGGAGCCAAGGCTAGAGACCCGCCCCGAAACGCTCAACTAACCATCGTCTTGAATTTGATAGCGATCGTCCAAGTGAAGGCCGAGTGACGATCGGGTCGAACGAAGCGCCAGATACAACCCCACCGTGCTTTCATATCCGACCCGGTGCGCAATTTCCTCTCTGCTGAGCCTTGTCGTTCTCATGAGCGCTTGCGCATGCGACACCCGCACCTTCGACAGATACCGAGCGGGCGCGCATCCGGTCGCCTGACGGAATGCGAGGCTGAAGGCGGACCTCGACATGCCGGCGGAGGAAGCGATGCCTGCGACTGTCGAGCGTTCCTTGTATTCGGTGTGCATGTACAGCAGTGCGTTCGCGATGCGAGGGTCTCGCAGGGCGCGACTCATCGACGTGGTGGCCGATTCGACATCGAGCGCGACCCGAAGCCCGAGCACGTAGATCAGTTCCAGGCCGCGCAGGAGAGCGAAGCTGCTCCCCACATGAAAGCGCTCGACTTCGCGCAGCAGTCCGTCGATCGTGCCTTGAAGCAGCGGCTCGCGCTCGATCTGGTGCTTGCGGATGACGATGATTTCCGGAAGCAGCTTGTACAGCGGAGTCGAGGCATGGCCGCCGCAATGCAGGCCGGCACACAGGAACAACGCAGGTCCATCGGTCCCTGGGATTTCCACTCTGACGAATCCTCCTTCGCGCCGGCTGGGGAGAATTTGTTCGAGCGCCAGGGAAACCGCCGGTGTGGAGCTGCCAATCCGATGGGCGCCGCCGTGCGGGAAGATGGCCAGGTCGCCCAGGTTCAGGGGGATGTTGGCGTTCGGGTGTCCGATGTCGATCGCCATCGATCCCTCTTCGACATAGTGGAAGAGCGCGCAGGCTTCGCGCGGTCCTGCAAAGGACCAGTCGCCCCCGGTTCGCCATGCGCTCACGAAAGCGCCCTCCAGGCGAAGCGGGTCGACGATCATCGAGAAAAGATCCTCGGTCGCTTGCATGGGCCCTCCGGTCCGTGGTTCGGGCTGCGACGTGGAGCCCGTGACGCAGAGACTAGGGGCGGCTGCGTGCAGCTTGGTCCGCGATGCGCGTGAGAGGCGTCTCCTTTTTGGCCGCTTACTCCTGGTTTCCCGAATCAGGCAATTTCCGCCTCGCCCGGCTTCTGCCGTACAGTCGGATTCCGCTGGGGGACCGGCCGCGGCCATCACCGGCCATATCGAGGAGCGAAAAATGGGCAACCCAAACCAGGCTGAAACAGCATCCACGTCGACGATCGAGGAAGCGCTGGACAAGAACAAGAACGCCACCGAGGAGGTCAAGAAGGCTGCCGATGATCTCCTGGTCGTCCACACGGTCCTCAAGGAAGAGCTCTCCCAGGACGCCCAGGCCGAAGTGGTCGGCCGCGCGGTCGAGCAGGCAGGCGAGCTCGAGAAGCGGCTGACCAAATCGGCAGAAATGCTTGACGAGGTCAACGAAACTCTGGAGCAGGTTGCCCAGGGCGGCGACGGCTCCGGCGACGGCTCGGGCGGCGGTTCCGACCGCAGTCCGCCGGCCCAGGGTGCCCCTCGCCATTGACTCAAAGCGATCCGTAGCGGTTACAGGCTGTTGGCCTACAAGTGGGCGGGTGACGTTCTGCGCTAATCGACAGCGCTAGCAGGCCCCCGTGGCGATTCATAACCCAGCGCTTTCACGCGTACCACGATGCCGCTCAGAACGATCCTCATCGAGGACAGCGAGACGATTCGCGAAAACCTCATACCGACGTTGGCGGAAATGGCCGACGCGCTCGTGATCGAGACCGCCGAGACGGCTTCGGAAGCGATCGCCGCACTGGATCGGCACAAGCAGGACTGGGACCTGGCCATCGTGGACCTGTTCCTCAAAGAAGGCTCCGGGCTGGGCGTTCTGCGGGCCGCGCAAGACCGATCACCGCACCAGCACATGGTCGTGCTGACCAACTACCCCACGCCAGAGATTCGTCGAAGGTGCCGAGACCTCGGTGCGGATGGCGTCTTCGACAAGTCCACCGAACTCGAAGCCTTCTTCGATCTCTGCCGCTCCTATGGCGTCTAGCCAGCTACTGGCCGCGCCCTGCCTCAGAGGTTGCTCATCCCGCCGTCGATCACCAGTTCGCTGCCGACTGTGAACTTCGACTCGTCCGAGGCGAGGAAGACCACCGCCTTGGCGATCTCCGAGGGGTCGCCGAAGCGGCCGGCCGGGATCTGGCCGAGGATGGCGCCGGCCATCTTGTCGAGATCGGCCGCGGGCAGGCCCAGCTTGCCGTAGAGCGGCGTCGAGATCGGGCCCGGGCTCACCGCGTTGACGCGGATGCCGCGGCCGATCAGCTCGCCCGACAGCGTGCGCGCCAGCGTGATCAGGCCGCCCTTGGTCGCCGCGTAGACGCTCGAATTGGGCATGCCCACGCGGGCGTTGATCGAGGTGTTGAGCACGATCGAGGTCGGATTCGCCAGGATCGGCAGCAGCGCCTGCACCAGGAACAGCGGCCCCTTGAGGTTGACCGCGATCGAGCGGTCGAAGCCGGCTTCGTCCCATTGTTCGAGCGGCCGGAAATCGGCCACGCCCGCGTTGATGAAGACCGCATCGATCTGGCCGAAGGATTCCTTCAACGCTTGCGCGAGGTGTTGCTGGTCGGCCACGCTGCCGGCGTCGACGCGCAAGATGAGCGCTTCCTTGCCGAGTTCGGCGCGGGCCCGCTCGATGGTCTCGGGGTTGCTGCCGGTGACCGCCACGCGGGCACCTTCGGCGATGAACTGCCGCGCCGTCTCGAGGCCGATGCCGCTGGTGCCGCCGGTGACGAGTGCGCGCTTGCCGTTGAGTCTGTTCATGATGCTTCCTTCAGTTTGGGGTGGTTGATGCGGCGCGGTGTCGTGCCGTGAGGTGAACTGTAGGGTTCATCTTCCTTGAGGTAAATGGCCTGAAGAAGCACAATTCGTTCAGCTTTTGTGAATCAAGGAGAGGTTGATGGACCGGCTGCGCGCCTTCGAGGTGTTCGTCGCGGTGGTCGCCAGGCAGGGTTTCGCGCGCGCGGCGGAGGCGCTCGACACCTCGCCCGCCAACGTGACGCGCTATATCGCCGAGCTCGAGGCCCACCTGGGCACGCGGCTGCTCAATCGCCACTCGCGCAAGCTCTCGCTGACCGACAGCGGGCAGGCGCTGTACGAGCGGGCGCGCAGCATCCTCGACGAGGTGGCCGAGGCCGAGGCGCTGAGTGCATCGAGCACGCTGCAGCCGCGCGGGCGGCTGCGGGTCAATGCGCCGGTGAGCTTCGGCATCCTGCACCTGGCGCCGCTGTGGCCGAAGTTCCTGAAGAAGTACCCCGAGGTGGAGCTCGAGGTGTCGCTGATCGACCGCGTCGTCGACTTGGTGGAAGAGGGCTTCGACCTCGGCATCCGGATTTCGCGCACCGGGTCGACCGCGCACATTGCACGCAAGCTGGCGGCGTCGCGCAACATCGTCTGCGCCGCGCCGGGCTACCTGCGCCAGCACGGCCGGCCGAAGTCGCCCGCCGACCTAGCCGACCATGCCTGCATCGGCTACACCTTCTCGGCCACCGGCGACGACTGGCACCTGTTCGATGCGCACGGGCTGGAGCATGTGGTGAAGGTGCCTTCGGTCATGCGCGCCAACAACGGCGACACGGCGCGCGCCGCCGCGCTGGCGGGCGTGGGCGTGATCTGGCAGCCGAGCTTTCTGGTCGGCGACGACCTGCGGGCGGGGCGGCTGGTGCCCCTGCTGCCGGGCTACCGCATGGCGGACATCGACATCCTCGCGGTGTACCCGAGCCGGCGCCACCTGAGCGCCAAGGTGCGCGTGATGATCGATTTCTTGGCCGACGCCTTCAAGGGGACGCCGCCCTGGGATCGCGCAGCCGCTAGCGGGTCCCGATGACCAGGCAGATCGCCAGCACCGCGACCAGGCCGGCGAGCAGGAACCCGACCACGCGTTCTTTCGAGCGGGACGGGGCTCGGGGCGGATGCGTCTGGTCCGCCCGGTTCAAGGACGCGAAGCTGCTGAAGCTCTGGGTTTGGGAGTCGGCAGATGGACGTGACATGTAGGTCATTGTGGCTACTCTTACGGGGCGCTCCAAGGAACTAATGCACGCTTAAGTACGCAGTTCTGTGACGCCGTCCAGCCGGCGAGCATTTGAACCGATCCTGCGATTCGGGGAATGAACAGACCGGGGCGGCAGCCGCCGCCCGGATCATCGCGCCAGCCCGCCTGGAGGCCCCATGGACATTCCCCCGCAGTCGGCCGCCCGCCACCCGACCCGCCTCGACGGCCGGGAGTACAGTGCGCCGTACGTCCCACGCGTCGAGTCCCCCATGCCGAGCATGCCCCGCGATGCCGTTCGGCCATCGGCCGAGGGGGCCGCCTTGGCCGAAAGCGCCGAGGCCCGCCTGGTCGGCCGCACCGCCAAAGGCGACCTGCAGGCCTTCGAGCAGCTGTACCGCGCCTACCACCCCCGTCTCTCGCGCTTCCTGGACCGCGTGATGCGGCGCTCCGGCCTGGTCGGCGAAGTGCTCAACGACACCATGCTGGTGGTCTGGAACCGTGCCGCCAGCTACGACGGCCGCAGCAAGGTCTCGACCTGGATCTTCGCGATCGGCTACCGCAAGGCCCTCAAGGCGCTCAGCCGCCTCGACGAGCCGATCGACGACGAGGGCGGCGACGACCAGCCCGCGCCGCCGGAGGCCGGCCCCGAACACCGCGCCGCCCGCTCGCAGATGTGTGCGGCGCTGGCGCAGGCGGTGGACCGGCTCTCGCTCGAGCAGCGGGCGGTCGTCCACCTGGCTTATTTCCATGGCATCGGCTGCCGCGAGATCGGCGACATCGTCGGCTGCCCGGTCGACACCGTGAAGACGCGCATGTTCCACGCCCGGCGCAGGCTCAAGACCCTGCTGGCAGGCCAGCTGGAGGATTGGCTGTGAGCGGGCAGGTGGTCCCCCTCGGCAGCGACGTGCATCTGAAGGTGCAGTCGTTGCTGCCCTGGTACGTCGGCGCGACGCTCGACGCGCAGGAGCGCGCGGGGGTCGAAGCCCACTTGGCCGACTGCCCGCGCTGCCGGGCCGAGCTGGCCGTGGAGGAGGAGCTGCAGGCCGCCTATGCGGCCACCGGCAGCGACTACGCCCCCGGCGATGCCGACCAGGGGTTCGCCGCTTTGCGCGGGCGCCTCGTCGGCGGCGAGGCGCCACCGGTGCGTCGCGGCTTGCTGGCGGGCCTGCGCGATCGCTGGCGCGAGAGTCCGCCCTGGACCCGCTGGGCCCTGGCCGGCCAATGCGTGCTGGTCGCGGCCCTGGGTGGCCTGCTCGTGCTGCCGTTGTGGCCCGAGCCGCGCTACCGCGCGCTCGGCGAGCCCGCGGCGGTGCCGGCCGGCGTCGACGGCGGCCAGCTGATCGTGAGGTTCCGGCCCGACGCCACCGAGCAGGAGATGCGGCGCGTGCTGCGCGACAGCAGGGCGCGGCTGGTCTACGGGCCGACCACCACCGATGCCTACCTTCTCGCCGTGCCGGCCGGTCTCGAAACGGCCGCGGTGCAGCGCCTGCGCCAGGAAAAGGCGGTGCTGCTGGTCGAATCGCTCGATCGCCGGGCGGCGCCATGAAGCGCTGGCTGGTCGCCTGGCTGCTCGCGCTGGCCGCGCTCCAGCCCTTCGCCGGCGCGGCGGCGGCCGACCCGGTCGAAGCGCCGGCCGCCGCTCCCCGCCAGGTGCTGCTGCTGTTGCGCCTGCCGCCGGAACACTACCGGCCCGAGAGCGGTTATTCGGGCGGCTATGGCGGCGGCGCGGCGCATGGCGCGCGGCGCCGCGTGGCGGCCGATCTGGCGCGCGAACACGGGCTGACCCTGGTCACCGACTGGGCCATGCCGCTGCTGGGCGTGGATTGCTTCGTGCTGACAGTGCCGGACGACCGGCCGCCCGAGGATGTGGCGCAGGCCTTGTCGCGCGATCCGCGCGTCGACTGGGCCCAGCCGATGAACGAGTTTCGAACCCGCGGCCACGACGACCCGCTGGCCCCGCTGCAGCCGGTGGTGCAGGCCTGGCAACTGGAGGAACTGCACGAGATCGCCACCGGCCGCAACGTGCGCGTGGCCGTGGTCGACAGCCGCATCGACCGGCACCATCCGGACCTCGAAGGCCAGGTGGCGCTGGAGGAGGATTTTGTCGACGGCCATGGCGACCGGCCCGAGGACCACGGCACCGCGGTCGCCGGCATCATCGCCGCGCGGGCCGACAACGGCGCGGGCATCCTGGGGGTGGCGCCGAACGCCCGGCTGCTGGCGCTGCGCGCCTGCTGGCAGCAGAGCAGCCAGTCCACCGTGTGCACCAGCCTGGGCCTGGCCATGGCGCTGCACTTCGCCATCACCCACGGCGCCGAGGTCATCAACCTGAGCCTCAGCGGGCCATCGGACCGCCTGCTCGACAGGCTGCTGGACGTGGCGCTGGCGCGCAGCATCAGCGTCGTCGCCGCGGTCGATCGAAGCCGGCGGGATGGCGGATTCCCGGCCTCCCATGCGGGCGTGGTGGCGGTCAGCGACGAGAGCGAAGGGCCGGCCTTGCCGGGCGTGCTGGTGGCGCCGGGGCGGGACGTGCCGACCACCCTGCCGGGAGACCGATGGAACCTGGTGTCGGGCTCGTCGTATGCCGCTGCCCATGTGGCGGGCCTGTTCGCCCTGATGCGCGAGCCGTCGCCGGCACGCGCCGGGCTGCCCTCGACGGCCGGTGTCGTGTCCCTTCCGGGTGGAGGGATCGACGCCTGTGCCACACTGGCCCGCGTCGCAGGCGGCGGCGCCTGCGTCCGCACCGTGACGCGCTCCACGACATCCCCCAACCTGCGCCAGTGACATGCCGGCCGCCGGTCTGCGTGTCGCGCTCGGCCCCTCGCTCTTCCTCGCCTGCGGCGTCGCCCTGGCGCAGGCCGGCGGCAGCGTCGCGCTGCTGTCGGACTACCGCTGGCGGGGCGTCTCGCTCAGCGACGACCGGCCGACCTACCAGCTGAGCGCCACCTACGACCATCCGAGCGGCTGGTTCGGCGGTGCATCGCTCACGGGCGTGGCCCTGGGCCCGTACGACCGGCGCCAGGTGCAGCTGCTCGGCTACGCCGGCTATGCGGGCCGGCTGTCGGAGCGCCTGGGCTGGGAGGCGGGCGCGACCGGCGTCCACTTCAGCGTCGATTCGCGCTACGACTATGGGGAAGCCTTCGCCGGGTTGAACGGCGAGCGCTGGAACATGCGGCTGCACTATTCGCCCGATTACTTCGGGCGCGGCATGCGCACCGCCTATGCCGAGTTCAACGTCGGCGTTCCCCTCTCGGCCCTGGTGCGCGCGACGGCCCATGCGGGTGCCCTGGTGCGGGTCGGCGGCTCGCCCGCCGAAGACGGACGGGCCGACCTGGACGGCAGCATCGGGCTGGCGATCGCGCGCGACGCGTGGGAGGTGCGGATCGACTGGGTCGCCGGCGGCCGCAGCAGCATCTACCCGACCGCCTACGGACACACGGCGAACGGCACGCTGGTGTTGAGCGCCTCGTTCGCCTTCTGAACCGCGGGCCGATGAACCTTCGGGCCCGGGCGCGGAATACACCGAGCCCAGCCCGAAAGGAAACGCAACATGACCAGCACCTGCCGCCTGAAGTTGTACGGAATCGCTTTTGCGAGCGCGATCGTGGTGGCCGCCTGCGGTGGCGGCGGTGGCTATTCCGGCGGCATGGCGTCGGTCATCGCCCCGCCTGCCGCCGCCCCTGCCGGCGGCGGCGCGGCCGTCATGGCCAAGGGCTTCGTCGCGACCAACCTGGTGTCCGACCTGCCGGTCGCGAACACGCTGTATGCGAACGCCAACGCCGATCCGACCCTGGTCGACGCGTGGGGCGTGGTCTTCAACCCGCGGGCCTTCGTCTGGGTGGCGAACCGGTCCAGCTCGACCTCGACGCTGTACGACGGCGCCGGCGTTCCGCAGTCGCTGGTGGTGTCGATCCCGCCCGGCACTGCGGGCAGCGCCAGGCCGACCGGCATCGTCTTCAACGGCCATTCGGACTTCATGGTCACGGCCAACGGCATGTCCGGCGCCAGTGCCTTCATCTTCGCCGGCCTGGGCGGCACGCTGTCGGGCTGGTCGCCCGGCGTCGACCAGACCCATGCCATCACCGTCTTCGACGGCGGCAACGCCGGGGCGGTCTACACGGGGCTGGCGCTCGCCAGCCGGGGCGCGTCGGACTTCCTGTACGCGGCGGATTTCCGGAATGCGACGGTCGACATGTTCGACGCGACATTCAACAAGGTCGGCGGCGCGGGCAGCTTCGTCGACCAGGCCTTGCCGCCCGGCTATGCGCCCTACGGCATCCAGGCGATCGGCGACCGGGTCTATGTGAGCTATGCCAGGCAGGGCGCACAGACGGGCGTTGCTGTCCCGGGCGCCGGGCAGGGCGCGATCGACGTCTTCGACACCGCCGGCAACCTGGTCAAGCGGCTGGTGTCGCCCGGCGGCGCGCTCAACGCACCGTGGGGCATGGCCATGGCGCCGGCCGCCTTCGGCAGCTTCGGCAACGCCTTGCTGGTGGCCAACGTGGGCGACGGAAAGATCAACGCGTTCGACACCTCGACCGGTGTTCTGCTGGGCACAATGTCGATGGCGGACGGCAATCCGATCGCCATCGACGGACTGCACGGGATCGCGTTCGGCAACGGCATCGGCAACCAGCCGACGGACACGCTTTTCTTCGCCGCGGGCCCCGGCGGAGGAACCCATGGCGTCTACGGGCGCATCGACTTCCGCTGAAGCCTGGGCCATGAAGGAGCAATCACCATGAAACGTGCAATGACAGTCTTCGTTTCCGTCGCCTCGCTCGCCTTCAGCCTGTCCGCGCTCGCGGCTGGGGGAGGGGGTGGAGGTGGCGGTGGTGGCGGCGGTGGTGGTGGTGGAGGAGGCGGCGGTGGACCGGGAACCAGCGAGCAAGTCAATCCCGATCCCGACTTCAGGGCCGGCATGACGGCCGTCAAGAAGGAGGACTGGCAGCAGGTCGTGGCCCATATGACGGTCTACGTGCTTCGCGCGCCGGGCGATGCCGATGCCTGGAACGAGCTCGGCCACGCGCACCGCAAGCTCGGCAACATGGACCTGGCGCTGAGCGACTACGACAAGGCGCTGAAGATCAACCCGAAGCACCGGGGCGCGCACGAATACCTCGGCGAAGCCTACCTGCAGATGGGCGACCTCGGCCGGGCCGAACAGGAGCTGAAGGTGCTCGATTCGCTCTGCTTCTTTCCGTGCGAGGAGTTCACCGACCTGAAGGGGGAGATCGCGAAGTACCGCAGCCAGCAACGCGCGCAGTCGGGATCGTGACGCCTTGAAGCCGCATGCCGCCGCCAGGGTGCTGCTGCTCGCCGGGGCGCTGTGCACGCTCGCCGCTGCCGGCGCGCAGCAGGTCGCGATCGAGACCAACGGCCAGGGCGAGTCGATCACCGTGACGGCGTCGGCCGAGATGCGGGTGGACCCGCGCACCGTGTGGGGCGTCATCACCGACTACGACCATCTCGCCGAGTTCATTCCGTACATGCGCAGCTCGCGCGTGGTGCGGCGCGCCGCCGACCACGTCATCGTCGAGCAGACGGGGGAGTTCGGCTTCCTGTGGTTCAGCCAGCCGGTGGAGGCGCGGCTGGCGGTGGTCGAGATCCCGCCGCGGTCGGTCGTGGCGCATGCGGTCGGCGGCAATCTGAGGGAGATGGAAGGCCGCTACACGGTGGCGATCATGCCCACCGGCGCGGTGCGGCTGAGCTATTCGGGCCGGCTGGTGCCCGACTTCGCGGTCCCGCCGGTGATCGGCAAGATGGTGGTGCGCAACGTGCTCGCCGATCAGTTCCGGGCCATGGTCGAGGAGATCGTGCGCCGCGATGCGGAGAAGGCGCAGTAGGTTCGTCGCACGCCCTCTTGCCCCGTCACTCGTCAGTCATCTCGAGTCCCGTTCATTGATTGAATGGACTGGGGCTTTATATTCAGACGTTTCTTATTTCTCAATCGGAAGTTAATACCTGTCGCGCAATGCGAAGGTGTGATTGGCAATCAATGCCAATGCAATGACTCGCAGTGACTGGCTCAATGCCATGTCGCAATACAACAACGCAACTCCAATTAGTTGAGGTCGACTTTGCATAGTCACTGGTTGACTTTGCATGAATGACGCTGCCCGGAATAAAGGCCTCTGATGCAATAGCGACAACTTCCCAAAAGGAGGTTGGCCCGGGGTCTGGTGGGAGCGAGAAGTGCCAGTCACTCACAGCCCTTCGCACCGGAGCCCTATGTTTAACCTTGGAGAAACTTGCAATGAAAAAATCTCTAGTTGCCCTGGCTGCCATGGCTGTCGCCGGTATCGCTTCGGCCCAGTCGTCGGTCACCCTGTTCGGCGTGGTCGACGCGACCATCAGCGGCTTCTCGAACAAGTCGGAAGACCGGAACGCTCCCACCCTCGAAAGCCTGGCGAACCAGACCTTCGTCAACCGCGGCACCGCCACGACCAGCCAGACCGTGCTGCGCAACTCGGGCTACAACTCCAGCCGCCTGGGCTTCCGCGGCACCGAAGACCTCGGTGGCGGCCTGGCCGCCAGCTTCTGGCTCGAAGGCGCCCTGAACAATGACGACGGTACCGGCACTGCTGTCGGCGGTGGCCAGAACTGGCAACGCCGTTCGACCGTCAGCCTGTCCGGCAACTTCGGTGAAATCCGCCTCGGCCGCGACTACACCCCGACGTTCTGGAACGACACCGTGTTCGATCCGTTCGGCACCAATGGCGTGGGCACCAACCTGATCTCGACCGCCAACGGCTACAACAACCCGGGCAGCGTGATCTCGCAAGGCGGCTTCACCGCCAACACGACCTACACCCGCGCCAGCAACTCGATCGGCTACTTCCTGCCGCCGAACCTGGGCGGCTTCTACGGCCAGTTCATGTACGCCATGAACGAGAAGACCAGCTATGACCCGGGCCGCTTGACGCCTGTGGTCACCGACCCCAAGACGGGGTTGGTGGTAGCCGGCAACGAGCGCGCCGGCCGCTACATCGGTGGTCGCGTCGGCTATGCAAACGGCCCGCTGGACGTCGCGCTCGCCTACGGCGAAAGCACCGTCGGATCGGACTTCTACAAGGGCCTCACCGACAGCCTCGACACCTGGAACCTCGGCGCTTCCTACGACTTCGGTGTCGTCAAGCTGTTCGGCGAATTCTCCAACGCCAAGCTGAAGCGCGACTCTTCGACGCCCTTCGTGGCGACCGCCGCCAACCCGTTCGGATTCCGTCAGCCCAGCGCCGACGGTTGGCTGCTCGGTGCGACCGTGCCGGTCGGCGCTGGCCTGATCCGCATGTCGTACTCGGCGGTGAACTACAAGAACACCGGCACGTACATCGACCAGGTGCTTGGCTTCCGTCCCGACCCGAAGGCCGACAAGTTCGCCCTGGGCTATGTCCACAACCTGTCGAAGCGCACGGCCCTGTACGCGACGGTGGCGCGCGTGAACAACAAGGAAGGCGCCGACCTGACGCTGGGCGGCCCGGCGTTCGTGACCACTTCGGCGGGTGCCACGATGACCCCGAAGAGCTCGACCGGCTACGACCTCGGCATTCGCCACTCGTTCTGATTCGAGGCGCAAGCCCGGATCAAGCAGCCAGCCCCGAAAGGCTGTCCGGTCATGGCCGGACAGCCTTTTTTTATTCCAGGCCAGGGAGAGTCTCCAGTGCAGAACGATGTTTCATCGAGTCACGGCGAGGGTGCAATGATCGACCTCAACGATCTTCGCATCTTTGCCTATGTCGCCTCGCTTGCCAGCTTTTCGTCGGCAGCCGATGCTTTGCAGATCCACAAGTCGAGCGTGAGCCGCAGCGTCACCCGCCTAGAAACCATGCTCGACGCGCCTCTGCTCCAGCGCACGACCCGCAAGGTCTCGTTGACCCCGCGCGGCCGGGAGCTGAAGGAGCGGTGCGTCGACATCCTCTCGCGCATCCACGAGACGATCGGCTACCTCGGGCCAGTCGACCGGAGGCCGACGGGCGTGCCAGCGCGGCGTGCGCGCTTCGACGCCTAGTGCGGCTTAGTACAGCCTAGTGCAGCCCGCCGCGCAAGGTCTGCCGCATCTTGCTCGGCGGCACGCGGTACCAGCACTTGAACTTGCGGCTGAAGTTGGTGGGGTCGTTGTAGCCGAGCTGCGATGCAATGGCCTCCATCGACAGCTCGGTGTGCTGCAGGTACCAGGCGGCGTGCGTCTTGCGCAGGTCGTCCTTGATGTCGGAGTAGTTGAGCCCCGCTTCGGCCAGCCGGCGCGCCAGCGTCCGGGCCGAGATGCCCAGGTCGGTGGCGAGCTCGCCGACCTCGGGGTTGGCCGTCAGGCGTTCGAGCAGCGCGCGGCGAACGCGCGCCACGAAGTCCCCGTGCCCCAGTTCCGACTCCATCTTGCGGCATGCCTGCGCCGCCTCGTGGAAGGCGTCGGGGTCGGCGGCGGTCGAGCGCACTTGAAGCAGCTCGACCGGCAACTGGAAGCTGAGGTGCTCCTGGTCGAACTCGACCCGCCGGACATAGCGCAGGCAGGGGATGTCGTTGCCGGTCGGGCGAGGGTACGGCAAGCCTGCCGTGAGCTCGTCGGCCGGCCGTCCCAGGATGGCTTCGAGCAGGCGGCAGTGGGCGCCCAGGATCGACTGCATGACGAAGACATGGGTCTCGCACAGGGGGCGCATCGGCTTGACCCTGAGCGTGCTCCAGCGCGGCCCGTTCTCGATCTTGATGTCCATGCTGCGGAAGATGAGCCTGGCATGCCGGCTCAAGAACTGCAGGCCCTGGCCCAGGGTGTCGCTGGTCACGGCGGCGATGCCGACCGGGCTGTGATAAGGCTGGAGCATCGACCCCGCCATCAGCCCCAGCGCGGGTTCGCCGCTGGTCTGGATGGCGTGCGTGACAAAGCGGCGGAAGACCGAGAAGTCGACCATCCGCTGGCCGTCGCTGAGATCCTGCCAGGCCAGGCCGGCACTCGCGAGCACGTCCGACGGCCGAACGCCGCGGCTGTTCAGGCAATCGACGATGCTTCGGATGTAGACGGGATGTGCGAACGGAATGGCGACTTCGCCTTGGACTGTCACGGTCGATCAGGGTAGAGATTGGAGCGCGTCCAATCTACCCCGCGCCGCTTGGACGCCATTCCTGAACTTGTCGCGAATCTTCCCTTTGGTCGGCAGGTCTTTCGCGTCAAGCCGTTTGCGGGATCTCCAGGTTGTCGATCAGCCGGGTGCTTCCCAGTCGCGCCGCGGCCAGCGCCACCAGGGGCTCGTCCGCGGCCGGTGCCTGCAGGTCGGCGCGCCGCCGCAGCACCATGTAGTCGGGCTGCCAGCCGCGCGCGCTGAGCGATTGCATCGCGCGCGCCTCGATCGCGGCGAAGTCGCGCTCGCCCGCCTGCACCGCCGCGGCCATGGCCTTCAGCGCGAGCGACAGTTGCACGGCCTCGACGCGCGCGGACTGGCCCAGGTAGCCGTTGCGCGAAGACAGCGCGAGCCCGTCGTCGGCGCGCCGGGTCTCGCTGCCCACGATCTCGATCGGCAAGGCGAACTGCCGCACCATGTGGCGGATGACCAGCAGCTGCTGGTAGTCCTTCTTGCCGAACACGGCCACGCGCGGCTGCACGCAGGCGAAGAGTTTCATGACGACCGTGCAGACGCCGACGAAGAAGCCCGGGCGGAAGTGACCTTCGAGGATGTCGGCCAGGGCGCCGTCGGGATGCACCTTGCAGGTCTGGGGTTCCGGGTACAGGGCACGTTCGTCGGGCGCGAACAGCACGTCGCAGCCGGCCGCCTGCAGCTTCTCGCAGTCGCTGTCCCAGGTGCGCGGATAGGTGTCGAAATCCTCGTGCGGAAGGAACTGCAGGCGGTTCACGAAGATGCTGGCGACCGTGACGTCGCCCCGCGGCCTGGCCTGCCGCACGAGGTCGAGGTGGCCGTCGTGCAGGTTGCCCATGGTGGGGACGAAGGCGGGGCGTTCGAAGCGGCCCAGGTGGTCGCGCAGTTCAGGGAGGGTGCGGATGACGTGCATGGTCGGGGCGCCTACCAGGCGTGGAGTGAGTCGTCGGGAAAAATGCCGTCCTTGACGGCGCGGACGTAGGCCTGCATGGCCTCGGCGATGCCGGGCGCATCGGCCATGAAGTTGCGCACGAACTTCGGCAGCTTGCCGAGTCCGACGCCCAGCATGTCGTGCATCACCAGCACCTGGCCCGCGGTGCCGCGGCCGGCGCCGATGCCGATGGTGGCGCAGTGCTTCAGTTCGGCCGTGAGTTCGGCGGCCAGCGTGGCGGGCACCATCTCGAGCACCAGCATCGCGGCGCCTGCGTCCTGCAGCGCATGGGCCTGCTGCTTGAGCAGGGCCGCGGCCTCGCCGCTGCGGCCCTGCACGCGGTAGCCGCCGAGCGCATGCACCGTCTGTGGCGTGAGGCCCAGGTGGGCGCAGACCGGAATGCCGCGCTCGACCAGGAAGCGCACGGTGTCGGTGGTCCAGCCGCCGCCTTCGAGCTTGACCATGTGGGCGCCGGCCTGCATCAGCACGGCGGCGCTGTGCAGCGCCTGTTCGCGCGACGCGTGGTAGCTGCCGAAGGGCAGGTCGGCGATCAGCCAGGCCGTGCCCTGGACCCGGCGCAATCCGCGTTCGACGCTTTCGGTGTGGTAGCGCATGGTGTCCAGCGACACGCCCACGGTGCTGTTGAGGCCCTGGCAGACCATGCCCAGCGAGTCGCCGACCAGAAGGCATTCGACACCCGCGGCATCGGCCACGGCGGCGAAGGTGGCGTCGTAGGCGGTGAGCATGACGATCTTCTCGCCGCGCGCGTGCATGTCGGCCAGCCGCGGCAGGCTGAGCGGCTTGCGCGTGGCCGGCGGCGAGGCCGGGGGCAGGGTGCCGTAGGGGATGGCCGCGTCGGCGGCCGCAGGGTTTGCCATGGCGGGTCGCTCAGGCCGCGACGGCCTCGCCGGAGGCGGCCTGCACCGGGATGTGGGCGCGCTCGTCCTTGATGCGGTTGGCGCCGTCGACGAACACCAGCTTCGGTCGATGGCCGGCCACCTGGTCCTCGGGCACCAGGCCGAAGGCGGCGATGATGATCAGGTCGCCGACCGAGGCCCGGCGCGCGGCCGAGCCGTTGACGGAAATGATGCCGCTGCCGCGCTGGCCGCGAATCGCATAGGTCACGAAGCGCTCTCCGTTGTTGATGTTCCAGATGTGGACCTGCTCGTTCTCGGCCAGGCCGGCGGCGTCGAGCAGGTCTTCGTCGATGGCGCAGGAGCCTTCGTAGTGCAGTTCGCAGTCGGTGACCGCGACACGGTGGATCTTGGACTTGAGCAGGGTGCGGAACATGATGCGAAAGCTCTTTCTCTGTGGACGAAAAGACGAAGGGCGTCCGCGTCAGAGCGCGGGCGGCACGAGGATGGTCGGTGCCGCGGGTGCGGCGAGTGCCGGGTAGTCACGGCTGAAGTGCAGGCCGCGGCTTTCGCGCCGGGCCTGCGCCGAGCGCACGATCAGGTCCGCCACCTGCACCAGGTTGCGCAGCTCGAGCAGGTCGCGCGTGACGTGGAAGTTGCCGTAGAACTCCTGCACCTCGCCTTGCAGCAGCGCGATGCGGTGCGCCGCGCGTTCGAGTCGCTTGTTGGTGCGCACGATGCCGACGTAGTCCCACATGAAGCGGCGCAGCTCGTCCCAGTTGTGCGAGATGACCACCGTCTCGTCGGCATCGGCGACGCGGCTGTCGTCCCAGGCCGGCAGCGCGGCCTGGGGCTGCCGGGGTGATTCGACGATGGCCGCGGCGGCGGCGCGGGCGAACACCATGCACTCGACCAGCGAATTGCTGGCCAGCCGGTTGGCGCCGTGCAGGCCGGTGCAGGCGGTCTCGCCGATCGCGTAGAGGCCGGGCACGTCGGTGCGGCCGGCCAGGTCGGTGAGCACGCCGCCGCAGGTGTAGTGCGCGGCCGGCACCACCGGGATCGGCGAGCGCGTGATGTCGATGCCGAGCGCTGCGCAGCGCGCCAGGATGTTCGGGAAGTGCTCCTGCAGGAAGGCCGGGCTCTGGTGCGAGATGTCGAGGTGCACGCAGTCGAGCCCGTGCTTCTTCATCTCGAAGTCGATGGCGCGCGCCACGATGTCGCGCGGCGCGAGCTCGGCGCGCGCGTCGTGCGCGGGCATGAAGCGGGTGCCATCCGGCAGCAGCAGCCGGCCGCCCTCGCCGCGCACCGCTTCGCTGATCAGGAAGGACTTGGCATCGGGGTGGTAGAGGCAGGTCGGGTGGAACTGGATGAACTCCATGTTCGCGACCCGGCAGCCCGCGCGCCAGGCCGCCGCGATGCCGTCGCCGGTGGCGGTGTCCGGATTGCTCGTGTAGAGGTAGACCTTGCCGGCACCGCCCGTCGCCAGCACGGTGTGCGCTGCGCGAAAGGTGAGCACCTCGTCGGTGGCCTCGTCGAGCACGTGCAGGCCCTGGCAGCCGGTGTCGGCGAGCCCGAGCTTGCGGCCCGTGATCAGGTCGACCAGCGTGTGCTGCTCGAACAGCGTGATGTTGGGCGTGCGCCTCACCTGCTCGATCAGCGTGCGCTGCACCGCGGCGCCGGTGGCGTCGGCCGCATGCACGATGCGGCGCTGGCTGTGGCCGCCTTCGCGCGTGAGGTGCAGCGCGCCGTCCTCGAGCGAGAAGGGCACGCCGAGCCCGCGCAGCCAGGCGATGGCCTCGGGCGCATGCTCGACCACGAAGCGCGTGGCGGCCAGGTCGCAGAGGCCCGCGCCCGCCACCAGCGTGTCGTCGACATGCGACTGCACGCTGTCGCCATCGGCGAGCACCGCTGCGATGCCGCCCTGGGCCCACTGGCTGGCGCCATCGTCCACCGCGCGCTTGGTGATGATGGCCACGCGATGCGTGGCTGCGAGATGCAGTGCGGTGCTGAGTCCGGCCAGGCCGCTGCCGACGATGAGCACGTCGAATTCATGAAAAATCACAGGTCTTCGCTCTTGCTTCGGATGTCAAACGGGGCGAACCATAACCGACTCTTGCGCTACGCCTGCGTGCATTTGCGCGCACCGGCCGGTGTCGGTATCGCTGCTACGATCGCGGCCATTCGCTGCTTGTGCGCGGCCTCGCGTTTCCGATGATCAAGATGGACAGTACCCTCGATTTTTCTTCCGCCGAGTGGGCCGCCGTGGTGCGTGCCGATGCACTGCGGGCCCTCGATGAAGACGTTGCAGGCGGCGATCTCACGGCCTCTCTGATCGATGCCGATCGCCGCGCGGTGGCGCGCGTCGTCGCCCGCGAGTCCGCCGTGCTGTGCGGCATCCCCTGGGTCGAGGCGGTGGTGCGGCATCTGGCCCCCGATGCGCGGATCACCTGGCATGTCGAAGAGGGCGCCCGCTGCGCGCCGGACCAGGTCGTGCTCGAACTCGCGGGCGCTGCCAGGGCGCTGCTCACGGCCGAGCGCACCGCGCTCAATTTCCTGCAACTGTTGAGTGCGGTGGCGACCAAGACCGCGCTGCATGTCGATGCCGTGCGCGGCACGCGGGCCCGGATCGTCGACACCCGCAAGACGCTGCCCGGCCTTCGGCTGGCGCAGAAGTACGCGGTGCGCGCCGGCGGCGGCGTCAACCATCGCATCGGCCTCTACGACGCCGTGCTGATCAAGGAGAACCACATCGTCGCGGCGGGCGGCGTGAGCGCGGCGCTGCGTGCCGCGGCGCGCGTCGCGGGCCGTGCGAAGTTCGTGCAGATCGAGGTCGAGACGCTGGCGCAGCTCGACGAGGCGCTGGCCAACGGCGCCCGCATGCTGCTGCTGGACAACATGGACCTGCCGACCTTGCGCGAGGCGGTGCGCCGCAACGATGCCGCTGGCGATGCCCGTGCCGTGCTCGAGATCTCGGGCGGCGTGACGCTCGAGGGCTTGCGCGCCCTGGCCGAGACCGGGGTCGACCGGATCTCCATCGGTGCCTTGACCAAGGACGTCAAGGCGATCGATTTCTCGATGCGATTCCAGGAGGCTTGAGAATGAGCTTCGCCATGATCGATGTCGACTACGAGCAGCCGCTGGCCACCGGCGACGGCAGCACGGCATGCGACACCCGCCATGCCTGGGCCCGCGTGCCGCCCGAGCCCGGGCCGGGCGAGCGCGAGGCCTTGAAGGCACGCATCCGCCGCCTGCTGCGCGAGCGCGATGCGGTGATGGTGTCGCACTACTACGTCCATCCCGACCTGCAGGACCTGGCCGAGGAGACCGGCGGCCTGGTGAGCGATTCGCTCGAGATGGCGCGCTTCGGCCGCGACCATGCGGCGCGCACGCTGGTGGTCTCGGGCGTGCGCTTCATGGGCGAGACCGCCAAGATCCTGTCGCCCGACAAGCGGATCCTGATGCCCGACCTCGACGCGACCTGTTCGCTCGACCTCGGATGCCCGGAAGAAGACTTCGCCCGCTTCTGCGCTCTGCATCCCGACCGCACGGTCGTGGTCTATGCCAACACCAGCGCCGCCGTGAAGGCGCGCGCGGACTGGCTCGTGACGTCCAGCTGCGCGCTCGACGTGGTTCGCGCGCTGACGGCGCAGGGGCAGAAGATCCTGTGGGCCCCCGACCGGCACCTGGGCGACTACATCCGCCGCCAGACCGGCGCCGACATGGTGAGCTGGGGCGGCGCCTGCATCGTGCACGATGAATTCAAGGCGCTCGAACTCGAGCTGCTCAAGAAGCAGCACCCGGCCGCCCGCGTGCTGGTGCATCCCGAGGCGCCGGCCGATGTGATCGCGCTGGCCGATGCTGTGGGTTCGACCTCGGCCATCCTGAGCGCGGCGCAGCGCATGGACGCCAGCGAGTTCATCGTCGCCACCGACAGCGGCATGCTGCACAAGCTGCGCACCCTGAACCCGGGCAAGACTTTCATCGAGGCGCCCACGGCCGGCAACTCGGCCACGTGCAAGAGCTGCGCCCACTGTCCGTGGATGGCCATGAACGGCCTTGCCGGTCTCGCCCACGTGCTGGAGACGGGTGCCGGCGAGGTGCATGTCGAGCCGGCATTGGGGCTGCGGGCGCGGGTGCCGATCGACCGCATGCTGGCCTTCACGGCCGCGTTGCGGGGCGGCCAGCCCGTCGATCACCTGGTCGCCGGCATCGGCGCGGCCTGAGCCTTCAGGCGCGCTTGAAGAGCCGCTTGAACCAGCCCTTCGGCTGATTCGCCGACTCTTCGACCGGCGCCGGTTCGCTCTCCGGCAGCTCGATGCCGCGGACCAGTTGCGCCAGCGACTCGAAGATCATTCGCCGGGCTTCCAGCCGGACAGCGCTGCGGCGGTGGAAGGCGATGACGGCCCGGCCGACCTGGAGCGAGTCGCCCCCAAGGTCGAAGAAGTTGTCGGTGCGCATGACGGCGTCGCCGTCCACTTCCAGCAACTCGCACCAGATCGCGGCCAGGGCGCGCTCCGCCGGCGTCGAAGGCGCATCGGCGGCGCTCGCCTGGGGCCGCTGTTCGGCCCGCGGCGCCGGCAGCGCGTGCCGGTCGACCTTGCCGTTGGGCAGCAGCGGCAGGGCGTCGAGCGCGACGTAGTGCTGCGGCAGCATGTAGTCGGGCAGCTTGATGCGCAGGTGGTCCCTGAGCGCCGCCGCGTCGAGGTCGCCGCCGCGCAGGACGACATAGGCCACCAGCTGCGCATCGCCGGGGCGGTCTTCGCGCGCCATGACCAGGCACTGCGCGACATCGGCATGCGCCTGCAGCCGGGCTTCGATCTCGCCCGGTTCGATGCGATGGCCGCGCACCTTGATCTGGAAGTCGAGCCGCCCCTGGTGCTCTAGCAGGCCGTCGTGGCGCCAGCGCCCGCGGTCGCCGGTGCGGTACATGCGCGCCTGCGGGTCGGTGCCGAAGGGGTCGGGGACGAAGCGTTCGGCGGTCAGTTCCGGCCGCTGCAGGTAGCCGGTCGCCACGCCTTCGCCGCCGATGAAGATCTCCCCCGACACGCCGGCCGGGCAGCGCTTGCCCTGGGCGTCGAGCACATGGATGGCGGTGTTCGCGATCGGGCGGCCGATGGCGATGGTCTGCGCGTCCGGCGGCACCCTCCAGCAGGTGGACCAGACCGTGGTCTCGGTCGGGCCGTACAGGTTCCAGAGTTCGCTGGTGCGCGCCGAGAGTTGCCCGGCCAGCTGCGGACCGAGGCTCTCGCCGCCGACCAGCGCCTTGAAGGACGGCGAGCCGTGCCATCCGGCATCGATCAGCAGTCGCCAGGTTGCGGGCGTGGCCTGCATCAGGGTAGCCCGCGACCGCGCGAGCAGCGCGCGCAGCGCCTCGCCGTCGACGGCCTGTTCGCGGGTCGCGAGCACCAGGGTCGCGCCGCCGAGCAGCGGCAGCAGCAGTTCGAGCACCGCGATGTCGAAGCTCAGCGTGGTCACGGCGACGACCACATCGTCCTGCGCCAGACCGGGTTCGCGCTGCATCGACAGCAGGAAGTTCACCACGGCGCGGTGCGGCACCACCACGCCCTTGGGCTTGCCGGTGGAGCCCGAGGTGTAGATGACATAGGCCGGGTCCTGCGGCCGTGCGTCGCGCGCCGCATCGGCCGGCAGGGCAGTGGCGGGCTGCGCCAGCAGTTCAGCCTGCGCCTGGTCGAGCAGCAGCTTCGGCACGGCCAGGTCCTGCCACGGCGCGGCCAGAGATTGCTCGGTCACCAGCAGCGTCAGCGCGGCGTGGAGCGCCATGTCGTGCAGCCGCTGCAGCGGATAGGCCGGGTCCAGCGGCACATAGGCGCCGCCGGCGCTCAGGATCGCGAGCTGTGCCACCACCATCGCCGGCGTGCGCTGCACGCAGAGGCCCACCAGGCTGCCCCGTTGCACGCCGCGCGCACGCAGCACGCGGGCCAGGCGGCGCACGCGCGACCAGAGTTCCGGGTAGTCCAGGGTGTCGCCGGGCATCTGTGCGATGGCGGTGCCGGGCGCCTCGCAGCGGGCCTCGAGGAGGCGGTGCAGGGTGAGCTCGCGCGGATAGGCGCGCTCGGTCCGGTTCCAGGCCGCGAGCCGGGCCAGGTCTTCGGGGCTGGCGGCCGCATGGTCGTGCAGGGGCCGTTCCGGCTGGGCGATGAAGCGCCCGAGCAAATGCATGTAGTTGTCCAGGATCGCCTGGGCGGTCTCGGCGGTGAACAGCTCGGTCGAATAGGTCAGGGAGATCGCGTGCTCGCGCTCGGTGTCGATCGTCAATTCGAGATCGAACAGCGTCGCGTGCAGGTCGGTGCGCAGGACGCTCGCCTCCAGCCCCTCGAACTCAGAGCGCTTGCGCGGGGTGTTCAGCACGTTGAACAGCACGCGGATCTCGGGCGCCCGGGTTCCGGTCCGCTGCTTGTGCAGGCTGTCCATCAGGTAGTCGAACGGGATGTCCTGGTGCATGAACGCCGACAGGCAGGTCTCGCGCACCTGCTGCGCGAGTTCGTGGAAGCTCTGCGTCGCGCGCACCTGGCTGCGCAGGGCCAGCGTGTTGACCAGCGAGCCGACCACTTCCTCGGACTCGATGCGCATGCGCCCCGCGATCGGCGTCCCGACCACGATGTCCTCCTGCCCGCAATAGCGCGACAGCATGGCCTGGAATGCCGCCAGCAGCGTCATGAAGGGGGTGAGCCCCTGGCCGCGGCTGTAGCGCTGGATGCCGCCCAGCCAGTCAGCGGGCAAGGGCAGCCGGACACGTTCGCCGCGGCTGCTGTGGCGCTGCACCGCGGCGGTGTCGGAGGTCAGTTGCAGGGGGCTCATGCCGGCCAGCTGGCCCAGCCAGTACTGCGTCTGGCTGGCGAGCACGCGGTCGCCGATGTGGGCTCGCTGCCAGCTGGCGTAGTCGACGAAATCGAAGGCGCGCGGACTGTCGCTGCCGGCGTCGCCGCGCAGCTCGGCGGCGTACAGGTCCTGCAGCTCGCGCAGCAGGATGTTCCATGACCAGTCGTCGCCGATGATGTGGTGCATCACGAGGACCAGGACATGGTCGTCGGCGCCGAGCCGCATCAGGACGAAGCGGTGCAAGGGCCCGCTCGCCAGGTCGAAAGGCGCGTTGGCGATGCGCCCGGCATGGCTTTGAATGGCGAGGTCGCGTTCGCTCTCCGGGACCTCCGACAGGTCGAGCTCGATGACGTTGGCCGGCTGCACCTCGCCGATGAAGGCCGCGGGTTCGGTGTTCACGAGTTCGAAGGTCGTGCGAAACGCCTCGTGCCTGGCGACCAGGCGGTCGAAGGCCCGGCGCAGCGCGGCGCGGTCCAGCGGCCCGCGCAGGCGCATCGTGTCGCGCATGTTGTAGGCGGCGCCCTCGGGGTCCAGCTGGTTCAGGACCCACATGCCCCGCTGCGAGAACGACAGCGGCAGGGGCCCCGAACGCGAGACGGGCTCGATCGGCGCCAGCGGCCCGGCGGCGTCGGCCGCCGGGCCGGAGGCAAGCTGGCCCACGGCCTCGGCCATCTGCTCGATCGTCGGGTGATCGAAGATCTGCCGCAGGGGGAACTCCACCCCCAGGGTCGAACGGATCCGCGACACGATCTGGGTGGCGAGCAGCGAATGCCCGCCCAGGTCGAAGAAGTTCGCGCGCATGCCGAAGCCCGACTTGCCCAGCACATCGCTCCAGATGTCCAGCAAGGCGGATTCGATCGGCGATCGCGGCGCGAGCCGGTCGAGCGTCGACGCATCGGCCTCGGGGCTGGGAAGGCGGCTTCGGTCGAGCTTTCCGTTGGCCAGGCGCGGCAGCTCCGGCAGGATCACGAACGCGCTCGGGATCATGTGGTCGGGCAGCCTGGACTTCAGCGCCGCGCGCAGGGAACGCGGATCGGCGGGCCCTCGGGGCACCACGTAGGCGACCAGCTCCTTGCGGCCGGCGACCACTTCGCGCAGGACCACCGCGCTCACCTGCACCTGCTCGCAAGCCGACAGCGCGGACTCGATCTCCCCGAGTTCGATCCGGAAGCCGCGCAGCTTGACCTGGTCGTCCTGGCGCTCGATGAACTCCACCACGCCGTCGTGCAGCCAGCGCGCCGAGTCGCCGGTCCGGTACATCGTCTCGCCCGGCCGGAAGGGGTTGGGCACGAAGCGTTCGGCGCTGAGTTCGGGGCGGCGGTGGTAGCCGCGCCCGACGCCCAGCCCGCCGACGTACAGCTCGCCGGCCACGTTGACGGGCTGAGGCTGCAGTCGGGCATCGAGCACATACAACTGGGCGTTGGTGATCGGACGGCCGATCGGCACGATCGCCCGCTCGGGCAAGGGCTCGGCGACTTCGTACCAGGCGCTGTCCACGGTGGCTTCCGTGGGGCCGTAGAAGTTGCCGAGTCGGACGCCGGGCAGGGCCTGGCGGAACGACACGGCGAGCCCGCGGTCCATGGCTTCGCCGCCGCTCAACACGTAGCGAAGGCCCGGGCAGGCGGTGCGGTCCATCTCTCCCAGCATCACACGCAGCTCGGACGGCACGAACTGGACGACGCTGATGTCGTGGTCGCGGATCGCCTCGGCCAGCCGGCGCATGTCCTGGTGGACATCGGGCTCGGCGATGACGAGCGTCGCGCCGCAGCACAGCGGCGAGAAGAACTCCCAGAGCGACGCGTCGAAGCTCGACGAGGTCTTCTGCAGCACGCGGTCGCCCGCCGTCAGCTCCAGGGCGTCGATCATCCACAGTACGTGGTTGCTCAGGCCGCCGTGCATCAGCTGTGCCGCCTTGGGGGTGCCGGTCGAGCCGGAGGTATAGATCAGATAGGCCAGCTGGTCCGGGCGCGACGGTGCGGTCTGTTCGGCCAGGGGCTCCCGCGGGACTTCGCCGCCGTCGTCCGGAACCACCAGGGTCCGGGTCGGCACGGCGGTGTCGATCCGCCGCAGCCGATCCGCCAGCGCCGCCTGCGTCAACACCACGGCGGGCGTCGCATCGTCCAGCATCGCCTGCAGCCGCTCGGTCGGGTGGGCGGGGTCCAGCGGAAGAAAGACGCCGCCGGCCTTGAAGATCGCCATCAGGGCCACCGCCAGGCCGATGCAGCGCTGCATGCAGAGGCCGACGACCACCTCGGGCCCGACACCCAGCGCGCGCAGCTCGCCGGCAAGCCGGTCCGACAGCAGGTCGAGTTCGCGGTAGCTGGTGCTGCCTGCGCCGGAGCGCAGCGCGACGGCCTCGGGCGTCGCTCGCGCCTGGGCCCGGAAGAGTTCGTGCACCGGCAGCTCGCGCGCCACGGCGGGGAGCCGCTGGTTCCAATCGAACAGCATCCGGTGCCGCTCGGCGTCATCCATCAGCGGCAGGCGGTCCAGCGGGCCGTCGGGATCGGCGACGATGCCGCGCAGCAGATGGACGAAGTGCGCCGCCAGCCGCTCGATGGTCTCCGCCTCGAACAGGTCGGTGCGGTACTCGAACAAGGCCTCGAGTCCGGCGTCGGATTCGACCATCGTCAGCGAAAGATCGAACTTGGAGGTGCGGGCATGCACTCGGACCTGCTCGTTCGCGAGTCCGTCGAGTTCGAGCAGGCGATGGGGAAAGTTGTCGAGCGCGAACGCGACCTGGTAGAGCGGATTCCGGCTGGCATCGCGTTCCGGGCTCAATTCGGCCACCAGCCGGTCGAAGGGCATCTCCTGGTGCACCAGCGCCGCGCGCGCGGTCCGCCGCACGCGTTTCAGCAGTTCGGTGAAGCTGCCCCCGCCTTCGAGCTGGTTGCGCATGACCACCGTGTTGGCGAAGTAGCCCACCACGTCGCGCAACTGGGCCCCGTTGCGAGCCGCCACCGGAACACCGACTGCGATGTCGCTCTGCCCGGTGTAGCGCATCAGGAGCACATTGAACGCCGCCAGCAGCGTGGTGAAGGTGGTGGCGTCCTGCTGCCTCGCCAGCGCCCGCAGGTCGGCGGCGAGCGCGGGATCGATGGCCAGCGACAGGGTCCGGCCCTCGTAGGCCATCTGCAACGGCCGGTTGCGGTCGGTCGGCAGGTTCAGGGTCTGCAGCCCGCGCAGGTTCTCGCGCCAATGGCCGAGCTGGGCCTGCAGTCCATCGCGCTCGAAACGATCACGCTGCCAGCGGACGCAGTCGGAGAAGCGCAGTGGCGGCGCGGCCAGGCCGGCGTCGTCGCCGCCCTGGGCATAGAGCCGGCCGAGTTCGCGGCGAATGACGTTCATGGACCATCCGTCGGCCACGATGTGGTGCACGACCAGCACCAGGACATGATCGTCGGGTGCGATCCGCAACAATTCGGCGCGCAGCAACGGGGCCTTCGACAGGTCGAAGGGCTGGGCGATGCTGGCGCCGATGCGCGCCAGGAGCGTGGTCCCGGCGGCGTCTGCCGGCCCGAGTTCGACCTGCCGCAAACTGAAGCGCTGCTGCGCCGCGGGCGCCGGGAGGACCCACTGCCGGGGCGCCTGCCCGGAGGTGTGGAACGCGGTGCGCAGGCTGTCGTGGCGGGCGATCAGCGTGCGCAAGCTGCGTTCGAGCACTTCGGCGTCCAGGGGGCCACGATGCCGGCTTGCCGAATGGATGTTGTAGGGCGCGCCCCCCTCGGCCATCTGATCGAGGAACCACAGGCCTTCCTGCTGGAAGGACAAGGGGGCGGCCTCGGCCGCGAAGTCGGACGAGGCTTTCCTGGACGCTAGTGGTTGCTCACACATGCAATGCGTAACATTTTAGTACACATTAATGCAACGTGATTCGACCTGGCGTCAGACAAGCTCCCTGGGTCCTGAAAGGCAAACTCCTCAGACGGTGACAGCGATTCGCACGGTAAGGCAGCGGCGGTCGCCCCTGCATCACCAGAAAGGAGGTTGACATGAGGATTTGCAGAAAGATGTGTACTTAAGTTTCGAAATCGTTCATTATTGCCGCCCATTAGGCAATTGCCGGCTCAGAGCAACCCAATGGACTCTCCACTCCCTGCTGACAACCCCGCGTTCCATCGATGGACCGAGGTCACCGATGCCTTCGCCAGGGAATTCAACCGCCTCCAGGCCGGGGACCAGGCCGCGCTGGCCGAGGTGCGACGGCTGTCCGGGGAACTGCAGCGCATGGGCCGGGCGCTCGGGCTCGAAATGCCGACCGCCGCCAGCCGCCCGCCATCCTTCTCGAAATGAGGGCGGACGGCCAAGAAAAAGGCCCGCCGAAGCGGGCCTGGATCGTGGCGCCGACCTGAACCAGCGGTCGGCGGGGTGCTCGCTCAGGCGGCCGCGGAGGCCAGCGCCGCGTTGAAGGTGGCGCTCGGCCGCATGACGGTCGCGGTCTTCTTCGGATCGGGCATGTAGTAGCCACCGATGTCGGCCGGCTGCCCTTGCACTGCCTTGAGTTCGTCGACGATCTTCTGCTCGTTGGCGGCCAGGGTCTTGGCCAGCGGCGCGAAATGCGCCTGCAGTTCCTTGTCTTCGGTCTGCGCCGCCAGGGCCTGGGCCCAGTACAGCGCCAGGTAGAAGTGGCTGCCGCGGTTGTCGAGTTCGCCGGTCTTGGTCGACGGGCCCTTGTTGTTGTCGAGCAGCATGCCGGTGGCGGTGTCGAGCGTCTCGGCCAGCACCTTGGCCTTCTTGTTGCCGGTCTTCTGGCCCAGGTCCTCGAGCGACACGGCCAGCGCCAGGAACTCGCCGAGCGAATCCCAGCGCAGGTGGTTTTCTTCGACCAGCTGCTTGACGTGCTTCGGTGCCGAGCCGCCGGCGCCGGTCTCGAACATCGCGCCGCCGGCCATCAGCGGCACGATCGACAGCATCTTGGCGCTGGTGCCGAGTTCCATGATCGGGAACAGGTCGGTGAGGTAGTCGCGCAGGATGTTGCCGGTGACCGAGATGGTGTCCTTGCCGCGGATCACGCGCTCGAGCGTGTAGCGCATGGCGCGCACCTGCGACATGATCTGGATGTCCAGGCCCTTGGTGTCGTGGTCCTTCAGGTAGGTGTGGACCTTCTTGATGAGTTCCGCTTCATGCGGGCGGTATTCGTCGAGCCAGAACACGGCCGGCATGCCCGACAGGCGCGCCCGGTTCACGGCCAGCTTGACCCAGTCGCGGATCGCCGCGTCCTTGGTCTGGCACATGCGCCAGATATCGCCGGTCTCGACGTTCTGCTCGAGCAGCACCTCGCCGGTGGCGATGTCGACGATGCGGGCCACGCCGTCCTCGGGCACCTCGAAGGTCTTGTCGTGCGAGCCGTACTCTTCGGCCTTCTGCGCCATCAGCCCGACGTTGGGCACGGTGCCCATGGTCACAGGGTTGAAGGCGCCGTTGGTCTTGCAGAAGTTGATCATCTCCTGGTAGATGCGGGCGAAGGTGCTCTCGGGCATCACGGCCTTGGTGTCCTTCGGACGGCCGTCCGGTCCCCACATCTTGCCGCCCAGGCGGATCATCGCGGGCATCGAGGCGTCGACGATGACGTCGTTCGGCGCGTGCAGGTTGGTGATGCCCTTGGCCGAGTCGACCATCGCCAGCTCGGGGCGGTGCTCGTGGCAGGCGTGCAGGTCCTTGACGATCTGGTCGCGCTGCGAGGTCGGCAGGTCCTTGATCTTGTCGTAGACGCTCGACAGGCCGTTGTTGACGTTGACGCCGAGTTCATCGAACAGCTTGCCGTGCTTGGCGAAGGCATCCTTGTAGAAGACCTTGACCGCATGGCCGAAGACGATCGGGTGCGACACCTTCATCATGGTCGCCTTGACGTGCAGCGAGAACATCACGCCGGTCTCGCGGGCGTCTTCCATCTCGTCCTCGTAGAACTTGAGCAGCGCCTTCTTGCTCATGAACATGCTGTCGATGATCTCGCCTTCGAGCAGGGCGACCTTCTTCTTCAGCACGATGGTCTGGCCGCTCTTGGTCACCAGGTCCATCTGGACGTCGCGCGCCTTGGTGAGCGTCATGCTCTTTTCGCCGGCGTAGAAGTCGCCGCCGTGCATGTGCGAGACGTGGGTGCGCGAGGCCGGGCTCCACTTGCTCATCGAGTGCGGGTTCTTGCGCGCGTTGCGCTTGACGGCCGCGGGGGCACGGCGGTCGGAATTGCCTTCGCGCAGCACCGGGTTGACCGCGCTGCCGAGCGCCTTCGAATAGCGCGCCAGCAGTGCCTTCTGTTCGTCGGTCTTGGCGTCTTCGGGGTAGTCGGGGATCTTGTAGCCGCGCGCCTGCAGTTCCTTGATGGCTGCCAGCAATTGGGGCACCGAGGCACTGATGTTGGGCAGCTTGATGATGTTGGTGTCGGGCGACTGGGTCAGGCGGCCGAGCTCGCCCAGGTTGTCGGGCACCTTCTGCTCGGGCGTCAGGAATTCAGGGAACTCCGCCAGGATGCGGGCTGCCACCGAAATGTCGCTGGTCGCGACCTCGATCCCTGCCGGCGCAGCGAACGTCTGGATGACGGGCAGCAGCGAGGCCGTGGCCAGCAGCGGCGCCTCGTCGGTGAGGGTGTAGATGATCTTGGATTGAGCGGTAGCCATTGTGTGACCTCTGGAGCTTGGCGGATGTGCGGGATGCCCGCGGCAGGCAGGTGGCCGCGGGCCGTCGTTTTCGACGCGCGCTAGTCTACTTGAGGGGTGTTTCGCCTCGTGGTAGAGGGTCTAAGGGGCGGAGCATGGATCGTGCCGATCCGGATGCTCTCGATGGGGACTCAGCCCATCAGGCTGGGATTGCGGCGCGCCTCGTCGATCTGGCGCTGGCGAATCGCTTCGCGGCACTGGCCCAGATGCGCGCTCCTGGGATCCGCGCATCGGCTGTTGACGCAGATGGCGCGGGCGAAGAAGTTGCTGCCGCTGCAGGCGGCCAGCGGGTTTCGCTCGGCGCGGACGGCCGCCGACTGGACCGCCACCTTCCGGGTTCGCGTCGGTGCGTTGCTTTCCGCGGCCACCGCCCGAGCGGGCTCGGCCTCCTCGTCGGCCAACGTTGCCGGCGAGCCGCTGCCCGACACGATCGCCACCTCGCCTTCGCTCAGGCCGAGGTCGCCGGCCGCCAGCCGCGAGGGTTTGCGCTTGGGTGCGGCGTGCGAAGGTGCCGCGGCGGGGACGGTCGCGGCGACCGCGAGCGCGGCGTGCGGCGCCGTGCCCGGCAAGCGCGATTGGTACCAGCCGGCAAAGCCGACGAAGAGCAGCAGCGGCGGCAGCAGCGCCAGGCGCATGACGTTGGTCAGCGACTTCACGGCCGGTGCCGGCGCTGCCCTCTGGCGCACCGCGCGCGGCTCGGGCGCCGGGTCGGCCTCGTCGCCGACCGGCAGCGGGCAGCCGCAGGTGCGGCAGCGCGCATCGCTCTGGTGGTTGACGGTCTGGCAGAACTCGCAGGTTGCGAAATCCGACGGGGCGCGCCGGACCCACATCTCCACCAGGTCGCCGACCTGTACGTACGCCACCGGCCGCTGCACGGCGGGCCAGACGGCGGTTTCGGGAACGATATGTCGATGAAACGGGTTCATTTGAACGGCCCGAACTTGAAGGAATTCTTTTGTAGTACAGACTGCGCGTCTTGTATGTCGGCGTCCACCGAAACGTGTCGCGACGTTGCGCAACGCGCACAAGGGCGTGAGATGTTTGTCACGATTTGTCTCGGCCACTCGTGACAATTTGCTTCGAGCTTCGCCGGCTCGGCCTAGGATTGCCGAAACATTCGAAAGCGACCCATGCCCTCTCTGGTGCTGCCCCTGTTTCGAACGATCGCCGTCTGGAGCCTCTGTGCAGCAAGCACGATGGCAGCGGCCGAGATTCATCGCTGCAAGGATGAACGCGGCCAGACGGTCTTGTCCGACCGGCCCTGCGGATCTGCGTTCTCCGGCCAGCCGCTGCAGTCGAACACGCTGGGCAGCGGCGCCGACCGGCTGGCCGCGCCGCAGATGCACAGCGTCCGCGCGCGCGAAGGCGGCGGGCAGTACGACTTCATCGCGGACAGCCGGCCGGGCGAGCGCGCCTCGGAAAAGCAGTCACTCAAGTAGGGCCGACGCGGCCCGTTCAGGGCGCCTTGGCGACCGAGGCCGCCGCATCGGCGGCGACGCGCCGCAGCAGTTCGGTCACCGTGGCGGCCTGCGACTGCGGCGTGTCCGCATCGCCCGCGATGTCGTACTCGAACCCGCCGCCCTGCAGCAGGCGCGGCACGCGTTCGGTGCTCCACAGCATGATGCGGCCGCTCGCCTTCAGGCGCCGTTCGCCGCGCACATAGTCCATGCGCGTCAACACCACCTGGAGCGATGCGGCGGGCGACTGCTCGCTGCAGTTGGTCTCGCACAGCCGCCAGCCGGGCAGGCGCTCGCGCAGCGCCGCATTGAATTCGCGCCCGACGCCGACCTCGATCCGCTCGGCCCAGAAGGCATCGGGCCATTCGCCCAGCGTGCTGGCCTCGGCCCGGTAGCGCACCCGGCGTGCCACCAGGTATTCAGGAATCTCGGGCCGTCCCACGGCCAGCACGCGCGGCGCGGCCGTCGGAGCCGGCATGGCGGCCGCCGCCGTTGGAGAGACCGCTGGCGGCAGTGTCAGCAGCATCGGCGGAGGCGCCGAGGCACAGCCCGCCAACAGGGCCGCCAGCGCGGCGTGCAGGGGCCAGGCCGTCCATCGTTTCAGTGCAGTCATTGGCGTGGGTTCCCGAAGATGATGGCGTTGGGCCGCTCCTCGAGCTGCTCGCTCAAGGAACGCAGGCTGCGCGCCGCCTGTGAAAGATCCCGGAGCGTGGCGTCGAGGTCGCCGCGCAAGGGGGCTCCG
Source organism: Variovorax sp. 10N432 (assembly GCF_056394465.1). NCBI lineage: Bacteria > Pseudomonadati > Pseudomonadota > Betaproteobacteria > Burkholderiales > Comamonadaceae > Variovorax > Variovorax sp. 10N432. The sequence continues at coordinate 63,558 of NZ_JBFTHX010000027.1, forward strand.
GGTGCCGCCATGTCGGCCAGCCGGTCCATCGCCAGCTTGGCGGTCTCCGACGCCTGGCGGGCGCCGACCAGGGTGCGCTGCAGTTCCGGCTGCGCCGCCAGCACCGTTTGCTGGGAGCTGTCGGCCAGCTGCGTGATCGCTTTCAGCGTCGCCTGCGAGCTGCCCTGCACCTGCCGGATGGCCTCGGTCGCGACGGCCAGTGTCTTGCGCGACTCGACGGCGGTGAGATCGAGTTGCCGGGCGGCGCCGCCGAGCACGCCCTGGGCGCTGTCGAGCGTCTTCTGCACCGACGCCAGCGTCGTCTCCAGGGCCTGGATCGCCTGGCGCATGTCGGCCACCGTGTCGCGCAGCGGCAGGTTGGCGACCTGGTCGATCAGGGCGCCGAAACGGTCGGCCACCGCCGGAATCTCGGTGGCGCCCGGGCCGCCGAGCAGCGTGTCGGGCGTGCCCGGCAGGAAGTCGAGCTCGATGGCCTTCTGGCCGGTCACGATGCTCTGCGAGGCCAGCCGGGCGCGCAGGCCCCGCTGCACCAGCACCGTCAGGTCGGGGACCTTGTCCTTGTCGTCGGTCAGGCGCAGCGCGCTGGGCTGCAGCCGCAAGGTGACCGGGACCGTGGTCTTGAGCGAGATCGGGTCCATCAGGATGCCGATGTCGGTCACCTGCCCGATCGTGACGCCCCGGAAGGTCACCGGTGCGCCCACCGACAGCCCGCTCACGTTGCCCTGGTAGAACACGCGGGCGCGTTGTTGACGGGTGAAGAGGTCGTTGCCGCTGAGCCAGAGGATGGCCGCGACCGTGATCACGAGGGCGGCGACGACGAAGCCGCCGATCAGCAGGGCATTGCGTTTCATGGGGTGGCCTCGGTTGCGGCAGGCACGGCCGGCGGCGGCACCTCCCGATGGAGAAAGGCATGCACCGTCGGGTGCACGTCCTGCCGGGCGAGTTCGCGCGGGCAGCCGTGGGCGATCGGCCGCTTGCTGTCGGCGTCGAGGAAGATGCCGTCGTCCGCGATCGCGAACAGGCTCGGCAGTTCGTGGCTCACGAAGACCACGGCGGCACCGGTGCGGTGACGGATGTCGAGGATCAGGTCGTCGAGCCGGCGCGAGCTGATCGGGTCGAGGCCGGCCGAGGGCTCGTCGAGGAACAGCAGCGGCGGCTCGGCGGCGATGGCGCGCGCCAGGCCGGCGCGCTTCTTCATGCCGCCGCTGAGCGAAGCGGGATAGAAGTTCGCGAACTCGCCCAGTTCGACCCATTCGAGCACTTCGCGCGCCTTGGCCTCGCGCTGCTTCGCGTCGAGCCGGGTCTGGCGCGCGAGCGGCAGGCAGACGTTTTCGAGCACCGTCATCGACGACCACAGGGCGGCGCTCTGGAACAGCATGCCGAAGCGCGAACGCAGGGCGCTGCGCTGGGCGTCGTCGCTGGCCCAGAAGTCGACGCCGTCGTAGGTGACCGTGCCGGCGGCCGGCGGCAGCAGGCCCACCAGGTGCTTGAGCAAGGTGCTCTTGCCGCAGCCGCTGCCGCCCATGACGGCGAAGATGCAGCCCTTCTCGACCTTGAGCGAGATGTCCTTCTGGATCAGGCGGGTGCCGAACTGCATGACGAGCTGGTCCACGGCGAGCAGGCTCATGTCAGATGTCCAGGGCGTTGGCGCAGACCGCGAAGATGGCGTCGAGCACGATGATGCCGACGATGCTGGTCACCACCGCGCCTGTGGTCGCGACGCCGACGCCGGCCGCGTTGCGCTGGGCCCGCAGGCCGTAGTAGCAGCCGACCATGCCGACCAGGGCGCCGAAGGTCACCGACTTGCCGATGCCCAGGCCCAGGTGGGTCCAGGTGAGCGACTCGGCGGTGCGCTGCAGGTAGGCGGTCGCCGACAGGTCGAGCATGGCGGCCGCGACGATCATCCCGCCCAGCAGGCCGGCCACGCAGGCGAAGATGTACAGCAGCGGCATCATCAGCAGCAGCGAGCCCACCCGGGGCAGCACCAGGAAGTCGATCGCGGTCAGGCCCAGCACCTCGAGCGCGTCGACCTCCTCGTTGGCCTGCATGGTCGCGATCTCGGCCGCGAAGGCGGCGCCGGTGCGCCCGGCGATGACCACCGCCGTGATGATCGCGGCCATCTCGCGTGCGACCGCGATCGCCACCAGGTCGGCGACGAAGATGCCGGCGCCGAACTTGGCCAGCTGCACCGCGCCGACGAACGCCAGGATCGCGCCCACCAGCAGGTTCACGACCAGGACGATGGCCACCGCCCGCGCGCTGCAGTCCGCCAGGACGCGGCCGAGATCCTCGCGGCGGAAAGTCCAATGCCCGCGCATCGCGGCGCCGGCCGACAGCAGCACCTCGCCCAGAAAGCGCACCGGCCGCTCGAGCGGGCCGGCGGCCGACCGCAGCAGGGTGCCGAGGGTCTGGCGCGGGGAGAGTGAGGGCTGGGGCATTCGACGGACGGTGGTTGGCCCGTCGATGGTAGCGAAAGCCTCAGGTCGTGGCGGCGGCTTCGCACCGCGGGCGGCCCGACCGGGCGCCGGCTACCACTCGCCCACTTCGCGCAGGCGCTGGTCGGGCTCGAGCTGCTCGAAGCGCTCCCGGGCCCGCAGGGCCCGGCGCCGATCGGTCCCGACCAGCGTGCCCAGCTTGCGCGACAGCGCCTCGGCGATGGAACGCCGCGCCGCGGGCTTGGGCGTGCGGCCGGCGCGGATCGAGCGGATGCGGCTGTTCATGGTGATTTCCTTGGCTGAGTCCCGATGATCCTCAACATCGGCGACTTGTCCATGACAGAACAGGGCCTTCGGAAAAATCCGGCCCTTCGTTCGTGTATATCGCACACCCGCCGTGGCGGACTGTCGACGCCCCCGGCGCCCGGCGCCCTCCGCGCCGACCCTGGGACTAACCACTAGAGACGCGGGCCCCCGCATGTCCTTATAGTCTGCCGATCGTTTAGTTAACGATCGTTAGGACACAATGGGTGCATTCGATTCAGCGTCGCTGTCGCAGTTCGTCCAACTGGGCCTGCAAGGCGTTTCAACCGGCGCCATCTACAGCCTGGTGGCGCTCGGGCTGGTGCTCGGCTACAAGGCCACCGAAGTGCTGAACTTCGCCCATGGCGACGTGCTGATGCTGTCGTCCTTCGCGGCCTGGTACTTCATCGCCGAGGCCGGGCTGTCGTTCTGGTTCGCGCTGCCGCTGGTGGTGCTGCTGGCGGCGCTGCTGTGCTGGCTGCTCGAGGCCCGCGTGATGCGCGCCATCGTCGGCCAGCCGCAGTTCGCGGGCGTGATGCTGACCATCGGCATCGGCTTCATGATCCGCGGCGGCACCAGCATGGTGTTCGGTCCGGACTCGCGCAGCTACCCGACGCCCTGGACCGGGCACGCCACCACGCTGGGCGGCGCCATCGTCGCGGACCTCAACCTGGTGATCATCGCGGCCGCACTGGGCGTGACGGCGCTGCTGTTCGTCTTCCTGCAGCGCACCGCGCTCGGCGTGGCGATCCAGGCCTCGTCGCAGAACCAGCTGGCCTCCTACCTGTGCGGGGTGCGCGTCAAGCGGCTCAACTCGCTGGTGTGGGCGATCTCGGGGGCCATCGCGGCGCTCTGCGGCATCCTGCTGGCACCGATCTCGCTGGTCGACCTGAGCCTGTGGTTCGTGATGCTGAAGGCGCTGGCGGCCCTGGTGCTCGGCGGCTTCGGCAGCGTGCCCGGGGCCATCCTCGGCGGCCTGCTGATCGGGCTGATCGAGCAGTTCTCGGGCGTCTACCTGCCCGACGGCTTCAAGGACGTCATGCCCTACCTGGTGCTGATCGCGGTGCTGGTGTTCTTCCCGCGCGGATTGATCGGCGAAGCGCACGGGAGGCGCGTATGAGCCGGGACAACTACCAGACCAGCTATGCCGAAGGGCGGGCGCTGCTGCGCACGCGCGAGCAGCGGCTGCTGTACGGCGCGCTGGCGGCGGCGCTGGTGGTCGCGCCGTTCGCGATCCCGACCTTCTATGTCGGCGAGGCCTCGTTCATCTTCATCATGTGCATCGCCAGCCTGGGGTTGATGACCCTGACCGGCTTCACGGGCCAGGTGTCGCTGGGGCAGGCGGCCTTCCTCGGCATCGGCGCCTACACCCACGCGCAACTGCTGACGCTGGGCCTGCCGCTGCCCCTGTCGCTGCTCGCGGCCGCCTTCGCGGCCGGGCTCGCCGGGCTGGCGGTCGGCCTGCCGGCGATCCGGGTCTCGGGCCTGCACCTGGCGGTGGTGACGCTGGCCTTCGCGATCGTGACCGAGCACGTCGCCGGCCGGTGGAAATCCGTGACCGGCGGCCACAGCGGCCTCGCGGTGCCCGACCCCGTGCTGTTCGGCTTCAGCCTCGGCGGACCGCTGCCCTTCTATTTCCTTTGCCTCGCGATGCTGGCGCTGGTGCTCTGGCTGCTGCTCAACCTGATGCGCTCGGCCACGGGGCGCGCCTTCGTCGGCGTGCGCGATTCCGAGGCCGCGGCCCAGGGCCTGGGCATCCACGTGGCGCGCACCAAGGTGCTGGCCTTCGTGATCTCCGCGGCCGTGTCGGGCCTGGCCGGCGCGCTGCTGGCCCACCAGACCCAGTTCATCACGCCCGAGAGCTTCGGCCTCGCACTGTCGCTGCAGCTGGTGCTGATGGTCTTCATCGGCGGCATGGGCAGCCTGCGCGGCGCGATCTTCGGCGCCCTGCTGATCGGCATGCTGCCGTCGCTGATCTCGCTCGCCAAGCCGCTGCTGCCGGCGCGCATCGGCAGCCAGTTCGGGCTCGAGCTGTTCGTCTATGGCGCGGTGCTGGTGTTCTTCGTGCTGCTCGAGCCGCGCGGCATCAACGGCCGCTGGGTCCGCATCCGCAGCGCGCTCGACGAGTTTCCGCTGCGCCGGCGCGGCGGCTTCCGGCGCCAGAAGGCCTACATGCGATCGGAGCGTGGCTGATGGCGTTCTTCGAAGTCGACCAGTTGAGCCTTTCCTTCGGCGGCGTGCGCGCGGTGCGCGACGTCAGCTTCGAGGTGGCCGAGGGCGAGGTGTTCGCCATCATCGGCCCCAACGGCGCCGGCAAGACTTCGGTCTTCAACCTGATCACGCGGGTGTTCGACGCCAGCGCCGGCTCGGTGCGGCTGCTGGGCCGGGAGATCACCGGCGTGGCCAGGCACGACGTGGTGCGACATGGCATCGCGCGGACCTTCCAGAACATCGAGCTGTTCGAAGGCGCGACCGTGCTCGACAACCTGATGCTGGGCCGCCACTGCGCCCCGCACGGCAGCCTGCTGGCGCAGCTGTTCGACCTGCCGGTGGTGCGCCGCGCCGAGACCGCGACGCGCGAGGTGGTCGAGGACGTGATCGCGCTGCTCGACCTGGCGCCGCATCGCATGAGCCTGGTCGCCGGACTGCCGTACGGCATCCGCAAGATCGTCGAGCTGGGCCGTGCGCTGGTGGCGGGGCCGAAGCTGCTGCTGCTCGACGAACCGGCCTCGGGCCTGAACCCGGAGGAGACCCACGAGCTGGCCCACTGGATCCGCGACATCCGCGATGCGCTGGGCATTACCGTGGTCATGGTCGAGCACGACATGTCGCTGGTCTCGGCCGTGGCCGACCGCGTGCTGGTGATGGAGCAGGGCCAGGTCCTGACCTCGGGCACCCCGGCCGAGGTGCAGTCCGATCCGCGCGTCATCGCGGCTTATTTGGGAGCCTGAGGCATGACTGCACTGCTGAGCGTGCGCAACATCGAGACCTGGTACGGGCCGGTCAACGCCATCCGCGGCATCAGCCTCGAGGTCCGGCCCGGTCGCATCGTGGCGGTGCTGGGCGCCAACGGCGCCGGCAAGACCACGCTGCTCAACACCATCGCCGGCGTGATCGACCCGGCCAAGGGCAGCATCGAGTTCGAGGGCCGGCGCATCGACGGCCGCGACGCCGATGCGGTGGCGCGGGCGGGCGTGGTGCTGGTGCCCGAGGGCCGACAGGTGTTCACCTTCCTGAGCGTGCTGGAGAACCTGCGGATGGGCGCCTTCGCCCGCCGGCGCGATCCCGAGGCGAAGCGCGACATCGAGCGCGTGTTCGAGTGGTTTCCGCGCCTGCGCGAGCGCCAGGGCCAGGCCGCCGGCCTGCTGTCGGGCGGCGAGCAGCAGATGGTGGCGATCGGCCGCGCCTTCATGGGCCGGCCGCGGCTGCTGCTGCTCGACGAGCCCTCGCTCGGCCTGTCGCCGCTGTTCACCAAGGAGATCTTCGCCATCGTGCAGCGCATCCGCAGCGAGACGAACACGGCCGTGCTGGTGGTCGAGCAGAACGCCGCGATCGCGCTGGCCACCGCCGACGACGGCTACATCGTCGAGCTCGGCCGCATCGTCGCGGCCGACAGCTGCGCCAGGCTGCGCGAGCGCGACGACGTGCGCGACTTCTATCTCGGCGGCACCGGCGGCCATGCGGCGCCCGGTGCCGCGCAAGCCGCCCGGCCGCAGCGCCGCAGCGCCAGCTGGCGCTAGGGCGCCTTCACCTTCGATCACTTCAGGAGACATCCCATGAGCCTTCGCCGTCGTACCCTGCTCCATTCCGGCCTGGCCGGCCTCGCCCCCGCTTTTCTCGGCGCGCCCGCGCGTGCCGCCGGCGTCAGCAGCGGCGAGATCGTGCTCGGCACGCACCTCGACCTGTCGGGCCCGGCCGCCATCACGATGCCGCCGATCCGCAACGGGCTGCAGATGCGCGTCGACGAGGCCAACGAGGCCGGCGGCATCCATGGCCGCAAGCTGCGCTTCGTGATCGAGGACAACGGCAGCCAGCCGCCGCAGGCGGTGCGGGTGGTCGACAAGCTGATCCGCCGCGACGAGGTCTTTGCGCTGTTGTGCCCCTTCGGCTCCGGCCCGGGCGTGGCCACGGTCAAGAAGACGGTCGATGCCGGCGTGATCTGCTTTGCGCCCTACGGTGCGGCGGCGCTGATCCGCAAGGCCTCGGGCGACTCGCCGCTGCTGTTCACGGCCAACCTGCACTACGACACGACAACGGCCGCGGGCCTGAAGTGGACACTCGCCAAGCTGGGCAGCAAGAAGGTCGGATTCATCTACCAGGAAGGGCCGTTCGGCGACCTGGTCGGCAAGGGCGTCAGGGAAGGCCTCGCTGCTAAGGGGATGGCGCTGGCCGCCGAGGCCGGCTACAAGGTCGGCGACATCGATTTCTCGTCGCAGGTGGCGCGCATGCGGGCCGCCGGCGTCGACCTGATCGTGGGCGCCACCACCACCCGCGAAACCATCGCGGTCGCGGCCGAGGTCAAGAAGCTGGGCTGGAGCGGGGTCAACGTGCTGACCGCCAGCCCGGGCCGAGCCGGCACCACGCTGAGCATCGGCAAGGCCTCGGTCGAGGGCCTGTACGGCATCGGCGGCTGGCGCATCACGCCGGCGTCGGCGCAGGGCCCGGCACTCAAGCGCTGGTCCGACAGCTATCGCAAGCGCTTCAACATGGAGCCCGACGATGTCGCGCTGGTCTTCTACGACTATGCCTCGTGGTTCATGCAGGGCCTGCAGGCGGCCGGCAAGGACCTGACCACCGCGGGCCTCGTGAAGACGCTGCAGGCCTCCAGCTTCAAGGGCGAATCGTCCTACGAGACGCAGCGCTTCAAGGACAACCACGTCGACCCCGAGTGGTGCCGCGTCGAGCAGGTGGTCGACGGCCAGTGGCTGCCGCGCTCGGAGATCATCGACCCGGCCAAGAGCAGCCTGTGAGCGCGGCGGCGACGATGACGCTGCCGCAGGCCTGGCTGGCACGCTGCCGGGCCCAGCCGGATCAGGTCGCGATGCGCCACAAGCGGCGCGGCATCTGGCGGGCGGTGACATGGAGCGAGTTCTTCGCGCAGGCGCAGGCCATCGGATTGGCGCTCGACCGGCTCGGGCTGGTGCCGGGGGAGGTGGTGTCGATCATCTCGGAGAGCCGGCCCGAATGGCTCCATGCCGACATGGCGGCCCAGGCCATGGGCTTCGTCAGCCACGGCGTCTACCCGACCTGTTCGGCACGCCGCGTCGGCCGGCAGCTGGCCGACGCCGGCTCCCGCGTGGCCTTCGTCGAGAACGCGGCGCAGGCGGCCAAGGTGCTGGCCTCGGCCGCGCGCCTGCCCCGCCTGGTGCGGGTGGTCGCCTTCGACGAACGTGGCGTTCGAGAGCTTGGCGATGCCAGGGTGGTCGGCCTCGCGGCCTTCCTCGCGGCCGACGAGGCGGCGCCGGCCGCGCGATTCGAGGCGYGCATCGCGGCCGGGCAGGGCGGGGATACCGCCTTTCTCGCCGGCACCGCGGGCACCACCGGCACACCGCGCCTGGCGGCCTTCTCGCAGGCGGCGGCGATGCGCCAGGGGGCTGCGGTGCAGGTGGCGCTGGGCACGCGCGACGGCGATCGCAGCCTGTGCTTCGTGCCCTTGGCCAGCGCGGCCGAGCGCATCCTCGCGGCGCTGCTGCCGGTGCTCGGCCACGGCCTGGTGCATTTCCCGGAGAGCCCGGCCACGGTGGCCAACGACTTGCGCGAGGTGGAGCCGCACTGGGTGCACGCGCCGCCGCGTTTCTGGGAAAAGCTGCAGGCGCGCACCGAGAGCGCCGCGCTGCTCACCGCGCCGCGCGAGCGCCGGCTCTATCGCCGCAGCATCGACGGCACGGCCGGCGGCTGGCTGGCGCAGGCGGCGCGCAGGCACGTGCGCCGGTCGCTCGGACTGGCGCGGGCGCGCCAGGTGTTCAGCGGCGGGGCGCTGGCGGCGCCGGCGCTGGCGCAGTGGTATGGCGCCATCGGCGTGCCGCTGGCCGACCTCTATGAAAGCGCCGAGACCTGCGGGCCTTGCCTGCTCGGGCCGTCGGTGGCGCGCATCGCCGGCGACGGTGAGCTGCAGCTCAGGCCGGTGGCGCCGCTCGCCGGCTACTGGCGCGAGGGTGCGCTGCAGCCGCCCGCGCTCACGCACGATGGCTGGCTGCACACCGGCGACCTCGCGGTGGCGGGCGAGGACGGCGTGCCGCGCGTGGTCGGGCGGCTGTCGGAGTCGTTCGCGATGGCCTCGGGCGATCGGGTGGCGCCGGGCGCCATCGAGGCGGCGCTGCTGGCCAGCAGCTACATCGCCGGCGCGATGCTGGTGGGCGAACAGCGCAGCCACTGCGCCTGCCTCGTGGCGCTGGAGGAGGAGAGCGTGCTGAGCTATGCACAGGCCGAGGGCATTCCTTTCACCGACTACGCCAACCTGGTCGGCAAGCCCGAGGTGCACGCGCTGGTGCAGGCGCAGATCGACCGGCTCAACGCCGCGCTGGCCGAAGGTCGGCGCATCCGGGGCTTCGGCGTGCTGGCGCGCACGCTGTCGGCCCAGGACGAGGAGCTGACGCCGACCCTTCGCATCCAGCGCCAGATGGCGCAGCGCAGCTTCTCCGGGCAGATCGAGGCGCTCTACGCCTAGGCCAGCATCCCGGCCAGGCGCGCGGTGATCAGGCCGTGGGCCTGGTCCATGATGCGGTCGATCAATTGCTTCACGGTCGGCACGTCGCGGATCAGCCCGGCCACCATGCCGCAGCTCCAGGCGCCGGCGTCCATCTCGCCCTCGACCATCACGCGCGGATAGACGCCCGCCACCTGGTCGTAGACGTCGGAGATCTGCAGCGCCGCGCCCTTCTCGCGCTCGATCTCCAGGATGCGCTCGACGCCGGCGTTGTTCAGCACCCGCTCGGTGTTGCGCAGCGGGCGCATCACCAGGCGGGTGTCGAGCTCGCTGGCCTTCACGATCGCCTGCTTGACGTTGTCGTGCACCGGTGCTTCCTGGGTCGCGATGAAGCGCGTGCCCATGTTCATGCCGTCGGCGCCGAGCGCCAGCGCCGCCACCAGGCTGCGGCCGTCGGCCATGCCGCCGGAGGCGACGAAGGGAATGCGCAGTTCTTCGGCGGCGCGCGGCAGCAGGATCATGTTGGGCAGGTCGTCCTCGCCCGGATGGCCGCCGCACTCGAAGCCGTCGACGCTGACCGCGTCGCAGCCGATGGCTTCGGCCTTGAGCGCATGGCGCACCGAGGTGCACTTGTGGATCACCTTGATGCCGGCCGCCTTGAGCGCCGGCATGTGGGCCTCGGGGCTGCGGCCGGCGGTCTCGACCACGCGGATGCCGCCTTCGGCGATGGCGGCGATGTACTCGGGGTAGGGCGGTGCCGAGAAGGTCGGCAGGAAGGTCAGGTTGACGCCGAAGGGCTTGTCGGTCATCTCGTGGCAGCGGGCGATTTCCTTCGCCAGCAGCTCGGGTGTCTTCTGCGTCAGGCCCGTGATGAGCCCGAGCCCGCCGGCGTTCGAGACCGCGGCGGCCAGCTCGGCGAAGCCGACGTAGTGCATGCCGCCCTGGATGATCGGGTGCCGGATGCCGAAGAGTTCGGTGATGCGTGTCTTCATGTTCGTGTTCCCTTCGAAGGCCTACCAGCGCTCCATGTAGGGCCGCAGGTCGAGCTCGAAGGTCCAGGCGTCGCGCGGCTGCGCGTGCAGGTGCCAGTAGTTGTCGGCGATGTGCTCGGGGTTGAGGATGCCGTCCTGCTCCTTCAGCGCGTAGCGTTCGGGGAAGCTGGTGCGGATGAACTCGGTGTCGATCGCGCCGTCGACCACGACGTGCGCGACATGGATGTTGCGCGGCCCGAGTTCGCGCGCCATGCTCTGCGCCAGCGCCCGCAGCGCATGCTTGGCGCCGGCGAAGGCGGCGAAGTTGGCGGCGCCGCGTAGGCCGGCCGTGGCGCCCGTGAAGAGGATGGTGCCGCGGCCGCGCGTCACCATCCGCTTGGCCACTTCGCGACCGTTCAGGAAGCCGCTGAAGCAGGCCATCTCCCAGATCTTGAAGTACTTGCGCGCTGTCTCCTCGAGGATGCTGGAGGGCACGTTGGCGCCGATGTTGAAGACCATCACCTCGATCGGTCCGTGTTCGCGCTCGACCTGTTCGACCAGCGCGATCACGTCCTCTTCCTTGCGGGCGTCGCTGCTGAAGCCGAAGGCCTGGCCGCCGGCGGCGCGGATGGCATCGACCGTCGGCTGCAGCTTGTCGGCCGAGCGCCGCGTGAGGCAGGCGATGTAGCCCTCCCTGGCGAAGCGGGCCGCGATGGCGCCGCCCGTTGCATCGCCGGCGCCGATCACCAGCGCGACTTTTCCCTGACCTTGCGACTCCGCCATGACTGTCTCCTTTGGATTGATGAATGAGCGTTTAGCTAAACGAACGTTAGCCAAAGGCGCGAGCGGTGTCAAGCAAGCGCGCGGCCCGCGACGATGGAATCAGGCCTTCTTGTGGCCGGGCGAGGTCGAGCACGGATGCTCGAGCGCATGCGCCTGGTCGATGAAGCGGCGGCTCGCGGCGAGCAGTTCCTTGCGCGTCTTGTCGCTCTCGACCGCGCGTGCCAGCACCACCGCGCCGACGCACTGCGCGATCAGCGCCCAGGCGGCGTCGGAGTCGCCGATGCGATCGCTCCAGTTCTTCTGCGTGCGCTTGAGGCTGGCCTCGACCGCGCGGCGCACCTCGGGTCCGGCGCGCGCGATCTCGGGGCCCAGGGCGGTCAGGGCGCAGCCCTGGTCGGGGTTCTCGACGTGGAAGCTGCTCAGGTAGCCGCGCAGGCAGCGCGCCACGTGGTCGGCCGGCGAGTCTTCGTTGCCGGCCAGCATGTTGGCGCTGTTGTCCACCTCTTCGCTGATCAGTGCCTCGAACAGCGCCTGCTTCGACGGGAAGTGGCTGTAGAAGGCGCCGCCGGTCATGCCGATGGCGCCCATCAGCGCATCGACGCCGGTGGACTCGAACCCGCCGCGCTTGGCGATCGCCCGGCTGCTGGCCATCAGCTTGTCGCGGACTTCTTGTTTGTGAGTGCTGGAGTAGCGCATCGGAGGCCTCGGGGGAACCCTTGTTGACAATCAAAAAACAATAACATAACTTCCGTTCAGTTAACGAACGTTTATTAAAGGAACGGCAATGGGCAAGACGGTGGAGTTCTTTTTCGATGTGGGAAGTCCGGCCTCGTACCTGGCGTGGACGCAGCTGCCGCGCCTGTGCGAAGCGGCCGGCGCCGAGCTGGTCTACAAGCCGATGCTGCTGGGCGGCGTCTACCAGGCGACCGGCAACGCGTCGCCCGGTGCCATTCCAGCCAAGGGCCGCTACACGGTGCGCGACTACGAGCGGCATGCGCGCAAGTACGGCGTGCCTTACCTCAACAACCCGCACTTTCCGATCATCACGCTGTTCCTGATGCGAGCCGTGACCGGCGTGCAGCTGCGGGAGCCGGAGCGCCTGCAGGATCTGCTGGCCGCCGTCTTCAAGGCGATGTGGATCGACGCGCTCGATCTCAACCAGCCGGCACTCACGGCGAAGACGCTGGCGGATGCGGGCTTCTCGCCCGAAGCCGTCCAGGCGCTGGCCGCCGACCCCGAGGTCAAGGCGGTACTCAAGGCCACTACCGACGAAGCCGTGGCGCGCGGCGTCTTCGGCGCGCCGACCAGCTTCGTCGGCGACGAGATGTTCTTCGGCCAGGACCGCATGGACATGATCCGCGAAGAGCTCGCGCGCTGAGCACGCACCGTTCACGACAACAGGAGACACCATGGAACCACGACGCTGGCATGCAGCCTACCCGCCCGGACTGGCCAACGATATCGACCTGCCGCGGGGCGAGACGCTGGCGGCCATGCTCGAGCGCTCGATCGCGTCATTCGCGGAACGCACCGCGGTGACGGCCGGCAGCGAATCCCTGACCTATGCCGAGCTCGGCCGCCTGTCGACCCGGCTCGCGGCGCACTTCGCCGGGGCCGGCCTGCGCCAGGGCGACCGGGTTGCGCTGATGCTGCCCAACGGGCTCGCGTTCCCGATCGCCATGACCGCGATCCTGCGCAGCGGCCTGGTCGCCGTGCCGGTGAATCCGCTCTACACGCCGCGCGAACTGGCCCATCAACTGGCCGACGCGGGCGTGCGCTGCATCGTGCTGGCCGAGGCGCTGCGCGAGGCGCTCGAGGGCGTGATCCTCGAAGCCGGCGTCGAGCAGATCCTCACGGCGCCGACCGCGGGGCTGCTGGCCGCGATCGCGGCCGAGGCCGGTGCCGGTGCCACCGGCGATCCGGCGAAGCGCATGACCTTGGCCAGCGCGATCGCTCGGGCCGGCGAGCTGCCGGCGCCGGTCGTGCAGATCGCCCCGGCCGATCCCGCCTTCCTCCAGTACACGGGCGGCACCACCGGCCTGTCCAAGGGCGCGGTGCTGACGCATCGCAGCGTGGGCGCCGGCGTGCTGCAGTCTCTGAGCTGGATGCGGCTCGCCGTCGACACCCGCGAGTGGTCGGTGGTGGCGCCGCTGCCGCTTTATCACATCTATCCGCTGCAGGTGTCGCTGATCACCTTCCAACTCGGCGGCGTGATGCGGCTGGTCGCCAACCCGCGCGACCCGGGCGCGGTGCTCGCCGAGATGAAGCGCGCGCCCTTCCTGGTCTTCATCGGCGTCAACACGCTGTTCAATGCGCTGGTCAACGCGCCCGAGCTGGCGAGCGTCGACTTCAGCGGCACCGGGCTGGTGATCGGCGCCGGTGCCTCGATCCAGCAGGCAGTGTCGCAGCGCTGGCATGCGGCCGGCGGCCTGCCGATCACCGAGGCCTACGGACTCACAGAGACCTCGCCCTCAGCGACCTTCAATCCGCCCGGGCGCAACGGCTCGATCGGCATTCCGGTGCCGTCGACCGATGCCCGCATCGTCGACGACGATGGCCGCCCGGTGCCCGACGGCACGCCGGGCGAACTGCTGCTCAAGGGCCCCCAACTTTTCGCGGGCTACTGGCAGCGCGAGGAGGACACCCGCAAGGCGCTGACCGAGGACGGCTTCTTCCGCACCGGCGACGTGGTGGTGGCCGATGCGAGCGGCGCCATGACCATCGTCGACCGCAAGAAGGACATGATCCTGGTGTCGGGCTTCAACGTCTATCCGAACGAGATCGAGGCGGTGGTCGCGATGCACGAGGGGGTGGTCGAGTGCGCCTGCATCGGCCAGCCCGACGCGCGCTCGGGCGAGGCGCCGCACCTGTTCGTGGTGCGGCGCAGCGAAGCGCTGACCACCGGCGAGGTCGAGGCGCATTGCCGCGCCAACCTGGCGGGGTACAAGGTGCCGCGGCAGATCAGCTTCCTGGAGGCGCTGCCGAAGTCGACGGTCGGCAAGATCCTGCGTCGCGAGTTGCGCCAGCCATGATCGGCTATACCGCCCCGCTGCGCGACCTGCGCTTCGTGCTGCACGAGTTGCTCGATGTCTGCGCCACTTCGCCCGCCGACGGCACCGAAGCGCTCGACCGCGAGACCCTCGACCAGATCCTCGACGCCGCCGGCACCTTCGCGGCGGAAGTGATCGCGCCGCTCAACGGCAGCGGCGACCGCGAGGGCTGCCGCATGCCGGCCCCGGGCTTCGTCCAGACGCCAGCGGGATTCCGCGAGGCCTACGAGCGCTTCTGCGCCGGCGGCTGGACCGCGCTGGCCTGCGACCCGGTGCATGGCGGGCAGGGCATGCCCTCGGTGCTCGACAACGCGCTCTACGAGATGTTCTGCGGCGCCAACATGGGCTGGGCGGCCTACCCGGGCATGTCGCACGCCGCGTACACCTGCCTGGCGACGAATGGCGACCCGGCCCAGCAGGCGCTCTACCTGCCGCGCATTGCCTCGGGTGAATGGGCCGGCACCATGTGCCTGACCGAGCCCCACGCCGGCACCGACCTGGGCCTGCTGCGCACGCGCGCCCAGCCGCGGGCCGACGGAAGCTACGCGGTCACCGGCACCAAGATCTTCATCTCGGGCGGCGAGCAGGACCTGACCGCGAACATCGTGCACCTGGTGCTGGCGCGGCTGCCCGATGCGCCGCCGGGCGTGAAGGGGATCTCGCTGTTCATCGTGCCCAAGTTCCTGCCGACGGCGGACGGCGGCGTCGGCGAGCGCAATGCGCTGGCCTGCGGCTCGATCGAGCACAAGATGGGCATCCACGGCAATGCCACCTGCACCATGAACTTCGACGGCGCCACCGGCTGGCTGCTCGGCGAAGCCAACCGCGGCCTGGCGGCGATGTTCGTGATGATGAACCACGCGCGCATCGTGGTCGGCGTCAATGCGATCGGGTTGATGGATGCGGCCTACCAGAAGGCGCTGGCCTATGCCCGGGACCGCACGCAGGGGAGGGCGCCGACCAAGGCCGCGCGCAGCGGCCCGGCGGACCCCATCGTCGCCCACGCCGACGTCCGGCGCATGCTGCTGACCCAGAAGGCGTATGTGGAAGGCGCACGCGCTTTCGCGCTGTGGGCCTCGCAGCTGGCCGATGTCCAGCGTCGCGGCGCGGACCCGAAGGAGCGCGAGCGCGCCGCGAAACTGTTGGCGCTGGCGACGCCGATCGTCAAGGCCTTCTCGAGCGAGCTCGCGGTCGAATGCACCAGCATGGCGATGCAGGTCTTCGGCGGCCATGGCTTCATCACCGACAACGGCGTCGAGCAGCACCTGCGCGATGCGCGGATCATCCCACTGTACGAAGGCGCCAACGGAATCCAGGCAATGGACCTGCTGGGGCGCAAGGTGCTGGCCGACGGGGGCGCGGGGCTTGGCCTGTTCCTCGACGCGGTCGAGCAGTTCGCGCAGGCGCAGGACGATGGCCTGCGCGAGTTCGCCGAGCCCCTGAGCGACGTGGTGGCGCTGGCCCGCCGCGCGGCGCGCGATCAGGTCCAGCGGGCGAGCGCCGATCCCGACGCGGCCGGCGCCGCCGCGATGCCATTCCTGCGCTTGATCGGCCATGTCGCACTGGCCTGGATGTGGACACGGATGGCGGCCGTGGCGTGGGCCCGCCAGTCGCCGGACGGCGATCCGATCTACCGCGCCAAGCTGGCGACCGCGCGCTTCTACTTCGAGCGGCTGCTGCCCGAGACGCAATCGCTGGCGGTGGTGCTGGCCGCGGACGCGTCGGACTGGACGGCGGGCGAAATGGACTGGCTCTGAAGCCTACCCATGCGCATGCCACAGCGCGGCGAAGAAGTGGCAGGCGCTCCCCGCCAGCACGAACAGGTGCCAGACGAAATGCGCGAAGCGCACCTTGTTGTCGAACAGGAACACCACGGCGCCGGCCGTGTAGGCCAGGCCGCCCGCCACCAGCCAGGCCAGTCCCGAGCTCGACATGCGTTCGTAGAGCGGCACCGCGGCCACCACCGCCATCCAGCCCATCGCCACGTACAGGCCGGTCGACCACAGCGGATGCCGCAGCCGGTTGAAGAGCTTGGCGGCCACGCCCAGCACGACGGCGCCGCAGACGGCGCCGAAAAGCGCCCAGCCCCAGGGCCCGCGCAGCACGCCGAACAGGAAGGGCATGTAGCTGCCGGCGATGAACAGGTAGATGGCCGCGTGGTCGAGCCGGTTGAACCAGGCCTTGGCGCGGCCCAGCGGCAGGGCGTGGTAGAGGGTCGACACGCCATACAGCAGGATCATCGTGCCCGCGAAGAGGCTGGCACCGACCACCGCCGCCGCGCTTTGCCGCGAGGCGCTCCAGACCAGGATCGGCAGCGAGGCGATGGCGAGCAGCAAGCCGAGGCCGTGGCTCAGCGCGTTCATGATTTCTTCGGCGACAGTCTGGTCGCGTTCGGCGACACGCATGGCGGGCTCCTCAGGCGGCCGGGCCCCTGACCATCGCCATCGCCGAGCTGATCAGCGTCGACACTTCGGTCATGTTGCTCGGCACGATCAGCGTCGCCTTCGACTTGTCGGCCACCTTGCCGAAAGCCTGCAGCGCTTGCTCGGCCACCTTGAGCTGGACCGCCGAATGGCCGCCGGGCTTCTCGATCGCCTCGGCGATGCGGGCGATGGCGCCGGCCGTGGCTTCGGCCACGGCGCTGATGGCCGCTGCCTCGCCCTGCGCCTTGTTCACGACCGCCTGCTTCTCGCCTTCGGAGCGCGCGATGGCGGCCTCGCGCTCGCCGGTCGCGATGTTGATCTGCTCCTGGCGGCGGCCCTCGGAGGCGGCGATCAGCGCGCGCTTCTCGCGCTCGGCCGTGATCTGCGACTGCATCGCGTGCAGGATCTCCTTCGGCGGCGTCAGGTCCTTGATCTCGTAGCGCAGCACCTTGACGCCCCAGTTGAGCGCGGCTTCGTCGATCGCGGCCACCACCTGGGCGTTGATGATGTCGCGCTCCTCGAAGGTCTTGTCGAGCTCGAGCTTGCCGATCACGCTGCGCAGCGAGGTCTGGGCCAGCTGCGTGACCGCGGTGATGTAGTTCGACGAACCGTAGCTCGCACGCATCGGGTCGGTGACCTGGAAATAGAGGATGCCGTCGACCGTGAGCTGCGTGTTGTCGCGCGTGATGCAGACCTGGCTCGGGACGTCGAGCGGCACTTCCTTCAGGCTGTGGCGATAGGCCACGCGGTCGATGAAGGGCACCAGGAAGTTGGCGCCCGGCAGCAGCGTGGCGTGGAACTTGCCCATGCGCTCGACCACCCAGGCATGCTGCTGGGGAACGAACTTGACGGCGCGGGCGATGAACAGGATGGCGACGACAAGGAGAACGAGGGAGACTTCCATGAGGTTTCTTTCAGTGGTGAGAGGCGGGCCGGCAGCGCATCAGCCGATGGGTTCGACGACCAGGAAATTGCCCTGCACGTCGACGATGCGGTGCAGCCCGGGCGCGATCGGTCCGTCGGACGCCGGCTTGACCTGCCAGGTGGCGCCGCGGTAGCGGACCTCGGCCGTTCGGCCCTCGCTCCAGGCCGGCACGGTGACCTGTTCGCCGACGTCGATCTGGACGTCGGACAGGCGCGCCTTCGGGCGCCGAGAGGCGCGCAGGTACCAGCCGCCGACGAAGGCCATGCAGGCCACGGCGGCAGAGACGATCTGCGTCGGCATCGCGGCGCCGAGGTGGGCGGCCAGCGCGCCGACCGCGAAGCCGATCGCCACCAGCAGCGCGTAGATGGTGCCGGTCACCAGTTCGAGGGCGACCAGCGCGAAGGTCATCAACCACCAGAGCGTGGGGGCCGTCATGTGCATCCTTTTCTGCGCCGGGGAGCGGCGTGCCGCGAGGATAGCCCGTCGTTCGGTGCCCGCCTGCCGGGCAAGGCCATGCGACCCGCCGACGAGACGCTTCTTGCGCCGGATCAGCGGAATTCGACCGCGGCGGCACCCGGAATGCATCGCGCACGAGGCGATGCGCGGGTCGCGCCGAGGGTCGCGTGAGAGGCATCGGTCACACCTACGTTACACTCCGCGCCGCTTGCAGCTTGCGTCGCATGCTGCGCCGCCATAGGCAACATGGCGAAACCATCCATAGGAAATTTGAAGTGAACCGTATCGAACTGGTCGAGAAGATCGCCACCACGCACAACGTCAGCAAGGCCGAAGCCGCACGCATCCTGGAAACCATCA
Organism: Variovorax sp. 10N432; assembly: GCF_056394465.1. Taxonomy (NCBI): domain Bacteria; kingdom Pseudomonadati; phylum Pseudomonadota; class Betaproteobacteria; order Burkholderiales; family Comamonadaceae; genus Variovorax; species Variovorax sp. 10N432. The sequence goes on from NZ_JBFTHX010000027.1 coordinate 81,910, forward strand.
CCGGCTCCATCGTCGCTGCAGTGAAGAAGGGCGACCCGGTCCAGCTGATCGGCTTCGGCACCTTCAAGCAAGTGGCACGCGCTGCTCGCACCGGCTTCAACCCCCAGGCTGGCGCAGCGATCAAGATCGCCGCCCAGAAGGTGCCGAAGTTCGTGGCGGGCGCAGCATTCAAGGCCGCGGTCGATCCCAAGGCCGCCAAGCGCAAGGCCGACAAGGCCGCCGCGAAGCCGGTGGCCAAGAAGGCTGCACCCGCCAAGAAGGCAGCCGCACCCAAGGCCGCCGCACCGGCCAAGAAGGCACGCAAGTAAGCCTGCCTGAAGGCAAAGAAAAACGGCCCCTCGGGGCCGTTTTTTTGTGGCTGCGCGGTGTCCGCCAGGCTAGAAGTCCTCGCTGCCCAGGCAGATCGCGCGGGCCGGGTTCTCGCGGTAGCGGGCGGTGGCCCGGGCGTCGATCGAGTCGGCGTTGCGCGCGTAGGCCTGCACCAGGTCCGCATCGCGGCCTTCGGGCGCGTGGAAGCGGTCGTGAAGCGCCTCCTCGTCGATCCGGGCAATGATCCGGGCGCCGTCGTAGCCGTCGGGATAAATGGCGAACTGGACGCTGCCGGTCGCGGGATGGAAGATCGCTTCTGAAGCCATGATGGCGCTCTGACGTGTAACGGGTTGTGGCAGTATGGCGCGTCTTGTGACTTTCCGATACAAGCCCTATGGCCTAATCCAGGAGCAAGATGCGGACCAAATCACATCGGTCGTCACAATTTGATGCGATCCCGCAGCAGGTCCGCGGCTGAACTTGCCGCCCGGCCCGGAGTCATACCCGGCCTTTTCCCTGTCCGATTCCCATGCATTGCTTCCTGTCGAAACCGGTCCGCGCGCTCGCCGCCGCCGCCGCCTTGCTGTCGGCCGCTCAGGCCGGCTGGGCCCAGGCCCTCCCGCCCGGCGTTCGGCTCGGCATGTCGGCCGACGAGCTGCAGGCGGTGCTGCCCAGTGCCGAGCGGGTGCAGCGTCCGCAGCGCCTGGCCGGTGGCCTCGCCGGGGCCTGGCGGGCCGCGCCGACGCAGCTCGCGGGGCTGTCCTTCGAGCCGGTGTTCTTCTTTGCCGGCGGCCAGCTGCGGCGCGTGGAGTGGGTCGCCGCGACCGCCGCGGCGCCCGACCTGGGGGCCGCGGCCTTTGCCGAGATCGTCGCCTGGGGCCGCCAGAGCTTCGGTCCCGAACTCGGCTCGAACGACCCGGGCAGCGCCTCTGCGGCCTGGGTCCAGGGCGACTGCGATGTCTACGCCCAGCGCATCAGCGACCCGCACCATGCGAGCGTCCGGCTGGTCTACAAGGCACGCCAGCTCAAGGACGCGAGCGAACTCTGATCAGGCTTCGGCCAGCATCCCGCGCTCTTCGATGAACGACACCACCTCTGCGAGGCCGCTGCGGGTCTTGAGGTTGGTCATCACGAAGGGGCGCTGCTTGCGCATGCGCTTCGTGTCGGCTTCCATCACGCCGAGGTCGGCACCGACATAGGGCGCGAGGTCGGTCTTGTTGATGACGAACAGGTCGCTCTTGGTGATGCCGGGGCCGCCCTTGCGCGGGATCTTCTCGCCGGCGGCGACGTCGATCACGTAGATCGTCAGGTCGGACAGCTCGGGGCTGAAGGTGGCCGCCAGGTTGTCGCCGCCCGATTCGACGAACACCACGTCGGCATCGGGGAACTGCGCCAGCATGCGGTCGATGGCCTCGAGGTTGATCGATGCGTCTTCCCGGATCGCGGTGTGCGGGCAGCCACCGGTTTCCACGCCCATGATGCGTTCGGCCGGCAGCGCGCCGGCGACCGTCAGCAGGCGCTGGTCTTCCTTGGTGTAGATGTCGTTGGTGATCGCGATCAGGTCGTACTTGTCGCGCATCGACTTGCAGAGCATCTCGAGCAGCGTGGTCTTGCCGGAGCCGACCGGGCCGCCGATGCCCACGCGCAGCGGCGGCAGCTTCTTGGTGCGGTGGGGGATGTGGTGGAGAGCGGAGGACATGGTTGGCCTTGGCATTAGCTTCTGAAGAGGCGCGAGTATTGAGTTTCGTGGCGGGCCGACAGCACTGCAAGCATCGGTGAGAAGGCTTGCCGCTCGCCATCCTCGAGTGTGATCGCATGATCGACCGCTGCGGGGATTTCCGCCGCCAGACGACCCAGGATGCGCTGCCCGGCGCTCTGGCCGAGCGGCACCGCCTTGACCGCGGCGCCGATCATGTTCTCGGCCCAGCCGAAGGCGAAGGCCAGGCAGGCATCGCGGGCGGACGCCTCGGTGCGGCTGGCGGCGAAGGCGAAGGCGATCGGATAGCTGGCGGGCAAGCCCTCGAAGACGCCGGCGACGTCGGCATGGTGCAGCTTGAGCCATTCGACGAACGAACGGCCCATCTGCTCGGTCTGCAGCAGGAATTCGGCCGATTCGCGGCTCTGGAACACCCAGTCGTTGAGTGCGCGGATGCGGGCCGCGTCCGACTGCCGCCAGGCCGGGACGGCCTGGGCGACCACGGCCAGGTCGGCCCGGGCGAGCGCCAGGTGCAGCTGGTCGGCCAGCCAGTCGGAGACCGCGGGCTCGGTCGTGATGCCGGCGCCGTCGATGGCCGCCTCGAGGCCTTCGGAGTAGGAGAAGCCGCCGACCGGGAGCGCCGGCGAGGCCAGCCAGATCAGCTGCAGCAGGCTGCTGGCGGGCAGGGCGACCGGCGTGTCAGCCATCAGTGCGAGTGGCCGTGGGAATGGTCGTGATCGTGGTCATGGCCATGCGAGTGGCCTGCCGGCGACCCCGAATACGCATCCGGATGCAGCACCGGCCCCACCGGCGCCGCGCCATGCGAATGCCCATGGCCGCCGCCGTGCGCCCCGTAGGCACCGCCTTCGGGCTCGAAGGCTTCTTCGGCTTCACGCACGATCAGGTGCATCGAACGCAGCATGGCGGCCAGCACGTGGTCGGGCTCGATCTTCAGGTGGTCGGGCTTGAGCTCGATCGGCACGTGCCGGTTGCCCAGGTGGTAGGCCGCGCGCATCAGGTCGAAGGGCGTGCCGTGTTCGCTGCAGTGCGTGATGACCAGCACCGGCTGCGGCGCAGCGACGACCTTGACCAGCGAGCCGTCCTCGGCCACCAGCACGTCGCCGCCGCGCACGGCGGTGCCGCGCGGCAGGAACACGCCGATCTGGCGGCCTTGCGAATCGGTGGTGTCGAAGCGGCTTTTCTGGCGCACGTCCCAGTCGAGTTCAACCGTGGCGGCGCGCTTGAGCAGGACGGCCGCGAGGCCGCCACCCTGGGGCATGAGTTTGTTGGCGGTGAGCATGAAAGGCGAGAGAGTTCGGATGAGGCGGATTGTCGATCCGCGCGCACCCGAATCCGGACTAGAACAAGAAATACCGCTGCGTCATCGGCAGCGACTGCGCCGGATCGCACACCAGCAGCTGCCCGTCGGCGCGCACCGCATAGGTCTGGTGGTCGATCTCCATCGTCGGCGTGAGCGCGTTGTGCACCATGTGCTGCTTGCGCACGCCGCGGACGTTCTTCACCGCGCTCAATGTCTTGGCGAGCCCGTAGCGCTCGCCGATGCCCGCCGCCAGCCCCGCCTGCGAGACGAAAGTCAGCGAGCTGCGCGCGAGCGAGCCGCCGTAGGCGCCGAACATCGGCCGGTAGTGCACCGGCTGCGGCGTCGGGATCGAGGCGTTGGGGTCGCCCATCGCCGCCATCGCGATCGTGCCGCCCTTGATGATCGTGAAGGGCTTGACGCCGAAGAAGGCCGGCTTCCAGACCACCAGGTCGGCCCATTTGCCGACCTCGATGCTGCCGACCTCGTGGGCGATGCCGTGCGCCAGCGCCGGGTTGATCGTGTACTTGGCAACATAGCGCTTGGCGCGGAAGTTGTCGTTGCGTTCGACATCCTCGGGCAGCTTGCCGCGCTGGCCCTTCATCTTGTGGGCGGTCTGCCAGCAGCGGATCACGATCTCGCCGACCCGGCCCATGGCCTGGCTGTCGGAGCTGAACATGCTGATCGCGCCGAGGTCGTGCAGGATGTCCTCGGCCGCGATCGTCTCCTTGCGGATGCGGCTCTCGGCGAAGGCCAGGTCCTCGGGGATGCCGGCGTCCAGGTGGTGGCACACCATCAGCATGTCGACGTGCTCGTCGAGCGTGTTCACGGTGTAGGGCATCGTCGGGTTGGTCGACGAGGGCAGGAAGTTGGCCTCGCCCACCACCCGCAGGATGTCGGGCGCATGCCCGCCGCCCGCGCCTTCGGTATGGAAGGCGCAGATCCCGCGGCCCTTCACGGCGGCGATGGTGTTCTCGACGAAGCCAGATTCGTTGAGCGTGTCGCTGTGGATCGCCACCTGCGTGTCGGTCGCGTCGGCCACGTCCAGGCAGTTGCTGATCGCCGATGGCGTGGTGCCCCAGTCCTCGTGCAGCTTGAGGCCGATCACGCCGGCATCGATCTGCTCGTGCAGCGAAGCCGGCAGGCTGGCGTTGCCCTTGCCCAGGAAGCCGAGGTTCATCGGGAAGGCATCGGCCGCCTGCAGCATGCGCTCGATGTGCCAGGGGCCCGGCGTCGCGGTGGTCGCGAAGGTGCCGGTCGCCGGGCCGGTGCCGCCGCCCAGCATGGTGGTCACGCCCGAGGCCAGCGCCTCCTCGATCTGCTGCGGGCAGATGAAATGGATGTGGCTGTCGATGCCGCCCGCGGTGACGATGTTGCCTTCGCAGCTGATCACCTCGGTGCCGGCGCCGATCACGATGTCGACGCCAGGCTGCACATCGGGATTGCCGGCCTTGCCGATGGCGACGATGCGGCCGTCCCTCAAGCCGATGTCGGCCTTGACGATGCCCCAGTGGTCGAGGATGAGCGCATTGGTCATCACGGTGTCGACCGTGCCCTCGGCGCGCGTGCGCTGGCCCTGCGCCATGCCGTCGCGGATGGTCTTGCCGCCGCCGAACTTCACTTCCTCGCCGTAGCCGCCGGCGTGCAGCGTGTAGTCTTCCTCGACCTCGATCACGAGGTCGGTGTCGGCGAGACGGATGCGGTCGCCCACGGTGGGGCCGAAGATTTCGGCGTAGGCACGCCGCCCGATGGTTGCCATCTAGAGCTTTCCTTGAACCAGGCCGCGAAAGCCGTAAATGACGCGGTCACCCGAAAAATCGACCAGCTCGACCGTGCGCTGCTGGCCCGGCTCGAAGCGCACCGCGGTGCCCGAGGCGATGTTCAGCCGCATGCCGCGCGCGGCCTCGCGGTCGAAGCCGAGCGCGCCGTTGGTCTCGGCGAAGTGGTAGTGGGAGCCGACCTGGATCGGCCGGTCGGCGGTGTTCTGGACCACCAGCGTGATGGCGCGGCGGCCGGGGTTGAGGACGTGCGCGCCCTCGTCGGTGATGAGTTCGCCAGGGATCATCGGTGCCGCCTCAGGCCAGGGTGCTGCCGAGCAGCGCGACGCCGAACAGCGCCACCGCGGCGCCCGCGATGCGCGGCAGCCAGCGATGGCCGTGGCGCAACGCCCATCCCGCGGCGATGCCGGCCGCGTGCAGCAGCACGGTGGCGGCAAGCATGCCGGCCAGGGTCAGGGCGGCGCCGGATTCGCCGGCCAGTTCCTGGCCGTGCGCAATGCCATGGAAGACCGCGAAGACGCCGACCAGCGCGGCGGCCGCGAGCGGCGGCAGGCGCCGTTGCGTGAGGACCAGCAGGCCCAGCACCAGCAGCGAGGCGGCGATCATCGGCTCGACCGCGGGCAGCTGCACGCCGGCCAGTCCGGCCAGTGCACCGGCCAGCAGCATCGAGGCGAAGCCCAGTGGCGCCCACAGCAGGTCGGGCCAGGCGCGCCGGGCGGTGAGGGCGCTCCAGAGCCCGACCGCCACCATCGCCGCCAGGTGGTCGGCGCCGGTCAGCGGATGCAGGAAGCCGCTGACCAGGCCGTGATGCAGGCCGGCGTCGACCCCGGTGTGGGCGCTGGCGGCCAGCGGCAGGGCGGCGAGCATCAGTGCGAGAACGGGTGCGGTACGGGTGATGCGCATGATGGTGTCCTTGTTGTTGTGGGAAAAGGAATCAGGCCGTCAGACGATCGGTTGGTGCACGGTCACCAGCTTGGTGCCGTCCGGGAAAGTCGCCTCGACCTGGATATCGGGAATCATCTCGGCGATGCCGTCCATGACGTCGGCCCGGGTCAGCACCGCGCGGCCTTCGCTCATCAGCGCGGCCACGCTCTTGCCGTCGCGCGCGCCCTCCATCACGGCGGCCGAGATCAGCGCCACGGCCTCGGGGTAGTTGAGCTTGAGCCCGCGGGCCCGGCGCCGTTCGGCCAGCAGGGCGGCGGTGAAGATCAGCAGCTTGTCTTTTTCGCGCGGTGTGAGTTCCATGGGTGCGGAGGTGGCGTCTTGGGGCAGGCCATTATTGGGCAGTCACCGACAGTTGCAACAGTCGTGCCGTGGCACGAAAGCTGCACCAATGCGGTGTGGATCTCCCAGCCTTCCCCCCCGCTCCGAGCGACGAAGCGCCGCAGCGCATCGTCAAGGTCCGGCGCGACTACAACAGCTGGGTCGCCCGCGAGACGCTGGAAGACTACGCGCTTCGCTACACGCCGCAGCGCTTCCGCCGGATGTCCGAATGGCGGGTCGCCAGCACGGCTTTCGGCGGCGCCGCCTCCTTCCTGATCCTGGAGGCGGTCGGCGCCACGCTGCTGGTGCAATACGGTTTCGCCAATGCCTTCTGGGCCATCCTGTGCACCGGGCTGATCATCTTCCTGGCCGGGCTGCCGATCAGCGTCTACGCCGCGCGCTACGGCGTCGACATGGACCTGCTCACGCGCGGCGCCGGCTTCGGGTACATCGGCTCGACCCTGACCTCGCTCATCTACGCCTCGTTCACCTTCATCTTCTTCGCGCTGGAGGCCGCGGTGATGGCCTATGCGCTCGAGCTCGCGCTCGGCATCCCGCCGGTCTGGGGCTACCTGGTCTGCGCGCTGGTCGTGATCCCGCTGGTGACGCACGGCATCTCGGCCATCAGCTGGCTGCAGGTCTGGACCCAGCCGGTCTGGCTGCTCATGCTGGTCGTGCCCTTCGGCTACGTACTGGCGCGCGATCCTGGTGCGTTCGCCGGCGTGACGCACTACATCGGTTCCAAATCGAAGCTGGACGGCTTCGATCTGCACCTCTTCGGTGCCGCCCTGACCGTCGGCATCGCCCTCATCACCCAGATGGGCGAGCAGGCCGACTACCTGCGCTTCATGCCGGCGCGCACGGCGGCCAACCGCGGCCGCTGGTGGGCCGGCGTCCTGGCCGGCGGCCCTGGCTGGGTGGTGCTGGGCGTGCTCAAGATGCTGGGCGGCGCCTTGCTCGCCTACCTGGCGATCAGCCACATGGTGCCGCCCGAGCGCGCAGTCGACCCGAACCAGATGTACCTGGCGGCCTACGAGTACGTGTTCCCGAACTACGGCTGGGCGGTGGCGGCGACCGCGATCTTCGTCGTCATCTCGCAGCTCAAGATCAACGTCACCAACGCCTATGCCGGCTCGCTGGCCTGGAGCAACTTCTTCTCGCGCGTCACGCACAGCCATCCGGGCCGCGTGGTGTGGGTGGTGTTCAACGCGCTGATCGCCTTCATGCTGATGGAGATGAACGTGTTCGAGGCGCTCGGCGACGTGCTGGGCCTCTACGCCAACATCGCGATCGCCTGGATGATGGCGGTGGTGGCCGACCTGGTCATCAACAAGCCGCTGGGCCTGTCGCCGCCGGGCATCGAGTTCAAGCGCGCCCACCTGTGGGACATCAACCCGGTCGGCGTCGGCGCGATGGCGCTGGCCTCGGGGCTGTCGATCACCGCCCACCTCGGCGTCTTCGGGCCGCTGGCGCAGGCCTTCTCGGCGTTGATCGCGCTCGGCACCGCCTTCGTCGCCGCACCGCTGATCGCCTGGGCCACGCGCGGCAAGTACTACATCGCGCGGGTCTCGCACGAGGACGGCGCCGCGCCCTTCGCGCCGTCGACACACCGCTCGGCGATCCGCTGGGCCCGGGTAGAGTCCGGCGCCGGCAGCTACCGCCGCCTCAGCACCCAGCGCTGCGTCATCTGCGAGGGCGAATACGAAGGCCCGGACATGGCGCACTGCCCCGCCTACCAAGGCGCGATCTGTTCGCTCTGCTGCACCCTCGACGCCCGCTGCGGCGACCTCTGCAAGCCGCAGGCGAGCCTGTCGGCGCAATGGTCGGGCGCCCTGCGCTGGCTGCTGCCGCGCCGCGTCTGGCCCTACCTCGACACCGGGCTCGGCCATTTCCTGCTGCTGATGCTGATCGTGGTGCCGCTCTTGGCCGGCGTCTTCGGCGTGCTGTACCAGCAGGAGCTGCGCGCGCTCGGGGACGCGCTGCTGGGCGAGGGCGCCCAGGCCAGCACCCAGCCGGCCTCGCTGCGCTCGGGTTTCCTCAAGGCCTACATGGCGCTGCTGGTGATCGCGGGCATCGTCGCCTGGTGGCTGGTGCTGGCGCACCAGAGCCGCAAGGTGGCGCAGGAGGAATCGAACCGCCAGACCCACCTGCTGGTGCGCGAGATCGAGCTGCACCGCAAGACCGACCGGGCGCTGCAGGCGGCCAAGCAGAGCGCCGACCAGGCGCGCGGCATCGCCGAGGAGGCCAAGCGCGCGGCCGACCAGGCCAACCAGGCCAAGAGCCGCTACATCAGCGCCATCAGCCACGAGCTTCGCACGCCGCTCAACAGCATCCTGGGCTACGCGCAGCTGATGGGCGAGGATGCGGCCGTGCCGCCGCATCGACGGCAGGCGGTGGCGGTGATCAAGCGCGGCGGCGAGCACCTGCTGTCGCTGATCGAAGGCACGCTGGACATCGCTCACATCGAGGCCGGCAAACTGACCTTGAATGCGCGCCCGATGCAGTTCGCCGACCTGATGAGCGAGCTGGCCGACATGTTCGAGCTCGCAGCCGAGGAGAAGGGGTTGGCCTTCCGCTTCGAGCCCAGCGGCAGCCTGCCCGAGCTGGTGCGCGCCGATGAGAAGCGGGTGCGGCAGATCCTCATCAACCTGCTGGGCAACGCGATCAAGTTCACCGCCGCCGGGCAGGTCACGCTGCGGCTGCGCTATGCGCGCGAGTTCGCCGCGATCGAGATCGAGGACACCGGGCCAGGCATGTCGGCCGAGGAGCTGGGCCGCATCTTCGAACCCTTCGCCCGCGGCGCCACGGCCGGACCGGCGGCGCCCGGCGCCGGCCTGGGACTGACCATCGCCAAGATGCTGATCGACTTGATGGGCGGCGAGATGAACGTGCAGAGCACGCCCGGTGCCGGCTCGGTGTTCAGCCTGCGGCTGTTCCTGCCGCGCGTGCACGAGCTGCCCGCCGGCAGCGGCCGTCGCGTGTCGGCGCCGGTGGCCCGGCCGCGGCGCGGCTACGAGGGAGGGCGTCGGCGCCTGCTGGTGGTCGACAACGAGGAAGCCGATCGCGAGCTGCTGGTGCAGGTGCTGGCGCCGCTGGGCTTCGAGCTGCGCACCGCCGCCAGCGGCCACGATGCGCTGGACCTGGTCGCGGCCGGCTGGCGCCCGGATGCGATGTTCGTCGACCTCGCGATGCCGGGCATCGACGGCTGGGAGACCATTCGCCGGTCGCGCGCGCTCGGGCTGGCCGACGCCGCGGTGGCGATCGTCTCGGCCAACGCCTTCGACAAGCGGCTGGACAACGACGTCGGCATCACGCCCGACGATTTCTTCGTCAAGCCGGTGCGCCACAGCGAGCTGCTCGACTGGCTCGAGCGCCGGCTCGGCATCGAGTGGACCGAGACGCCGGCCGCGCCGCCGGTGGCCGAACCGGCCGCGGTGGTGCTGCCCTCGACCGCGCGCCTGCGGGCGCTCGAGGAGGCGGTGGGCCTGGGCTATTTTCGAGGCATCATGAATCAACTCGACGACATCGACGCCGCCCAGCCCGAATGCGCGGCCTGGACCGGCGCCCAGCGCGCGCTGGCGCGGCAATTCCAGTTCGAGGCCATGAGCCGGGCCTTGAGCGCGGCCGTCGGGACCACGCCATGAGCGGCCCGAACGATCCCCCGATGCTGGTCGATACGCTGCGCGGCAGCGGCGGCAACAGCGACCTGGTGCTGATCGTCGACGACGTGCCCGACAACCTCGCGGTGCTGCACGATGCGCTCGACGAATCAGGCTACACCGTGCTGGTCGCCACCAGCGGCGAGCAGGCGCTGCAGCGCGTGGCGCAGGCGCGGCCCGACATCGTGCTGCTCGACGCGATGATRCCGGGCATCGACGGCTTCGAGGTCGCTCGCCGGCTCAAGGCCGATGCCGCGACCGCGCATATCCCGATCGTCTTCATGACCGGACTCACCGAGACCGAGCACCTGGTCGCGGCACTGGAGGCGGGCGGCGTCGACTACGTGACCAAGCCGATCAAGCCGAAGGAGGTGCTGGCGCGCATGAACGTCCACTTGCAGGGCGCGCGGCGGGCGCGCCAGGAAGCGCAGCAGGCGGGACAGGCGCGCAATGCGCTCGATGCCTTCGGCTACGCCAGCATCACGGTGCGCATGCCCGAGGGCAAGCTGATCTGGCAGACCGCGCTGGCGCGCGAGATGCTGCTGCGCTACTGCGGCACCAGCGCGCCGGTGACGCCGCCCGCGGTGCTCGAGTGGCTGCGGCGCCACCTGCCCGATGCGCAGCAGCGCCAGATCGAACCGCCGGCCCTGGCGATCGCGCAAGGTGCCGCGAGCCTCAGCCTGCGGCTGCACCAGCAGACCGGCCATGACGACGAGGGCGACGACTGGCTGATCATCATGCGCGAGGTGTCGGACACCGCGGTGATCGAGGCCATGAGCCTGAGCCTCAAGCTCACGGCACGCGAGGCCGAGGTGCTGTACTGGGTGGTCAAGGGCAAGACCAACAAGGACATCGGCGAGATCCTCGGCAGCAGTCCGGCCACCGCCAAGAAGCATCTCGAAAGGGTGTACGTGAAGCTGGGCGTCGAGACCCGCACGGCCGCGGCGGGCGTCGCAATGAAACGCATTCGCGAACTGCAGCCCCAGTTTGAAATCTGAGTCACGCGAGGCTCCTAGAATGCGCCGCCATGGCCCGTCTGGTTCTTCTCCCTCTGCTCAGCCTGCTCGCGATGCCGGGACATGCGGGCGGGCACTTCGACATCGATGACGCGGGCACGCTGGACCCGGGCCAATGCCAGTACGAGGTGTGGGGCGGGCGCTTCGGCACTGCACCGGTCACCGACTACCACCTGGGCCCTGCATGCCGGGTCGGGCCGGTCGAGCTCGGCTTCAACGTCGACCGCGCCTCGGTGCCGGGCCAGTATGCCTATGGCGTCGGTCCGCAGCTCAAATGGACCTTCACCGAGCAGCCGGACAAGACCGATCTCAGTGCCGCCCTGTTCTTCAGTGCCGTATGGGATGCCACGCACGGAGGTCGCGCGGGCGGCCAGTTCGTCGTGCCCGTGACCTGGCACGCGCTCGACAGCCTGTGGATCAATGCCAACCTGGGCTATGACTGGACGCCCGGCAGCGGCGAGCGAACCGGCCGCGGCGGACTTCAGGGGGCCTGGGCGCTCAACGACAATCTGTGGCTGGTGGCCGAGCGATTTCGCGCCTTCGACACCTGGACCACGCGCGCCGGCCTGCGCTTCAATCTGACGCCGACCATCAGTGTCGACATGAGCGTCGCGCGCAGCGGCCCGGACCGTGTCCGGGGCTACGCGATCGGGCTCAACCAGGTCTTCTCGCGCTGATGCGCCTCAGAGCGCGGCTTGGCGCGCGAAAGAGACCTTCGGCTTGCTGTAGGCGCTCGGCACCTGGTCGCGGTAGAACGCGCGGCGGTCGAGGCTGGCCAGCGGGTCGTGCGACTTGGCGATTGCTTCGGCATTCACGGCCGAGCGGCTGGCGGTGGAGGTGAAGGGCTGCGCGCCGGCACTGGCAGCGTCGCCGTAGGCGTTGCCTGCGCGTGCGGCGACGACGCCCTGGCCCGCCACTTCGGAACGGCTGGCCGACGAGGTCAGCGCATGCACGCCGTCGTAGGTTTCAGCGTGGGCGCCGGCAGCAGCGAGCAAGGACAGAGCAGCGGCAGCGAGGACTTTCGAGGCATTCATTTCGGTTCCTTCACAGGGGTTGGTTGGTGAGGAGAAGTTTGATGCCGAACCCCACCTTGCAACCGCCGCAAACGGAACAGCGGCGTTAACGGACTGGAAACAATCGGGGCTAGGGCCTGTTCACACTACTTCCGGGGATCGCGTTGCCGAGCCAAGGGGCTGGATGCAAGGCGCCCGCGCGCAGCAAGGCTTGCGCCTTGCAAGCGCGGGC